>CAZYWK010000027.1:26886-30254 GCA_964651825.1 uncultured Ilumatobacteraceae bacterium | reverse complement strand
TCGGCGGTGCCGGGCTCGTCGAGGGGCAGCACGACGAACTTCGACGTGCCGACATCGACGAACCGCTTGATGCTCGCGATCAAGGTGTCCCACGACGTCGGCACGAGCTCGGACACGTCGGTGACGTGCGGCTGGCGCTTGGCCAGCACCGCTCGGAACTGGTCGGGGATCGGGCCGAACGTGTACGGGATGAGCACCCCGTAGTGGTCGTCTTCGATCTCGCGGTCGTGCTCGGCGGCGACCGATTCGATCACCGCGCGGCCGGCCTCGACGTCGGCGGGCGTGACGAACGAGGGCAGCCAGCCGTCGGCGGAGCGGCCGATGCGTCGGAGCTCGGATGGCGCCTGACCGCCCAGCCACACGTCCATCCGCTTCGGCGCCGGGCGCACCCGGATGCCGTCGTAGTGGAACCGGGCACCGTCGTGGTGGATCGCCTGACCGGTCCAGGCCAGTCGCATCACGGCCAGCATCTCGTCGAAGATGGCGGCCCGCTCGCTGCGTTCGACCCCGAACGCCTGCTGCTCCAACGGGTCGACCGCGCCGAGCCCGAATGCCGGCAGCAGCCGGCCGCCGGACAGCGTGGCGAGGGTCGCCAACTCCTTGGCCAGCACGATCGGGTTGCGGCCGGGCAGCACCATCACCGACATCCCGAACTTGAGGTTCGTCGTGCGGCCGGCCCCGAACGCCATCGCCACCAGCGGGTCGGGTGCTTCGGCGTTGATCCGCTCCGACAGCCACAGCGAGTCGAAGTCGAGCCGTTCCAGCTCGTCGACCACCACGGCGAACGTGTCGCCGTTGAGGGTGGTCCGGGTTCCGAGGCCGAACCCGATGCGGACCTTCATCCGCTTCAGCGTACGACGCCGGTGGTTCCTCGTTGTGCCCGGCCGGTGAGCAGCCAGCTGGCGCTGAACGCCACGACGATCACCGGGATGACGATTGCAGCCTGCGACACGTCGCCGAAGGCCGAGACGACGATCGCGAACAGCGCTGCGAGCGTCGACATGACGACGGCGAGCCGGATGATCGTGACCCACTGGGTCTGCCGATCGGAGGGAGCGCGGAGTTCCACATCGGACTTCATACTCCTCGGGAGTTCCCAGATGCTCGGGAGATACGACCTCGTGCGCAGGTTGTCATCGAACCGTCGCGATCGACACACGCTCGCGCGGTGCCGCGCCCTACTGTCGGCCGACATGACCAGCGTGACCGACCCTCTCGACCGCTTCCGACTCGATGGCAAGGTCGCCATCGTGACCGGGGCCTCGTCCGGGCTCGGCGCTCACTTCGCCCGCGTCCTGCACGCCGTCGGCGCGAGCGTGGTCGTCACGGCACGTCGCGCCGACCGGCTCGATCAGCTCTCGGCCGAGCTCGCCGGTTCGCTCCCCGTGTCCGCCGACATGGCGCAGGAGGACGATCGCGAACAGCTCGTCGCGACGGCACTCGAACGGTTCGGGCGCGTCGACGTGCTCGTCAACAACGCCGGCGTCGCCGACCCGATGCCGATCGCCGACGAGCCGCTCGAGCTGTTCCGTTCGGTGATGGAGGTGAACGTCACCGCGTTGTGGCACCTGTCCAAGCTCGTCGCCCCGTCGATGATCGCCACCGGCGCGGGAGCGATCGTCAACATCGCCTCGATGCTCGGCCACGTCGGCTCGACACCGGTGAAGCAGGCCCACTACTGCGCCAGCAAGGGCGCCGTCGTCAACCTCACACGTGAGCTGGCGCTGCAATGGGCACGCAAGGGGATCGTGGTGAACGCCCTCTGCCCCGGGTGGTTCCCCACCGAGATGACCGCCGGCATGGACGGCGACGAGGGCAGCGAAAAGTTCATCCTCGCCAACTCGCCGATCCCGCGCATGGGTGAGCTGGAAGAGCTCGACGGAGCGCTGTTGCTGCTGGCGTCGCCGGCCGGATCGTTCCTGACGGGGCAGAGCATCATCGTCGACGGCGGCTGGACGGCGCGCTGACGATCTGTCGACCGGGTCCTAGCGACGTGCTTGACTGGTCGGATGCTGAAGAATTTCATCAAGGAGTACAAGGAGTTCATCAACCAGGGCGACGTGGTGACCATCGCCGTCGGGTTGGTGATGGCCCTGTACTTCAAGGCGATCATCGACCAGCTCCTCGCCGCGGTGATCACGCCGCTCATCGCGCTCATCTTCGGTGAGGCGAACATCGGTGAGATCGGTTTCTCGATCAGCGACACGTTCTTCCCGATCGGCCTGGTGTTCGGAGCGATCATCGACTTCCTCGCCGTCGCCCTGATCCTCTTCTTCGTGCTCAAGGCCTACAACCGCTTCCGCGGCGAACAGAAGGAGGAAGAGGCCGGCCCGACCGAGCTCGACCTGCTCGCCGAGATCCGCGACGAGCTGCGTTCGAACCGGCCGACGTGAAACCGGCGCCGCGAGGCGCTTCAATGGGCCGGTGACTCGCCGCCCATCGATGCTCGTCGCGGCCGCCTGCACGGTCGCGTTGGCGGCGTGCGCCAGCGGTGGCTCGGCGGCCGACGTCGAGTCCGCCGACGTTGCGGCGACACCGCTGCCGACGGTGGGTGGCGTGGGCGTGCTCCCGTCGACCGTGCCGCCGGAACGCAGCCCGCTGGTGATCATCACCCGCCCGGTGCGCGACGACGGCACGACCGCCGAGCTGATCGGTGAGCAGGCGATCGGCAACCGGGTGCTGGTGATCGGCGATTCGATCATGGCCGGCACCGCCACCCGGTACGGCGCGTACATGTGCAACGAGCTCGTCCCGCTCGGCTGGGCCGTTCAGGTCGAGGCCGAACGGAGCCAGTTCGTCGATTTCGGCAACCGGGTGATCGACAAGGTCGTCGACCCCGTCGCGGGCACCGACGACGACTGGGACGTCGCCGCGGTGTTCCTCGGGACCAACTACGGCCGCGATCAGGAGCGCTACGAGGCTGAGCTGCGGATGATCCTCACCCGCCTGGCCCCCCGCCCGACGATGCTGTACACCGTGTCGCTCTACCGGCCGGAGATGGCCGAGGTGAACGAGACGATCCGCAAGCTCGCCGGCGAGTTCGACAACGTCACCGTCGTCGACTGGCAGCCCGTGTCGGAGTATCCCGGTGTGCTCAGCGGCGACCGCATCCATCCGACCAACGACGGTCGCAAGGTGCTCGTGGAGATGACGGCCGCCGCGCTCGGCCCCGCCAGCCTCGGCGAGGGCGAGTGCCTGAAGTCCGTCTTCACCAACGATTCCCGTGGCGGCGGTACCGGTGGTGGTGGCACCGGGTCGTCCGGGAGTTCCAGTGGCTCGGGCGGCTCGACCACCGGCGGCTCGGCTGCGACCAGCACGGTCCCGCGCACCACCCCCACGACCACCCTCGGCGGCTCGACCGGCGGTGG
>CAZYWK010000027.1:0-26786 GCA_964651825.1 uncultured Ilumatobacteraceae bacterium | reverse complement strand
GGCGGGTGAATCGCCACGCCACGCCGCGGACGCGTGACGCAAGGCCGGTTGACGTTTTCGCCCAACCCGTAGCCTGGACGGGTGCTCCAGGCCCAGGCGATCTCGGTGGAAGTGGGGGGCCGGCTCGTCGTCGACTCCGCCAGCTTCACGGTGATGCCGCGCGACAAGGTGGGCATCGTCGGGCGCAACGGGGCGGGAAAGACCAGCTTGTTCAAGGTGCTCGGCGGCGCCAACGAGCCGAAGTCGGGCCGCGTGGTGCGCAAGGGCGGCTTCGGGTACCTCCCCCAGGACCCGAAGATCGACTCTGCGCTCGAGGGACGTAACTGCGTCACCCACGTGCTGTCGGGCCGCGGCATCGACGACGAGATGGTGCGCATCGAGAAGCTGCGCATCGCCATGGAGGAGACGCCCGACGAGCGCAACGTCGGCCGCTACCTCAACGCCGAGGAGGCCTTCCGCACCAACGGCGGGTACGCCGCCGAGAGCGAGGCCAGGGCGATGGCGGCCGGCCTCGGCATCCCCGACGCCCGGCTCGACGAGCCGATCAGCACGCTGTCGGGCGGCCAGCGGCGCCGGGTCGAGCTGGCCCGCATCCTGTTCGCCGGCTCCGACGTGCTGTGCCTCGACGAGCCCACGAACCACCTCGACGTCGACGCCAAGACCTGGCTGATGGGCTTCCTGCGCCAGTACAAGGGCGCGCTGCTCGTCATCAGCCACGACCTCGAACTGCTCGACGAGTCGATCACCCGCGTCCTGCACCTCGACCGCCCGACCGAAGCATCGGTCGGTGAGGTGATCGAGTACCGCGGGACCTACACCCAGTACCAGCGGTCCCGCGCCGAGGACGAGGCGCGGCGGGCCAAGAAGGCCACGCTGCAGGCCAAGGAGATCGACCGGCTCCAGTCGGTGGTGGACCGCTTCGGGGCCAAGGCGACCAAGGCGGCGATGGCCCACAGCGTGGAGAAGCGCATCGCCCGTCTCGAAACCGAGCGTGTCCACGCCCCGCGCCACGCGAAGACGATCAACGTCCGGTTCCCCGACCCGCCGGCGTGCGGCACCACGGTGATCAACGCGTCAGGGTTGTGCAAGGCGTACGGCGGGCCGACCGTGTTCGAGGACATCGGCTTCGACCTCGGCCGCGGCGAACGCCTCCTCGTCCTGGGCCTGAACGGCGCCGGCAAGACGAGCCTGCTGCGGATCCTCGCCGGCGAGACCACGGCCGACCTCGGCGACTTCGAGTTCGGCTACCAGGTGCACGCCGGCTACTACGCGCAAGAGCACGACAACTTGCGCACGACCGAGTCGCTGCTGACCAACATCCGCGACGCCGTGCCCCCGGGCATCAACCTCACCGAGACGCAACTCCGCGGGCTGCTCGGCATGTTCGGCCTGTCCGGCGACAAGGTGTTCCAGGACGCCGGCACGCTGTCGGGCGGCGAGAAGACCAAGCTCGCCCTGGCGATGCTGATGGTCGGCCGCAACAACCTGCTGCTGCTCGACGAGCCCACGAACAACCTCGACCCGCCGTCGCGTGACGCGGTCGCGGGCGCGCTCATCGACTGGCCGGGCGCGATCATCCTCGTCAGCCACGACGAGGACTTCGTCCGCGAGCTCGCACCGACGAAGGTGCTGCTGATGCCCGACGGCGACGTCGACTACTTCAGCGACGACTGGCTCGATCTCGTCTCGGTGAGCTGAACCGGCAGCTCCGCCCTGTGCGATGGTTGGGCGTGCTCGACGTGCCCGACGTGGTCGGCAACAAGGCCCGCGCCGTCGGTGCGGCGGGATGGCTGCGCGACCTGCCGACCCTGGTCGCCGAGCTCGAGATGGAGTGGGGGATCGAGGTCGGCGCGCCGTACGAGGACGGCACCGAGGCGTACGTGGCGTCCGCGCTCACGTACGACGGCCTGCCTGTGGTGCTCAAGGTCCTGGTGCCGCGCGACTCCGGGGCGGCCGGGCACGAGATCACCGCGCTCCGGCTCGCCGGAGGTGACGGGTGTGTCCGACTGCTCCGATCCGACGCCGCCCGCGGGGCCATGCTGTTGGAGCAACTCGGGCCATCGATGTTCCGCATCGGCCTCCCGATCGAGCGACGGCACGAGATCCTGTGCGACCTCGCGGCCCGGATGTGGCGGCCGGCACCGGACAGCGGCCTGCCGACGGGAGCGGCGAAGGGCCTCTGGCTGATCGACAACATCACGACCCTGTGGGAGGCACTCGATCGGCCCTGCTCGGAGCGCGCCGTCGACGACGCGGTCACGTGTGCGTCGCGGCGGATCGCGGCCCACGACGACGAGCGCGCCCGCCTCGTGCACGGCGACGTGCATCAGTGGAACGCGCTCCAAGTGCCCGGCACGGCGGACACGTACCAGCTCGTCGACCCTGACGGGCTGCTCGCCGAACCGGAGTACGACCTCGGGATCCTCATGCGTGAGGACCCGGTCGAGCTCCTGGCCGAAGCGGACCCTCGCCGTCGCTCGCGGTGGCTCGCTCGACGGACGGGGCTCTACGAGCAGGCCGTCTGGGAGTGGGGCGTGGTCGAGCGCGTGTCCACCGGCCTGATCGGCACGCAGATCGGGCTGCAACCGTCGTCGCGCGACATGCTGCGCGCGGCCGACGCCGTGATACGCACGGGGGATCGCTAGGTTCCGGGGATGCGAATCGGATATTTCGGTGGCGGGGCAGTCGACAGATCGGTGGCCGCGATCGTCGCCGATGTGGCACAGGCGGAGCGAGACGGGTTCGATTCGTTCTGGATCCCCCAGATCTTCGGTCACGACGCGCTGACGGCGCTCGCCGTCGCCGGTCGGGAGGTGCCACGGATCGAGCTCGGCACCGCGGTCGTGCCGACGTTCCCGCGCCACCCGATGATGCTTGCCCAGCAGTGCCTCACGGTGAACGACGCCTGCGACGGGCGGCTCACGCTCGGCATCGGGCTCAGCCACCAGATCGTGATCGAGCAGATGATGGGGCTGAGCTTCGACAAGCCCGTTCGCCACCTCCGCGACTACCTGAGCATCCTCGGCCCGCTGTCGCGCGGTGAGCCGGTGAGCCATGTCGGGGAGAAGTACACGACCCATGCCGGGCTGTCGCTCGCGCAGCCGCGACCGTTCGGCATCGTCGTTGCCGCACTCGGACCGCAGCTGCTGAAGGTGACCGCCGAGCTCGCCGACGGCACGCTCACGTGGTGCACGGGCCCGGAGACGCTGGCCACGCACACGATCCCGACGATCACCGCGGCGGCCGACGCGGCCGGACGGCCCGCGCCGCGGGTGATCGCCGCCTTGCCGGTCTGCGTGACCAGCGACACCGAGGCCGCCAAGGCCCGCTGTGCCGAGGTCTTCCAGATCTACGGCACGCTCCCCAGCTACCGGGCGATGCTCGACCGCGAGGGTGCCGCCGGGCCGGAGGACATCGCCATCACCGGCACCGAAGCCGAGGTGACCGAGCGGATCCTCGCGCTGGCCGACATCGGGGTCACCGACTTCGGTGCGGTCGAGTTCCCGGGCAACCCCGACGAGGCCGCGGCGACGCGAGCCGCCGTCAAAGCCGCCATGGTCTGACGTATCGTCTGGCGTCGATGAGCGGACGCCTCGAATGCTGAAACGCGCGGCGACCGTCGCGCTCTCGTTCGCTCTCCTGGCGGGGGCCTGCAGCGCCGACAGCGGCGTCGCCGCCGAGGTGCGAGCGCAGACCCCGATCGCCGATCCGTCCGGGGATCCGGCCGTGCCCGAACGGCCGACGGCGTCGGAGGACGGTCCGGGTGCGACCGGCGACCCGGCCGACCCGGAGCCCGAGGCGGTGCCGGCTCCCGACACCTCGACACTGATGTGGGGTTCGTGCGCCGACTTCGGCATCCCGTCGGCGACGTTGCTCGGCACCAGCCGATGGGAGTGTTCGACGCTCGAGGTCGAGATGGATCCGTTCGGCGACGGTGGCATCGCCACGCTGGAGCCGGTGACGCTCGCCCTCACCCGTCATCCCGCCACCGGCGCCCGCCGCGGCACGCTGGTGATGAACCCCGGCGGGCCGGGAGGGTCCGGGCTCGATGCCGCGTGGGCCCTGCGCTCGGCGATGCCGGCCGGCATCCTCCGGGCCTACGACATCGTCAGCTGGGACCCTCGTGGGATCGGTTCGTCGACGCCGCCGATCGACTGCGGCGACGATCCCGACACCGACAGCGCGTCCTTCATCGCCGAGTGCGCGAGCCACACGGGAGACCTGGCGGCCTACCTGTCGGCGCCGTACTCGACCGAAGACCTGGAGGCGATCCGGGTCGCGCTCGGTGAGGACCGGCTCGACTACCTCGGCTACAGCTACGGCACGATCGTGGGTGCGACGTACGCGGCCCGCTTCCCCGATCGGGTGGGCCGCTTCGTGCTCGACGGCGCCACCGATCCGCTCGTCGGCGGTTCCGACGGACCGATGGGCGGCGGCTTCCCGTACTACGCCGACGACGGCAGCGATGCGGCGGTCGACCGCTTCATCGAGTTGTGTGACCAGTCCGCGGCCTGTCCGATGGGCAGCGACACGGCGGCCGCGCTCGACGATCTGCGCGACACGGTCGGTTCGCTGCCCACCGCCGACTTCGACGACGACCCGGCCACCGTCGACCGAGCCGTGTTCGACCGGGTGCTGCAGAGCGAGTTGACCTACGCGGGCGACTGGCCCCTCCTCGCGACCGCACTCGGTGACGCCCGCGCCGGTGACGCGTCGGCGCTGGCTGCACTGGCCGCCGAGGATCCGACCACGGCGCCCGACGGCGAGGACCCGCCGAGCGAGCGGCCCGGGCCGTCGTTCGAGGCCGCCAACCTCGTCATCTACTGCGCCGACTTCGGCGCTCAGATCGAGGGTGCAGGGTTCTGCGACGCGCTGCCCCGCAACACGCACACGATCGAGCCGGTCGAAGCGGTCGACGTCGACCGCCCGATCCTGGTGATCGGCACCGAGTACGACCCGATCACCCCCGGCGTCCACGCCACCGAGTTCGCCGCGGCGCTCGGCGACGCGGTGCACGTCATCTGGGAGGGTGTCGGCCACACCGCCTTCCCGGCGTCGTCGGCATGCATCGACCGGATCGTGTCGGACCACCTGCTCGACGGCCCGCTGCCGGACGACGGGACGAGATGCCCGTTCGGCGAGCCCGGCCAGACCGACGCCGAGATCGCCGACGACCTGTTCACCCACGACCGTGGCATCGCCGGCTCGTGGGTCGGCAACGTGCTGGAGCGGCGCGGTGAGGATCCCGTCGTGGCGACCTGCATCGGTCTGGCGATCGCCCGCACCGACGACCGCACGATCTCCCACGTGATCCTCGACGTCACCTCAGCGGCCGCCGACTCCGCCCTCGCCGCCGCCCACACAGCGTGTTGACCTCGTGCGTTCTGGCCCCGTCCCCAAACGCACGACCCGTGCGTTCTGGCCCCGTCCCCAAACGCACGGGGTGGCCGGTCAGCCGAGCGTGACCGGCATCGACGCTTCGGCGCGGACCTTGGCGTAGAAGTCGTTGCCCTTGTCGTCGACCACGATGAACGCGGGGAAGTCCTCGACCTCGATCTTCCACACCGCTTCCATGCCGAGCTCGGGATACTCCAGCACGTCGACCTGGCGGATGTTGTCGAGCGCCAGCCGGGCCGCCGGCCCACCGATCGAACCCAGGTAGAACCCGCCGTGCGCCGCGCACGCGTCGGTCACCTGCTTCGACCGGTTGCCTTTCGCGAGCATCACCATCGAGCCGCCGGCGGCCTGGAACTGCTCGACGTAGCTGTCCATGCGGCCCGCCGTGGTCGGCCCGAACGAGCCCGACGCGTAGCCCTTCGGAGTCTTCGCCGGCCCGGCGTAGTACACCGCGTGGTCGCGCAGGTACTGCGGCATCGGCTCGCCGGCGTCGAGGCGCTCCTTGATCTTGGCGTGGGCGATGTCGCGGGCGACGATCATCGGCCCGGTGAGCATCACCCGGGTGGTGACCGGCAGTGTCGCCAGCTGGGCGCGGATCTCCTCCATCGGGCGGTTCAGGTCGATCTGCACGGCGGCACCGGAGTCGTCGCCGAGGTGCTCGTCGGTCACCTCCGGCAGGAAGCGGGCCGGGTCGGTCTCGAGCTGTTCGAGGAAGATGCCGTCCTTGGTGATCTTGCCGAGGGCTTGGCGGTCGGCCGAGCACGACACGGCGATGCCGACCGGGCACGACGCGCCGTGGCGTGGGAGGCGGATGATCCGCACGTCGTGGCAGAAGTACTTGCCGCCGAACTGGGCGCCGATCCCGGTCGTCTGGGCCAGCTTCAGCACCGCCTGCTCGAGCTCCAGGTCACGGAAGCCATGACCGCTCGCCGAGCCCGCCGTGGGCAGCGTGTCGAGGTACTTCGTCGAGGCGAGCTTGGCGGTCTCCACCGCGAACTCGGCCGATGTCCCACCGATCACGACAGCCAGGTGGTACGGCGGGCATGCCGACGTGCCGAGGCTCTGCATCTTGTCGAAGATCCACGGCAGCAGCGTCGCCTCGTTGAGCAGCGCCTTGGTCTCCTGGTACAGGTAGCTCTTGTTGGCCGACCCGCCGCCCTTGGCCATGAACAAGAACTTGTACGCGTCGCCGTCGACGGCGCTGATCTTGATCTCCGCCGGCAGGTTCGTGCCCGTGTTCCTCTCGGTGTACATGTCGATCGGCGCCATCTGGGAGTAGCGCAGGTTCGAGGTCTGGTACGTGTCGAAGATCCCGTGGGCGATCGCCTCCTCGTCGCCGCCGCCGGTGAACACGAACTGGCCCTTCTTGCCCTTCACGATGGCGGTGCCGGTGTCCTGGCACATCGGCAGCACGCCGCCGGCTGCGATCGAGGCGTTCTTCAGCAGGTCGAGCGCCACGAAGCGGTCGTTGTCGGAGGCCTCCGGATCGTCGAGGATGTTGCGCAGCTGCTGCAGATGGGCCGCGCGCAGGTAGTGGGCGATGTCGTGCATCGCCTCGGCAGTGAGGCGGCGGATCGCGTCGGGATCGACCTTCAGGAACGTGCCCGCGGGCGTGTCGAACGTGGACACACCCTCGGTCGAGACCAGCCGGTACTTTGTGTCGTCCGCACGACCCGGGCCGTGCAGCGGGAGCAGCTCGGTGTAGGTGAACTCGGGGGTTTCGGCCATGTCCCGAGCCTACGACGGCCCCTCCCCGACGGCGAAGAGCGAGTCGGCCGGCCGTGTCAGCACTGGACGCGGCTGCACCGCGCGGCGAGCGAGAACTGGCCCGGCGGCGGCACGACGAGGAACGTCGGCCGGTTGATCTCCGACACCGCCCCGTCCCACCGGTTGTTCGACAACCCGATCATCCACCGGCTGCCGGTCATCGACGTCGGCACCCACGAGGCGAAGTAGGTGTTGCACTCGAGCGGGTCGCACTTCGGGTCCACCCGGATCCGGGCATAGGTCTGCCACGGCCCCTGGGCCGCCGGCGCCCGATCGAGGAAGACCGTCGTGCCGAACCAGTCGCCGACCTTCGTGACCGCGACGAACCCCGAGCCGGTCCAACGCACCTGGCTCGGATTGATCGACCGGCCCGCCATCGGGATGACCGGGACAGCGCGGGCGGGATCCGCCTGCCAGGACGAACCGTCCCAGTACGTCGGTGGCTGCAACATCCGGCCCTTGGGCACCCGCGCCACGGTGACCGCGGCCGCACAGTCGAGGTCGTGTGCCGGCAACAGGATCAGGTCGTAGCCGAACTGTCGATGGCACTGCGCGTACAGGTAGGTCCACGACGCATCGCTCGTGATCGAGAAGCCGTAGAGCGATGGCGACGCATCGGCCGGCCGTCCCGACCACGTCGGGCGCAGGCTCCCGACGTCGATCGCCACCACACGGGTGCCGATCGGTTCGGTGGACGACAGGTACAACGGGCCGTTCTCCACCATCTCGGCGAGGAAGACGTAGAGCTGGCCGTCGGCGCCGATCGAGGCGTCGAGGGGCCAGAACCAGTGTGAGAACGCGGCCGTCTCGCCGGCGAGGAGCCACGGCAGCGGGTTCTCCGCCGTGCCGCCACGCAGCAGGTCGAAGCAGGTGCCGGTCTGGATGAGCGCCGCGTTGTGCACGAGCTTGGTGCGCGGTTCGGGTGGAGGAGGCTCGGGTGTTCCGGGCAGCGTCGTGGTCGTCGTCGCCGGTTCGGGCAGCGGCGGCAGCTCGATCGACGCGTCCTGGAACAACCAGAGCGTCCGACCGTCGGGGAGCGGGATCGCCCGTTGGTAGTCGGCGGCGAACAGGCCGCCGGGTTTCTGGTCGAACACGGCGGCAAGATCGGCCGCGCTCGTCGATCCGACACATGTCGCCGCTGCGGCGTCGTCGCCCGGCGGCCGGCCGCAGGACGCGATCAGGGCAGCGGCGAGCGTGGCGACGACCGCGACGAGGGTTGCTCGTCGAAACGTCCGAGTCGGCGCCGGCATGAACGGCCGAGCGTAGAACGCACTGGCAGCCCCTGTGCCGTCACTCGCGTCAGCGGTCCTTGAGCCGCTTGGGTGCGGCGCTGGCCGGATCGGCGGGCCACTGGTGCTTCGGGTATCGCCCGGCCATCTCCTTGCGGACCTCGGTCCACGACCCCGCCCAGAAACCCGGGAGGTCGGAGGTGACCTGGATCGGCCGGTCGGCCGGCGAGAGCAGATGGAGCACGATCGGTCGGCCGCCCGCGGTCGGCTGCGTCGTCACCCCGAACAGGTCCTGGACGCGCACGGCCGCACTGGGCTGTTCGCCGCGGTAGTCGACCGGCACGCTGCGCCCCGACGGCAGCGTGAGCTCGGGCGGCGCCAGCTCGTCGAGCTGGCCGCCGGACGGCCACGGCAACTGCGCCCGCAGCACCATGGCGAGGTCGAGCCGGTCCAGGTCGGCGCGGGAGCGCAGCCCGGGCACGTACGGCACGAGCCAGTCCTCCAGTGTCCGCGTCAGGTTGTCGGTCGACCAGTCCGGCCAGAGGTCGCCGAGCTCGCGGTGCAGGAACGTCACCCGGTCGCGCAGCCGCTGACTCCCCTCGGTCCACGGGAGCATCGTGAGGTCGCTCCGGCGCACCCGGTCGACGATTGCGCTCGTCGTCGCATCGCCGGCCTCCGGAACCGACTCGGACCGACCGAGCTGGATCGCGCCGAGCCGGCGTTCGACGCGCTCGACGAGGTCGTTGCGCTCGTCGTTCCACACGAGCGCCCGGTCCTCGACGACGTCGCTGCCGAAGGCCGCGATCACCTCGGCGGCGTCGAGGCCGGCGGCGAGCCGGATGCGCGACCGGTCGCCGCGCCCGTCGAGATCCGCCGCGACGAGGAACGGTTCGGCTGCGAGCGGGTCGTCGTCCGGCAACCAGGCCGCTTCGCCGGAGCGCAACTGGAACTGACCGTGGCGACGCCGGCCGGCAACGCGATCGGGATAGGCCAGTACGAGTGCCGCGCCCGTCCGCTCGACGTCGACGGCATCGAGGTCGAACGCGATGCCGGCACGCCGCGCGAGGTCGGCCGCCCGGTCGCGGAGGCGGAACACCGCGCCACGGTCGGCCGCGTCGTGCGACGACGACCCGGCGACCACGGCGACGCGCACCGCGAGGTCGGCCGGCAGCTCGTCGGGGCGGCCGCGGAGGATGTCGCGCTCGTCGACGATCGAGGCCACGACGCACGCGAGGGTGGAGCGCTCGAGCGCGACCATCCGGGCGAGCCGGGGGTGGACGGGCAGCCCGAGCATCGCCCGGCCGAGCACAGTGATCGTGGGCGTGATCGTGCCGTCGTGGGGATCGAGCGCATGGAGGTCGACGAGCAGTGATCGGGCCTGGTCCAGTGTCCGCTGGGGCGGCGGGTCGATGAAGGCCAGGTCGCCACCACCGCCCCAGGCCGCGAGCTCGAGCGCGAATCCGGCGAGATCGGCCTGGAGGATCTCCGGGGTCCGATGCCTGGGACGGGTGCCGTGCTCGATCTTGCTCCACAGGCGGTAGGCCACCCCCGGCTCGGTGCGGCCCGCGCGCCCGGCCCGTTGGTCGGCCGAGGCGCGGCTGGTGGTCACCGTCGTCAGCCGGCCGAGCCCGGTCCGCGCGTCGAAGCGCGGCTCGCGGGCGAGACCGGCGTCGACGACGATCCGCACGCCGTCGACGGTGAGCGACGTCTCGGCGATGTCGGTCGACAAGACGACCCGCCGGCGTCCGGCGGGGGAAGGCGCGAGCGCGCGATCCTGATCCTCCAGGCTCAGCGCCCCGGCGAGCGCATACACGTCGACGTGGGCCGGGAGCGCCCCGGCGAGCAGCCGCTCGACGCGCCGGATCTCGCCGATCCCGGGCAGGAACACGAGCACGTCACCGTCGTCGGCGGCGACCGCCCGCTGCACCGCCGCGGCCACGTCGGGCTCGATCGGCTGGTGTGCGGCAAGGCGTGGGGGTCGGCGCGGTCCCTTCCCCCCGCTCTTTGCTCCTCGCGGCGCGGACCCGGAGCGAGTTGTGGAGCGGGGTATCCAGCGGACGTCGACGTCGAACATGCGCCCGTCGCTCGTCACCACCGGTGCGTCGAGCACCCGCTGGAGTCCCTCGGTGTCGGGGGTTGCCGACATCGCCACGAGGGCGAGATCGGGACGGATCGTCGAGGCCGCATCGAGTGCGAACGCGAGGCCCAGGTCGGCGGTGAGGTTCCGTTCGTGGACCTCGTCGAAGATCACCACCGCCACACCGGGAAGCTCAGGGTCGTGCTGGAGGCGACGGGTGAGCACGCCCTCGGTGACCACTTCGATGCGGGTGTTCGGCCCGATGCGGCGCTCGTCGCGGGTCTGGTAACCGATCAGGTCGCCGATGCGGGTGCGCGTCGTTGCCGCCATCCGCTGCGCCGCCGCCCGGGTGGCGAGGCGGCGCGGCTCGAGCATCACGATCCTCCCGCCGGCGAGCCAGTCCTCGTCGACCAGCGCGAGCGGCACGACCGTGGTCTTGCCGGCGCCGGGTGGCGCCACGATGATCGCCCGCCGGCGGTCCCGCAACGCCGCTCGGATGTCGTCGAGGACGTCGACGATCGGGAGCTCGCGGGGGAATCCGTCGGCGGCGGCGGTCAACCGAGCGCCGGCGAACCGTCGAACGGGCCCGGGTCGTTGGGGCCGGGCATCGTGATCGACGACCACCAGGTGGTCTCGGCGATCGCGTCGGCGACCTCGCCCCACTCGTGCGGCCGCCAGCCCTGGGCGCACGCGCCGATCGTGCCGTCGACCTTGATGAAGGCGAACGCCGGCAGCTCGGTGAGCCCGATCGCCTTGACGACCGCCCGGTCGGGGTCGCAGAACACGAGGAAGCTGTCGACGAGCGGCCCGAGGAACGCCCTGACGTCGGCGGCGCCGGACGTGACGATCAGGTTGATCCGGGCGTCGGACCCGCGGAACGGTTCGAGGACGCGGGTCGCCGTGCGCAGGATCCAGCTGCTCTCGTTCGTGTACGGATCGAGGATGACCGAAGCGAGGTGGAACGTGGTGAGCCAGTCGTTCAGCGGGCGGGACTTCCCGGCCGCGCCGTCGACGAGCGGCGTCAACGTGAGCTCGGCGGGCAGCCGCTTGCCGACCAGCGAGGTGGCGGCAGCGTCGGAGGGGGAAGTGGTGTCGGCCACGGCCTGCGAGCGTAGCCACCCCGACCCGCCCCGACCCACTTGTCACGGGGGGTCAGGCACTTCGTGACATGTCCGGGGACGGCTGCGATGTCGCTCGGCCGACCCTCAGCTACCGTCGGGCTCGTGCATCCGATCGAGCATCTTCGCTACGTGGCGCGGGCCCAGGGCGCGGACCCGGCCTCGCTCGCCGAGGAGACCGCACACGCGTTGGGGTCGCTGCGCTTCGATCCGTCCGGGCTGGTGGTGGCTTGCCGGCGGATCGTCGAGCGGCATCCGTTCGTCGGACCGTTGTGGTGGTTGTGCGCCAACGTGACGACATCGGCCGAGCCGTTCGAGGCGGTGTGGGAGCTCGCCGAGCAGATCCGCAACGACCGCACGGGCGCCGAGCTCGGGGCAGCGCTGCCCGACGACTCCACCGTCGTCACCATCGGCGCGCCCGACGTGATCGGTGACGGTCTGATCCGCCGCGGCGACGTGCGGGTGCTGGCGATGGATGTCGGCCACACCGCCACGTCGTTCGTGCGCCGGCTCGAGCGGTACGACGTCGACTACGAACCGGTCGATGCCGGTGCCGCCGGGGTGGCCTGCCGCGAGGCCGACCTCGTGCTCGTCGAGGCGCTGGCGACCGACTCGGCCCGGTCGATCGTGCCGCTGGGCTCGTCGACCGTTGCCGCCTGTGCCGCGGCTGCCGGCACCCCCGTGTGGCTCGTCACCGGTCTCGGCCGGCGCCTCCCGAGCGGGTTCGTCGATGCCATGGCCGACCGCCTCGCCGTGCTCGCCGATGAACACGACCCCTGGGAGCTCGACGTCGAGGTCGTCGCCACGTCGGTGGTCACCCACGTCGTCGGCCCGCACGGCAAGGTGCCGATGGGCCCACCGGCGATCGCCCCCGAGTGCCCGATGGCCCACGAACTCCTCCGCCACAGCGCCATCTGACGCCTCCGATCCACGTTTGCGTCGGGATTCAGCACCGACTGGTGTGATCAGATCTCGACGCAAACGACGGATTCAGAGGTGGACGGCTGTGGGCTCCGCGTAGGCGAGGAGGCGGTCGCGGTCGTCGGCGAGGACGAAGCCCTGCCCGATCACGACGTCCGCGCTCGCGGCGTAGCGCTGCTCGTAGTCGGCGCGCGACGGATACAACTCGGCGATGCGCTCCGGGGTGAACGGGGTCGTGGTGCCGAAGAGGATGCAGGCGAGGGCGGCAGAGGGACCCGGTTCGCCCGAGAGCGTGGCCACGGGGACGTCGACGGGAGGGGTTCGAATCCCGCCGAGGGCGTTCCCGTCGCCGTCGCGCTCGATCACCGGCTGGGCGTCGCCGGACACCTCGATCCGCGGTGCCTCCGGAGGCGCATTGCCGGTCGCGATCCAGCCGACGAGCGAGCGCAGGGCGGCCTTGGCGACGACATCGAGCGGGCCGTTGTTGATCGGGTAGCCGCAGTCGATGTGCTCTGCGCTGGCGCCGAGCAGGTGCTGGTCGAAGTGGGCGGTGCCGGCGACCTCCCACAGGCGGAACCGGTCGTTGTCGGGCTGGCGGGCGGCGTACGACCCGAGGATGCCCGTCACATCGCCCTCCGTCTGGAGGTCGAGCACCGGTGCGGAGAGGTCGTCTCGGAACATCGTCGGCCCGCCGCTGCCGATCGCCCCGGCCAGGTCGGCGGCCTCACCGGGGCCGACGAGCGCCATCGCCACGCCGCCCCGGCTGTGCACGAAGAAGCCGTCGAAGGCCTCCGTCAGGGGCTGCACGCCGTTGTAGTACGTGACGAGCGCGAACGCCGATTGAGACTCGCCGGCCGCGACGGCGACCTGGGGAACCGCCCGCTCCATCCCGCTCCCCGATCGGATCGCCCGGGCGACCTGGGTGTAGATGTCGAAGGCGTACCCATCACCCGGATGATCGAGCATCCCGTATCGCTCGGGATCGATGCCGCGCAGGCCGAGCCCGGCGTTCTCCGACCCCGGTGAGTTCGTGCGCACGAGGACCGGGCCGCCCATCACGCCGATCATCTGGGCCGACACCCCGACCCAGGCGTGCCCCTTGCGGATCACCTCCTCATGGATCCCTGCCCATTCGGGGTTGGCGTCGGCGCCGCCGCTGACGTTGAGCCACTCGAGCACGACCGTTCCGCTGAAATCGGCCGGATCGGCGGGGGTGCGCACGAGGACGCGGGTCGTGTACGGCGCCTGGTCGGCGGGTGTGAACGTCCAGCGCCCGTCGGCTGTCCGTTCGCTCGACGTGTACGACGTGGCGGTACCTGACGCGGCGTACTCGACTTCGACGTAGCCCGCGACGTCGAGATCGGTCGTCAGCGGCTCGCCCAGGAACACACCCTTGCCGCCCTCCAGCGGCTCGGAGAAGACGGCCGCCGGCCCCTCCGGCCGGTCGACGGTGGTGGTCGGCGCGTCCGTGGCGCTGACGGTCCCGTCAGCATCGGTCGGATCGGTGGTCGGCGTGGCTGGCATCGTGTCCTCCGTGGTCGTGGCTGCGCTCGGAGCGGTCGTGGCCGGGTCGGTCGCATCGGCTGCGTCATGTTCGTCGCCGGAACTCGAGCACGCGCTCACCACGAGCACCATCGCGACCCCGCACGCGACGAAGCGCCGTCGTCTCACCCTCACTGCTCCCCCCGAACCGCTGACAGGCCAACACCATACGTTTGCGTCGGGTTTCAGCACCGACTGGCGTGACCAGATCCCGACGCAAACGTGGTCTACGCGAAGAGACGGAGGCGTTGGAGGAGGGTGCGGGTGACGTAGCCGGGCCGCTCGGTGACGTCTTCCCACGTGTACTCGTAGACCCGCCGGCCGATGTCCTGCAGCTCGTTGCGCCGCTGCGCGTCGTGGGCTCGCTCCCGCGGAGTCGAATGACCGAGGCGACCGCTGACCTCGATCACGACGCCTTCCTCGTCGAAGAGGAAGTCGACGCGGGCGATGTGACGACCGTTCTTGCGGTGCACCACCTGCGTGCGCGGCCGGGCAAGACCCGCCCGTCGCACGAGTTCGAGGAAGCGTCGTTCGAGCATGGTGTGTCCACCGGAGTCGACGATCAGCTCCTCGACGAGCCGGCATCCCCACCGGCCCGAGCCGCGCAACGTCTCGAGGCGCGTGGCGAGGACCTCCGGTGACGACAGCCCGAGCCGTACGGCGCTGTCGATGGCGGCTTCGACCCGGCGGGTGTGAACCCGGGCATGGGCGAGATCGAGCACGGTGCGCGTCGCCGACATGCACCGGAAGCCGTCGACCTTCACGAAGTCGATCGGCTTCAGCCGATCCGTCGTGTGGACGGTGTACGGCAACTCGATGCTGCGCTTGGAGCGGGGCACCGTGAACTCGATCGCACTGGGCTTCGAACGGTCGAGCTGGTGCAGGGCGGCGGCTGCCTCGTAGCTCACCCAGCTCCGCTCGCCGAGGCTGAGCAATCCGAGGCGGAGGTGATAGCGATGGGACTCGGGAGCACCCGACACCGCGTACACGCGAGGCGCCACGAGCCGCAGCCATCCGCCCGCGACGAACCGGTCGCGTTGCCGCTTGGTCGCCTCGGACGCGGCGAGCTGCGCCGTCGACAGCAACCCTTCTTGTCGAGTGGCCAGTCGAGCCAGGTCGTCGTGCATGCCCGAACGTGGGCGACGTCCTCCGGAGTGCGGAAGATCTTCCGTTTGCGTCGGGATCTGATCACACGGGTGCGTGCCAGATCCCGACGCAAACGTGGATTGGGTCGCGTGCTGAGATCAGAGCTTGCGGTGGGCCGGGGGGACGCCGGTGACGTCGGCGATCAGCGATTCGGCATCGGCCTTGCGGTCCTCGGTGACGAAGATGCGCGCCATCGCCTCGCGGTGGTACATCGACGGGTTCAGCCCGAAGTCCTCGGTCCACACCGCCGGGATGTCCGCTGCCGCCAGCTCCTCGACGAGCATCGGTGCCTGCCACATCGGAACCCATCCGGCCTCGACCGTGCGGTTCGGGTCGGCCGGCCGCGGCGGATGCTTGCCGAACACCCAGTGCCACGCGGAGCGAAAGGTCGCCATGCCCACCAGTCTCGCAGCGCGGCACTGTTACCGGTTCGTGAACGCCACGGCGGTCGGTTGTCGGTGTCCAGGTGTGTCACTATTGTCGGCTCTACCTGGCCCGACCGCCCCCACAGCGGTGCGGCGAGCCACCCACGACGAGCGAACACGACCGAACACGAGCGATCGAGAGGGGACCACATGTCGAGGATCATCAAAGCGGCGCTGCTGCAGACCGACTGGGCCGGCGACAAGGAGTCGATGATCGTCAAGCACGAGGAGGCCGCCCGTGAGGCGGCCGCGCAGGGCGCCCAGATCATCTGCTTCCAGGAGCTCTTCTACGGCCCCTACTTCTGCCAGGTGCAGGATCCGCAGTACTACGACTACACCGAGTACATCCCCGACGGGCCCACCACCCAGCGCTTCCAGGCACTGGCCAAGGAGCTGAACATGGTGATGGTGCTGCCGATGTACGAGATCGAGCAGCCCGGCGTCTACTACAACACCGCCGCGGTGATCGACGCCGACGGCACGTAC
This sequence comes from uncultured Ilumatobacteraceae bacterium, assembly GCA_964651825.1. Lineage (GTDB taxonomy): Bacteria > Actinomycetota > Acidimicrobiia > Acidimicrobiales > Ilumatobacteraceae > Sva-07. The sequence continues at coordinate 10,678 of CAZYWK010000027.1, read as the reverse complement.
CTCGGCAAGTTCCGCAAGCAGCACATCCCGCAGGTGAAGGGCTTCTGGGAGAAGTTCTACTTCCGGCCCGGCAATGGTGGCTACCCAGTGTTCGACACTGCAGTGGGCAAGGTCGGCGTGTACATCTGCTACGACCGCCACTTCCCCGAGGGCTGGCGCATCCTCGGCCTCAACGGCGCCGAGATCGTGTTCAACCCGTCGGCCACCCACCGCGGGCTGTCGGAGTACCTCTGGTCGATCGAGCAGCCCGCGGCGGCGGTCGCGAACATGTACTACGTCGGAGCGATCAACCGGGTCGGCATCGAAGAGGAGATCGGCGACGACGACTTCTACGGCCAGAGCTACTTCGTCGGCCCGCGCGGGGCCTACGTCGGCGACAAGGGCGACCCCTACAAGCCCGAACTGATCGTCCGCGAGCTCGACCTCGACCTGATCAAGGAGGTCCGCGACGGCTGGGCCTTCTACCGCGACCGCCGGCCTGATGCCTACGACGAGCTGGTGGAGAGCTGATGAGCAAGACATTGATCTCCGGAGGCACCGTCGTCTCCGCGGTCGGTCGCCGCGACGCCGAGGTCCTCATCGACGGCGAGAAGATCGTCGCCATCCTCGCCCCCGGTCAGGCGACGGCGATGGGCATCGTGCCCGACCGCACGATCGACGCCACCGGCAAGTACGTCGTGCCCGGCGGCATCGATGTGCACACCCACATGCAGATGCCCTTCGGCGGCACCGAGGCCTCCGACACGTTCGAGACCGGCACCCGCGCCGCGGCGTGGGGCGGCGTCACCACGATCGTCGACTTCGCGGTGCAGAACACCGGCGGCAGCGTCCAGGACGCGCTCGGGGCGTGGCACGAGAAGGCCGCGGGGGAGTGCGCCATCGACTACGCGTTCCACCAGATCATCGGTGGCGTCGACGAGGAGTCGCTCAAGGCGATGACCTACCTCGTCGACCACGAGGGCATCACCAGCTTCAAGCTGTTCATGGCCTACCCGGGCGTCCTGTACTCCGACGACGGCCAGATCCTGCGGGCCATGCAGAACGCCTCGGAATCGGGGGCGATGATCATGATGCACGCCGAGAACGGCATCGCCATCGACGTGCTCGTCGCCCAGTCGATCGCCCGCGGCGACACCGACCCGAAGTTCCACTCGCTCACCCGTCCGGCCGAACTGGAGGGCGAGGCGACGCACCGGGCGATCCAGCTCGCCAAGGTCGCCGGCAACGTGCCGCTGTACATCGTGCACATGTCGGCGTCCGAGGCACTCGCCGAGGTGGCCGCGGCGCAGCACTCCGGGCTCAACGTGTTCGCCGAGACGTGCCCGCAGTACCTGTACCTGACGCTCGAAGACCAGCTCGCCGCGCCAGGGTTCGAGGGTTCCAAGTGGGTCTGCTCCACGCCGTTGCGCACCAAGCACGAGCACCACCAGGCCGACCTCTGGAAGGGCCTGCGGATGAACGAGCTGGCGGTCATCTCCACCGACCACTGCCCGTTCTGCATGAAGGACCAAAAGGAGCTGGGCATCGGCAACTTCGCCAAGATCCCCAACGGGATCGGTGGCGTCGAGCACCGGATGGAGCTCATCTACCAGGGTGTCGTCACCGGCGAGATCAGCCTCGAGCGGTGGGTCGAGACGTGCTCGACCACGCCGGCGCGCATGTTCGGCCTGCCCGACAAGGGCGTCATCGAGCCGGGGGCCGACGCCGACATCCTCGTGTGGGACCCGAACGGCACGACCACGATCGGCATCAACGACAAGCACCACATGAACATGGACTACTCGGCCTACGAGGGCTTCACGATCGACGGCAAGGTCGACACGGTCATCAGCCGGGGCACCGTCGTGGTCGACAACGACAGCTACGTCGGCACCAAAGGCCACGGCAAGTACATCAAGCGCGGCCTCAGCACCTACTTGAAGTGACCTGCAACGCTGGGGTCTGACCCCAGCGTTGCAGGTTCGAACGAACGACCTCGTTCGTTTGGGGACGGGGCCAGATGAACGAGGTTGACGATGACGGAGAAAGCGAGAGCAACGATGAATCGGATCAGTCATTGGATCGACGGCAAGGTCGTCGAGTCCACGTCCGGCCGCTCGGCGGTCGTGTACAACCCGGCCGCGGGCGAGCAGTCCGGCACGGTCGACCTGGCGAGTGTGGAGGAGGTCGACGCTGCGGTGGCGGCCGCCCTGGGTGCGTTCCCGGGGTGGCGCGCGACGTCGCTGTCGAGGAGGGCCGAGGTGATGTTCCGCCTGCGCGAGCTGGTCGACGCGAACCGCAAGGAGATCGCGTCGATGCTCACCGCCGAGCACGGCAAGGTGCTCTCCGACGCACTCGGCGAGGTGGCCCGCGGCCTGGAGAACATCGAGTTCGCGTGCGGTATCCCGCAGCTGATCAAGGGTGAGTACTCCGAGCAGGCGGCGACGGGCCTCGACGTGTATTCGATCCGCCAGCCGCTCGGCGTGGTGGCCGGGATCACGCCGTTCAACTTCCCGGCGATGGTGCCGATGTGGATGTTCGCCAACGCCCTGGCTTGCGGCAACACGTTCGTGCTCAAGCCGAGCGAGAAGGATCCGTCGGTGTCGTTGTTGCTCGCCGAACTGCTGGCCACAGCGGGCCTGCCGGCGGGCTGCTTCAACGTGGTGCAGGGCGACAAGGTCGCCGTCGACCGGCTGCTCGACCACCCCGATGTCGCCGCGGTGAGCTTCGTCGGCTCCACCCCGATCGCCAAGTACATCTACGAGACCGGCACGGCCAACGGCAAGCGGGTGCAGGCGCTGGGCGGGGCGAAGAACCACATGCTCGTGCTGAGCGATGCCGACCTCGACATGGCCGCCGACGCGGCGGTCGGGGCGGCGTACGGCTCAGCCGGGGAACGTTGCATGGCGGTGAGCGTCGTGCTCGCTGCCGAGGCGGTGGCCGACGACCTCGTGGCGAAGATCGCCGAACGCATCCCGTCGATCAAGGTGGGCGCCGGCAACGAGCCCGACAGCGAGATGGGTCCGCTGATCACCGGCGAGCATCGCGACAAGGTGAAGGGCTACATCGATGCCGCGCCGGGCGAGGGTGCCGACGTGGTGGTCGACGGTCGCGACGGGGCGCCCGACGACGGCTTCTTCCTCAAGCCGACCCTGATCGACAACGTCACGACCGACATGGCGTGCTACCGCGACGAGATCTTCGGGCCGGTGTTGTCGGTGATGCGCGTGCACGGCTACCAGGACGGCCTCGACACGATCAACGCCAACCCGTTCGCCAACGGCACGGCGATCTTCACCCGCGACGGCGGCGCCGCCCGCCAGTTCCAGTTCGACGTGCAGGTCGGCATGGTCGGTGTCAACGTGCCGGTACCCGTGCCGGTCAGCTACTACAGCTTCGGCGGGTGGAAGGCCAGCCTGTTCGGCGACACCCACATGTACGGCCCCGAAGGCATCAACTTCTACACCCGCGCCAAGGTCGTCACCAGCCGCTGGCCCGACCCCGCCACCTCGACGGTCGATCTCGGCTTCCCCGAAACACGATGAAGCGTGACGGCATGCAGATCGGTTTGGTGCTGCAGACCACGCCGCCCGCGGCGCGGGTGATCGATCTGGCGAAGCGGGCCGAAACGTACGGGTTCAGCCACGTCTGGACGTTCGACTCCCACATCCTCTGGGAGGAGCCGTACGTCATCTACTCGAAGATCCTCGACGAGACGCGCAACATCGTCGTCGGCCCGATGGTGACCAACCCCGCCACGCGTGACTGGACCGTCACCGCGTCGACCTTCGCCACGCTCAACGAGATGTACGGCAACCGCACGGTCTGCGGGATCGGCCGCGGCGACTCGGCGGTGCGGGTGACGAACGGCAAGCCGACCACGCTCGCCACCATGACCGAAGCGGTCCACGTGATCCGCGAGCTCGCCAACGGCCGCAGCGTCGACTACAAGGGCTCCACCATCGCCCTGCCGTGGGCGACCAGGAGCGAGCTCGCGGTGTTCGGCGCTGGCTACGGCCCCAAAGCGCTGAAGATGATCGGCGAGACCTGTGACGGCTTCATCCTGCAGCTCGCCGACCTGTCGATCGCCGAGTGGACGATCAACGCCGTGCGCACCGCGGCGAGCGACGCCGGTCGCGATCCCGCCGCGATCAGCATCTGCGTCGCGGCGCCGGCTTATGTCGGCCCCACCGAGCAGCTGGCGCACATGCGCGACCAGTGCCGGTGGTTCGGGGGAATGGTCGGCAACCACGTCGCCGACATCGTGACGCGCTACGGCGAGTCGTCGGCGGTGCCGGCCGCGCTCACCGACTACATCAAGGGCCGCCAGGAGTACGACTACAACGAGCACGGCCAGGCCGGCAACACCCACACCACGTTCGTGCCCGACGAGATCGTCGACCGGTTCTGCATCCTCGGCCCGGTCGAAGCTCAACTCGACAAACTCCGCGCCCTGCGCGACCTCGGCGTCGACCAGTTCGCCATCTACCTCCAGCACGACGGCAAGGACCACACGCTCACCCAGTACGGCGAGCACGTCATCCCCGCCCTTCGTGAACAGGGCCGCGCCAGATCGTGACCGGTGCTGTCGTCGTGAAGGCTGCTGCATGATCGCGCGAGGTCTGCGTCGCGTCGCCCTCTTCGTCGTGGCCGTGCTGTGCGTGGCGGCGCTGTGGGAGCTCTACAAGGCGCTCGGGCCCGAAGGTGGCGGCGAGATCCTGGGCTGGCGGCTGATCCCGCGCACGAGCGACCGGGCGATGCCGCACACCTGGGAGATGGGCCAGCGCCTGTTCGACCCCGAGGTGCGCGGTCGTGACGCACCGATCTGGCAGGCGGTACTCGGCTACAGCTGGTACACGTTCCGGATGGCGCTCGTGGGGCTCATTCTCGGCGGCGCCTTCGGGATCGCACTGGCCGTGGTGATGGCGCGGTTCAAGGTGATCGAACGGGGCCTGCTGCCCTACGTGATCGCCTCCCAGACCGTCCCGCTGATCGCGCTCGCCCCGCAGGTCGCTGCGTTCGGCGGCAACTGGGACCTGCCGAAGTGGATGTGGGTCTCCACGCTCGGCGCGTTCCTCGCGTTCTTCCCCGTGTCGGTGGCCACGTTGAAGGGGTTGAGCTCGGCGCCCGCCGCATCGCTGGAACTGATGGACAGCTACGCCGCCGGTTGGTGGAGCACGCTCGTCAAGCTGAAGTTCCCGGCCGCGATCCCGGCCATGGTGCCCGGCCTCAAGCTGGCCGCGACCGCGTCGGTGATCGGGGTGATCGTGTCGGAGATCTCCACCGGTGTCCGCGGCATCGGCTTCGCCTCGCTCACCTACGGGCAGAAGGCCACCAGCGATCCGGCCCAGGTGTACACCGCCGTGTTCGGTGCCGCCGCGCTGGGTCTGACGATGTTCGGGCTCGTCGTCCTCGTCGAGGTGATCGCGATGCGCAACCGCCCGCGAGAGGCCCTCGCATGAACGCGACGCACTCGACCGTGTCGCTGTCGACGTCGGCGGCGGTCATCGTCGACCGGCTGACGATGGTGTTCAACCAGGGTCGCCCCAACCAGGTCGATGCCCTGGTCGGCATCGACCTGTCGATCCAGCCCGGCGACTTCGTGTCGCTGATCGGCCCGTCCGGGTGTGGCAAGTCGACGTTGCTCCGGCTGATCGCCAACCTGTTGGAGCCGACCACCGGCAACGTGCTCGTGAACGGCAAGTCGTCGAAGCAGGCGCGCCTCGACCAGGACTACGGCATGGCGTTCCAGCAATCGGGGCTGTTCGAGTGGCGAACGGTGCGCAAGAACATCGAACTGCCGCTCGAGCTCAAGGGCTGGAACAAGGCGAAGCGCCGCCAGCGCGCCGAGGAGATGCTCGAGCTCGTCCAGTTGTCCGAGTTCGGCTCGCACATGCCCTGGCAGTTGTCCGGTGGCATGCAGCAGCGGATCGCGATCGCCCGCGCCCTCGCCTCGCATCCCCCGCTGCTGTTGATGGACGAGCCGTTTGGCGCGCTCGACGAGATGACCCGCGAGCACATGCAGGCCGAACTGCTGCGCATCTGCGCGGCCGCCCAGACGACCGTGGTGTTCGTCACCCACTCGATCCCCGAGGCGGTGTACCTGTCGAACCGGGTGGTCGTGATGTCGCCGCGGCCGGGCCGGATCACCGACGTGATCGACGTGCACCTCGGCGACGAGCGCGACGAGGACACGCGCGAAGACGACCGCTTCTTCAAGAAGATCACCGAGGTGCGCGAGGCGTTGCGGCGGGTGGAGGGTCCAGGACCCGACGATGTGGTGCCCGACGGCGTGTCGCCGTCACGGCCCCGCGGGATCGAGGACCGATGAGCGCCGCCTCGATCACCGCCAAGATCGTCGTGCCGCCATTGATCGTCGGGGGATTGTTCGTGGCGGTGTGGGAAACGGTCGTGAAGGTCTTCGACATCAAGCCGTACCTGCTGCCGGCGCCGTCAGCCATCTGGACCGCGCTGCGCAACAACTGGTCCGGTGTATGGGACGCCATGTCGGTGACCGGCCAGAACGCCTTCGTCGGGCTCGTGCTGGGGCTGGTCTTCGGCGTGGCGCTGAGCTTCGTGTTGATGCGCTTCCGGGTGGCCAACGAGCTCGTCACCCCGCTCGCCATCGCGCTCAACGCGATCCCGATCATCGTGATCGTGCCGGTGTTGAACAACATGTTCGCCAGCACGACCGAGGTGCCGCGACGCCTGATGGTGACGACGATCGTGTCGTTCATCGTGCTCGTGAACGTGGCCAAGGGATTGCGCCAGGTGAGCGCGACCCACATGGAGCTGATGCAGTCGTATGCCGCGTCGCCGACCGACATCTTGGTGAAGACCCGGATCCCCAACGCCGTGCCGTACCTGTTCACGGCGTTGAAGATCGCCGCGCCGGTCGCGGTGATCACCGCGTTCGTGGCCGAGTACTTCGGCGGCAGCCAGAACGGTCTCGGCTACGGCATCACCTCGAACGCGGCGGCGTCGCGCACGGCGGCGTCGTGGGCCTACGTCGTGGGCGCCTGCGCGGTCGGGCTGGCCTTCTATCTCGTCGCGGTCGGCATCGAACGGTTCGCGTCGCCGGCGCGTCACGCCGCGCCGGCCGCCCAGTCTCCGCACCGACAATCCGACCAACGATCCAACCAACAAGCACGGGGCCTCGCCCCCGGGGGAGCAACAGCATGAACAAGCAACGTGTCCGTCTGGCGACGGCAGGTGTCATCACCCTTGCACTGATCGGTGCCGCCTGCGGCAGCGACGACGATTCCGGGAGTGCTTCGACCGACGCGCCCGCCGGCACCGCCGCTCCGGCCGGCACCGCCGCGGCGAGCGGCGACTGCGAGGCGCTCGAGCCGGTGAGCCTCCAACTCCAGTGGTTCACCCAGGCCCAGTTCGCCGGCTACTTCGCGGCGAAGGATCAGGGCTTCTACGAGGCGCGGTGTCTCGACGTCACGATCGTGGAAGGCGGCGTGGAGATCGTGCCCCAGACCCAACTCGCCAACGGCGACGTCGACTTCGCGCTCGCCTGGGTGCCCAAGGCGCTCGCCAGTCGTGAGGCCGGCGCCGACATCACCAACATCGCCCAGATCTTCCAGCGTTCGGGCACGCTGCAGGTCAGCATGGCCGACTCCGGTATCACCTCGGTCGCCGACTTCGCGGGCAAGAACATCGGCAACTGGGGTTTCGGCAACGAGTACGAGATCTTCGCCGCGCTCGCCCAGGAGGGCCTCGATCCGGCCACCGACGTCAGCCTGGTCGGCCAGCAGTTCGACATGGTCGCCCTGCTCGACGGGACCATCGACGCCGCCGAGGCGATGACGTACAACGAGTACGCCCAGGTGCTCGAGGCCGTGAACCCCGACACCGGCGAGTTGTACACGCCCGATGACCTCAACGTGATCAGCTACGAGGAGATCGGCGTCGGCATGTTGCAGGACGCGATCTGGGCCGACGCTGCCCGCCTCGCCGATGACCCCGCCTACGCCGACCAGGCGACCCGGTTCGTCGCCGCGTCGATCGAAGGGTGGGTGTACTGCCGGGACAACCCGGAGTCGTGCGCCGACATCGTCACGGCGGCGGGATCGACGCTCGGAGCGACACACCAGTTGTGGATGATGAACGAGGTCAACAAGCTGATCTGGCCGTCCGACGGCGGGATCGGCGACATCGACCAGGCCGCATGGGACCGCACCGTCGAGATCAGCCAGAGCACGCCGAACCTCGAGGGTGCGACCGTCATCACCGCGGCCCCGACCGAGGGTGCCTTCACGAACGACATCGTGCAGGCCGCGTGGGAGTTGCTCGGCACCGAAACCGACCTCGCCGGCACGGGTTTCGCGCCGCTCGAAGTGGCCCTCACCGAAGGCGGCGAGTAACCCGGCACAACCCGTTCTCGTGAACTTCTTGCGCACCCTCGTGCGCAAGAAGTTCACGAATTGGGCACCTCCGCGCTAGTTTGCGTCCGCTCACGTAGCGGGGCTGGATCCGTGTGGGTCACGACGCGGTCGTGGAGCTCACGTCGGCACCCGTCGACGCGACCAATGCAGGAGGAAAGATTCAGTGATCAACGGTGCGCTCGCGGGCGGAATGCTCGCTGCGGAAGGCGGCTATCAGTCGTTCGAACTCGGTGGTGGCGAGATGCTCGTGCTGCTGCTGTCCGGTCTCGCGGCGGTCGTCGCGATTCTCGTCGGGTTCCAACTGATGCGCGGTGTGCTCGCCGCCGACCAGGGAACCCCGAAGATGATCGAGATCGCGACAGCGATCCAGGTCGGTGCCGCGGCGTACCTGAAACGGCAGTTCAGGACGATCGCGGTGATTCTCGTGCCGCTCGCCGTGATCGTGTTCATCACGTCGACAGAGGTGCTCAAGCCGTCCGGCGAGGTCGCGCTGACGTTTGCCCAATCGGGAACGTTCCGGACGATCGCCTTCGTCGCCGGTGCGGTCCTGTCGGGCCTCACGGGCTACATCGGCATGACGCTGGCCACGCGGGGCAACGTGCGCACCGCGGCCGCGGCCAAGGCGGGCTCACTGCCGGCCGCGCTCAAGGTCGCGTTCCGCACCGGCGGCATCGCCGGCATGTTCACCGTCGGCCTCGGCCTGCTCGGCGCCACGCTGATCATCCTGATCTTCCAGAACACGAGCTCGGCGATCCTCATCGGCTTCGGGTTCGGTGGTTCGCTGCTGGCCCTGTTCCTGCGCGTCGGCGGCGGCATCTTCACCAAGGCCGCCGACGTCGGCGCCGACCTCGTCGGCAAGGTCGAAGCGGGCATCCCCGAGGATGACCCGCGCAACCCGGCGACCATCGCCGACAACGTGGGCGACAACGTCGGCGACTGCGCCGGCATGGCCGCCGACCTGTTCGAGTCCTACGAGGTGACCCTCGTCGCGTCGATCATCCTCGGCGTCCCGGCGTTCGCCGCCATCGGCGCCAACCCCGCCCTCGGCCTCGTGTTCCCGCTGGCCGCCCGGGCCGTCGGCGTGGTGGCCTCGATCGCCGGCGTCTACGCCGTGAAGGCCAAGGAGGGCGAGACCAACGCGCTCAAGCCGATCAACCGTGGCTTCCTCACCGCTGGCATCATCACCGTCATCGGCACGTTCCTGCTGGCGATGTTCTACGTCGGCAACGACAACAACAACGAGGGCTGGCGCTGCTTTGGCGCCGTCGTCATCGGCCTCGTGCTGGCCCAGGCCGTGAGCCGCCTCACCGAGTACTTCACCGGCACCGAGTACACGCCGGTGCGTGACATCGCCAAGGCAACTCGTACCGGCCCGGCCACGACCGTGCTGTCGGGTACGGCGTCGGGTCTGGAATCGTCGGTCTATGCGATCATCGCCATCGCGATCGCCATCGGCGCCGCCCTGGCGCTCGGGGGCGGCAACCTGCAGTTCTCCTTCTACCTGGTGGCCCTCACCGGCATGGGCATGCTCGCCACCACCGGAGTGATCGTCTCCGAGGACACGTTCGGCCCGGTCGCCGACAACGCCGCCGGCATCGCCGAGATGTCCGGTGAGTTCGAGGGCGAGGCCGAAAAGATCATGGTCAGCCTCGACGCGGTGGGCAACACCACCAAGGCCGTCACGAAGGGCTTCGCCATCGGCTCCGCCGTGATTGCCGCCGTCGCCCTCTTCGCCAGCTACATCGAAACTGCCGCCAACGAGATCTTGCCGGTCGAGGAACTCGAGCGCTTGACCTCCGAGGCGCGTGGCGTCTTCGACAGGATCACGATCAACGTCGCCGACCCGAAGGTCTTCATCGGTCTCCTCATCGGTGGCTCGATCAGCTTCCTGTTCTCGTCGCTCGCCATCCGCGCCGTGCAACGCACCGCCGGCGTGGTCGTCCAGGAGGTCCGTGACCAGTTCGCCGACGGCAAGATCATGTCCGGTGAGCGTCAGCCCGACTACGGCCCGGTCATCGACATCTGCACCAAGGCGTCGCTGCGTGAGCTCGTCACGCCGGCGCTGCTCGCCGTGCTGACGCCGGTGATCATCGGCTTCGGCATCGGCTATCTCGCACTCGGTGCGTTCCTCGCCGCGGTGATCCTGACAGGTCAGTTGATGGCGAACTACCTGTCGAACGCCGGTGGCGCGTGGGACAACGCCAAGAAGTACATCGAGGACGGCCACGAAGGCGGCAAGGGGTCCGACGCGCACAAGGCCGCCGTCATCGGCGACACCGTCGGCGACCCGTTCAAGGACACGGCCG
>CAZYWK010000026.1:36641-44999 GCA_964651825.1 uncultured Ilumatobacteraceae bacterium | reverse complement strand
GCCGAAAAGGTCGACCGCGATCACCCGCTCGAAGTCGCGAAGGTCGTCGTCGAGAAAGCGGCGCAGACCGCCCGAGACCCCAGCGACGTTGCAGACCACATCGAGGCGGCCGAAGCGTTTCACGGTCGCAGCGATCAGTCGCTCGACCTGCGCCGCGTTCGACACATCGGTCTGCACGAACGCGGCACACTCACCGAACTCCTCGACGACCTGCGCGCCTGCCTCACCGATGTCGGCGACAACCACGAGCGCTCCGGCGGCGACGAGTCGCTCCGCCGTGACGCGTCCGATGCCCTGAGCCGCACCCGTGACGATCGCCACCATGCCGTCGTACTCACCCCTCACGCAACCGCTCTCCCCACGTTCGATCCTTCGGCTCAGGAACCGAATCTCCCCGACGACTCCGCCGTTAGTCACTTGACTAACACACGGGAGTAGGCAGATGCAAGACCTGTCACATTCGGATGGGGCGTCAGGCTGTTCGGATGCGGTCGCCCTCGAGCATTGCGATGCGACGCTCGATCACCTGGATCAAGTCGTCATGCCCGACCGTCAGTCCGAATGCGGCTTCCATCTGCAAGAACCGTGCGGTCCCCATCATCAACAGACCGATCGCCGCCGGTGACGCCTCCGGTTCGACCACGCCATAGCTCGCGAGCACGCGCGACATCTCGACAACATGGGCCTCGCGCACCAACGCCGATTGCGAAGCGATCTCCTCCCGCACCAGCGGGCGGTGGTTCGACAGCGCGATGAATTCCGACATCAGGGCGTTGCCGGAGAAGTCCCGCATCGCCTCCCACATCTCCCACAACGGCTGCGTCGAACTCGTCGTCGGCATCTGCGCGAACGAGCGACCCACCGAACGACGGAAGAGGTCGACGAACATCGAATCCATCGTGCCGAAGTAGTAGTGGATGAGCCCGTTGTTCACGCCGGCACGAGTCGCGACACGACGAGTCGTCACCGCGGCATACCCCTCCTCCAACATGAGCGACTCCGCCGCGTCCAACAACGCACCGCGCGCCGGCGCGTCATTGCTCGGGCTGCGACGAGAGCGCGCCATCAGTGCTCGCCGAGTGAGTCGATCAGGCGTCCGGTCACCCGAACGACAACGGCACCCGCACCGCGAGCGAGATGCACCTGGTCCATCACTGCATTCTGGCGTCGGACCCCAAGAAAAGCCCGGGAACTCAGAGTGCGAACGAGGAGCCACCGTTGAGCGGATTGGTCTGGCCGGTGATCCAGGATCCGTGGTCGCCCGGCCCAGATACGTGAGCAGCAGTTCGATCGAACCTCAACCGGTCGGTACCGCCTGTCAAATAGTGACCTATTAGGGTAGGCGGAGTGGGGGTCGGCATCGTCGTACCGCTCGGCGGTCAACGTCGAGCAAGCCGCCTACCGACAACCAACTCATCGTCACGCGCAGACTCGAGGACTCGACATGACCAATGCAGCACTGTCCATCGCTCAGCCGATCGACCTCCTCGCCCCGGTCATGTTCAACGATCCGTTCCCGATCTACGAGCACCTCCGTACCGAGCGACCGGTCGCTCCGGCCACCTGGCCCGCACAGCTCAAAGGCGGCGGGTACATCGTCACCCGATACGAGGACGTCGTCCGGGTCCACAACGACAAGGTGTTCTCGAGCGACGCGATCGCGCACGGCACGATGTCCATCCCGCGTTGGGCCCCGACGACGTTCAAGCTGCTCACCCAAAGCATGGTGTTCAAGGACGACCCGGAGCACCGGCGCCTCCGCAGTCTCGTCAATCGCGCGTTCACCCCGCGACTCGTCAAGAGCATGGGCGACGACGTGCATGCCGTCGTGACCCGGCATCTCGACCGAATCGCCGCACAGGGAACGGTCGATCTCGTCGAGGAGTACGCCGTGCAGATCCCTCTCGAGGTGATCTCGCGGATGCTCGGCATCGGCGATGCCGACGCCGCGCAGTTCCACAGGTGGTTGAAGCAGTTTGCCGAGAGCACGACGACGGGACCGCTGGCGCTGGTGAAGGCACTGCCGGCGGCGCGCAAGATGCGCAAGATGTTCGAGCGCCTCGCCGAAGAGCGTCGACGCACTCCGGACGACCGCCTGATCACTGCGCTCGTCGAGGCCCAGGATGACGGCGACCGTCTCGACGACGTCGAGATCCAGGCGATGATCCTCCTGCTCCTTCTCGCCGGGCACGACACGACCTCGAACCTGATCAGTACGGCCACGGTCGCGCTGCTCGACCACCCGGACCAGTTGGAGCGACTTCGCAACGAACCCGACCTGATCGACTCGGCCGTCGAGGAGCTGCTCCGATACTGCACGCCCGTGCCGTGCGGCGCGCCGCGCTTCACCCTCGACGACGTCGAACTGTCGGGGACGACGGTTCCTGGCGGCAGCAAGGTGCTCGGGATGATCATCTCGGCAAACCGGGACACGTCCGTGTTCCCGGACCCGAACGAGCTCGATCTGGGACGCTCGCCGAACAAGCACCTCGCGTTCGCTTTCGGCCCGCACTTCTGCCTGGGCAGTCAGCTCGCCCGTCTCGAGGGCCGCTCGGCGCTGTTGGGGCTCGTGCAACGGTTCGACGAGATCGAGTTGGCGGTCGATCGCTCCTCCCTGCAGTTCAAGCCGACACCATCGTTGCGCGGCTATCGCAGCCTCCAGGTTCGACTTCGGTAGAGACGCCTTCGGTCAGGTCCAGTACTGCTCGCGCAGCTCTCGCTTGAGGAGCTTGCCGGTCGGCAGCCGCGGCAGGTCGTCGACAAAGTCGATCGAAACGGGGCACTTGTAATGAGCGAGGTGGGAGCGGCAGTGGTCGATCAACCCGTGGGCGAGTTGGTCGTCGGCCGAAGTCCCCGGTGCCGGTACGACCACGGCTTTCACCTCCTCGCCGAGGTCCGCGTTCGGTACTCCGATCACCGCGACGTCGGCCACGGAGGGATGCATCGCGAGGAGGTTCTCGATCTCCTGGGGATAGATGTTGACCCCGCCGGAGATGATCATGTGTGAGACGCGGTCGGTGAGGAACAGGTACCCGTCGTCGTCGAGGTAGCCGACGTCGCCGAGGGTGCTCCAGCCACGCTCGTTGAACGCGCCCGCCGTCTTCTCCGGGTCGTTGTGGTACTCGAAGCGCGCCTCGGACTCGAACCAGATCTGGCCCGCCTCGCCCGCCGGGAGTTCGTCACCGTCCTCGTTGACGATGTGCACGGCCGCGGTCAGCGGGCGACCGACAGAGCCGGGATGGGCCAGCCACTCCTCCGGTCCGATCGCGCAGAAGCCGTTGCCCTCGCTGCCCGCGTAGTACTCGTGGATGATCGGGCCCCACCAGTCGAGCATCTGGCGTTTCGCATCGACGGGACACGGTGCGGCTGCATGGATGACGGTTTGGAGGCTGGACAGGTCGTAGCGACCACGGATCTCGTCGGGGAGCTTGAGCATGCGGATGAAGTGGGTCGGCACGAACTGGGCGTGCGTGATCCGGTGACGCTCGATCAGCTGCAGGGTCAGCTCGGCGTCGAAGCGTTCCATCACCACGACGGTCGCCCCGAGGCGCTGGGCGGTCGTCGACCAGCCGAACGGTGCTGCGTGGTAGAGCGGGGCAGGACAGAGGTAGACGGAATTTGCGGTGAAGCCGTACATCCCGACCATCAACGGAGCGAGCGTGCCGCCCGTTGCACCGAACGCGTCGGACGTCTTGCGGGGGACGATCCCCTTCGGCTGCCCGGTCGTTCCCGACGAGTAGAACATCCATGACCCTTCGACCTCGTCGACGAGCGGATCGGCCTGGTGCTCGTCGGCCGCCGCCTCGTACGACTGCCAGCCGGGCGCCGTGCCGTCGACCATCAGGCGGAGACGCACGCTGCCGAGGTACGGCTCGAGCCGCTCCGCCAGCCCTGACAGGCGCGCCGAGGTCACGACGGCGACCGCGCCGCAGTCCTCGATGATGTAGCCGGCCTCGTCGGCCTTGAGGTGCCAGTTGATGGGCGTGGTCGACAGCCCGATTCGTTGGGCGCCCCAGAAGACCTCGAAGTACCGCTCGTGGTTCTCCATCAGGATGGCCACGTGGTCACCCGGCCGCAGGCCCGCAGCGCGAAGCAGATGCGCGTACCGGCGGCTACGCCCCTCGATGTCGCCGAACGACACCACCGTCGCCGACTCCCCCATGATCACCGCGGCGCGGGCGGCGTCGTGCGCCCCGGGTTGGAACGGGTTCACCGTCAGCACGATGGTGCCGAGTCAGCGCGGTCGGCGCCGGTCCGCGGCGAGCTCGTTGTGACGGGCGAACATGGTCGATGCCTGCCGGCGGAGCTCGTCAGGCACGACAGGGAAGATCGGGAGACCGTTCGCCCGCGAGGCGAGCGCAATGGTTGCCGAGCCGTATGCAGTTTCGGTGTCGCGCTGGTTGATCATGTGCAATTCGACCTCGACCAGGTGCTGGCCGTCCTCCTCGCGCTTGGCGGTGACGGTCCCGGTGAGGAACTGGGTGTCGCCCATGTAGTTGAACTTGCGGATCGAGTCTTCCATCCGCACGATGCAGGCGTCGTCGCCGGCCCAGTCCGAGAGGTGGTGGTAGAACCAGCACTGGCGCTGCACGCCGTAGTCGTAGGCCATCGGGTTGCCGATCGCCTTGGCCCAATCGCTGTCCCAGTGCAACCGCTGCGCGACGTCCCACACACCCTGTCCGTTCTTGATGTAGAACGGCTTGATGCGCTGACGGTTCTGGTAGCCGAGCCGTGAGGAGCGAAGCCCGTAGGGCACGAAGCCGTATCCGCCCGAGTGGAACGCGATCATCTCGGTAACGGTCGTCGGGCCCTTCACCATCGGGGGCAGTTCCTCGCCGACCGCGACGTCTTCCCAATAGCGCGTTTCGCTGCCGCGCGGTCGTTCGCTGGCGTAGATCTCGTCGATGCGCTCGTAGTCCGCGTCGGTGTAGTGGGCCGGTTCGATGTCGGCGTACTTGCCCTTGTCGCGCGACTTCTGGCGTTCGGTGAGCACCCGCAGGATGCGATACACGCCGAGCACTTCGCCGTGTTGATTGATCATGACGTTGCGGTTGACCTGGATGACGGACTTCCCCGCAAAGTCGCTCGCCTTCACGTCGAGTGTCTCCTCGCCGGCGAAGCTGTAGATCCGGTCGCCCGGACGGAGCGGGCGGTACCAGTCCCAGGTGCCACCGGAGACGAACACATGGATGCCGCGGAACAGGCTCTTGGTCTGTTGGCGGAGCTCCTCGGGGATCGGGTCGCCGTACATCGGTGACTTGAGGTGCCCCATCTGCGTGCCGTGGCCAAGCTGGCTTCCCCACCTGGTTGCCCGGCCGTAGTCCTCGTCGACGTAGAGCGGGTTGTCGTCGCCGACGCCCATCGCCCAGTTGCGCAGGGAGTCCGTGTTCGCCTCGCAGTTGAGCTCCCTCGCGCGGGACGCGACGTCGACGCCGAGCAGCAGCCGCGCCCGGTCGATGTCGCCGTCGTCGAGCGTGTAGCTCAGCGCCTTCTCGAACTCCTTCTCGAGTTCGGCATCGACCTTGAACGCCTCATGAGTCGATTTGCTGGTCTCGGTCATCTCGATGGTTCCCCCTGTGTGTCGATGAACTCGTCGCGGAGCTGCTGCTTGTAGAGCTTCCCGGCCTCGGTGCGCGGCAGGTCCTCGCGGAACTCCCAGCGGCGCGGGCACTTGTAACTGGCGAGCCGCTCGCGACAGAACGCGATCAACGCGGCTTCCGTCTCCGCGCTCGCGTCGACGCCCGGCCGGAGCTGGACGGCTGCCACGATCGACTCGCCCCAGTCCGGGTCCGGCACGCCGAACACGCCGGTGTCGACGATGTCGGGATGCAGCAACAGCGCCGCTTCGATTTCGGCCGGGTACACGTTCGTGCCGCCGGTGATGATCATGTCCTTGGCGCGGCCGTCGATGAACAGGTAGCCGTCGTCGTCGAGGTGGCCGAGATCGCCGAGCGTGAACTGCTTACCCCGATGGACGCGGTCGGTCTCGTCCGGGTCGTCGTGATAGCTGAACCCGACGCCGTTCTCCATGTAGACCTGGCCGACGGTGCCGGCCGGCACCTCGTTGCCGTCCTCGTCGAGGATCAGTAGCCGGACGCCACGAATCGACCGACCGACGGTCCCCGGCTTCTCGAGCCAGCGGTGCGGCTTGGCGATCGTCGCCGCGCCCTCCATGCCGCCGTAGGTCTCCCAGATCACCGGGCCCCACCACTCCATCATCCGCGCCTTCACCTCGGGCGGACAGGGCGCCGCGGAGTGGACGACGGAGTGGAGACTCGAGTGGTCGTACCGCTCGCGCACTTCGGGCGGCAGCTGCAAGAGACGGTGGAACTGCGTCGGCACCATGTAGGCGGTGCGGACGCGGTACTGCTCGATGAGCTGCAAGGTGCGCTCGGGTTCGAAGCGATCCATGATCACGAGCGCGTGGCCGACGTTGAGACCGCCCATGTAGTAGCTGTGCGATCCACCGTGGAACATGCCCGTGCTGACGAGCATCGGACCGTCGAACGGGTGGAAGTCGAAGGCGCGACCGAAGACGGCGTTGGCGTTGGCGAGCTGGTCGGGGTCACCCGGCGGGATCGGACGACGAATCCCCTTCGGCCGTCCGGTGGTCCCGGACGTGTACACGAACAGGCTTCCGGGCAGCCGATCGGCTGGCGTCGACCTCGGCATGTCGCGGCGGGCCGACGCAAGCGACTGGAAGCCGTCGACTTCGCCGACCGTCAGCACGCGCAACCCCGACCCGACGCTGTCGAGTCCGGCGAGCAACGGTGCGAATCGTGCGCCGGCGACGAGCACCTTGCAGCCCGAGTGATCCATGATCGTCGTCAGCTCGTGAGCCGTCAGGTGGGTGTTGAGCGGCGTGAATTGGAGCCCGGCCTCGTGCGTGGCCAGCGCGCACTCGATGAGCGTGTTGCCGTTGTCGACGAGCGCTGCCACCACGTCTCCCGCTTCGATGCCCATCGACCGCCACAGGTGGACGAGCTGATGGGCGTCACCCGCCAGTTCCCCGTAGGTCCGGGGACCGTCGGGGCTCTCGAGAATCGCCGGGGCGTCGGGTTGATCCTCGGTGATCCACCAGAAACCGAGCCGGCGATCCCACGGACTGTTCATTGCTAAAACAGTAACCTATTTGTCTCGGGATTGTCGAGAGCAGCCTTCTGAGTTTGCCGAAGTCGAAACAGTGACCTATTTTATCGACGTGATCAACGTCGAGGAATTTCGTACCGCCGTGCACGAGTTCCTCGCTGCTCGATACCCGCTCCGTGATCCGCTGGCCGATGACGACCGGGTCGACATCATCGCCCGTACCCATGACCACGACGCCGCCGTCGAGGCGGCACGCCACCTGCAACGCGAGCTGGCGGCGGGAGGCTTCGCCGGCGTGCAGCTGCCGACTGAGTACGGCGGTCGGGGGCTCAGCCGGATCCACGCCAAGGCGGTCGACGCCGAATTGGCATCGTTCGACGCTCCGTCGCTCCGTCCGCTCGGCATCGGCATTCACCTTGCCGCGGCCACGATCCTCGCCGCCGGTACCGAGGAGCAGAAGCAGCGGTACTTGCCGCCGCTGATCGCCGGCGACGAACGGTGGTGTCAGCTGTTCTCCGAGCCTGACGCTGGTTCGGACCTCGTCTCGCTCCGCACGCGCGCTGCCCGCGACGGAGATCAGTGGGTGATCGACGGACAGAAGGTCTGGTCGTCGTACGCGGCCGATGCCGAGTTCGGACTGCTCCTGGCGCGGACCGACCCGGACGCGGCCAAGCCCCACACCGGTATCACGATGTTCGTCCTGCCGATGACCTCCGCGGGCGTGATCGTACGACCGCTGGTCGACATCGCCGGCGGCCGCCATTTCAACGAGGTGTTCCTCGAAGGTGTCCGATTGGATGCCGGTGCCGTGCTCGGCGACGTCAATCTCGGTTGGGGTGTCTCGCAGGGCACGCTCGGTGGCGAGCGGTCCGGGTACATGGGCGGATCAGGCGGCGGCCGGCGCCACCGGCAGTTGCTGAGCGCCGCCGACGTGGCCGGACGTCGCGGCGACGCCGTCGTGCGCCAGCGACTTGCCGCGCTGGTCAGCGCTGAACGGATCCTCGAGTGGACTCGCGACCGCTACCAGCAGGGTGTGCTCGCCGGGGGCCACCCTGCGGCCGGATCGATGATGAAACTCGCCGCGGGCACGCTCGAGCAGTCGTGCGCCGAACTGGTGAGCGACCTGATGGGCATGGCCGGCTGTGCCTGGGATGCGTCGGATCCCGACGGCGACGTCACGAGCCACTCGCTCAACGTGACGCGGCAGGCGACCATCGCTGGTGGGACCCACCAGATCCAGCGCAACCTGCTCGGCGAGCGCGTGCTCGG
>CAZYWK010000026.1:0-36541 GCA_964651825.1 uncultured Ilumatobacteraceae bacterium | reverse complement strand
TCGCTGGTGGGACCCACCAGATCCAGCGCAACCTGCTCGGCGAGCGCGTGCTCGGACTACCGCGCGAACCCAAGTAGGCGAACCGGACGCAGCGAACCAGAAGCGGCGAACGGTTCAGCGAACGGCGTGCAGCGCGGCTCGCAGGTCGGCGAAGTGATCGCCCCGCCACACGTCCTGGTCCTCGCCCCATCCCACCCGGTCACCGAGGTCCCAGCGCATCAGCGAATGACCTCCGGCGGTGCGTTCGGCGATGCGGCTCACGGCAGTCCCTTCGGCGCGCATCGAACGTCCGTCGCGGTCGACGAGCTCGGCTTCGATCTGGGCGGTGAGGCCGGTGTCGACGTCGCGATAGACGCGCATCCGACTCCGATCGGCGTCGAGGTGCCCGAACGTTCCGTCCTGGAGCAACCAGCCGACGTGTACCGGCGACCACCCGGCGGCGTTGCCGTCCTGGGGCCGGAGGAAACCGAGGAAGCCGGTCGTCTCGTCGGCATGACCGAACATGTACTGGATCCGACCTCGTCCGCGTTGGCGCTCGACCTCGCGCCAGCGCGGCCCACCGGGGTGCAGCACGCGATATTCGCCGCGCTGGTACTCCGGCTTGCGGCTGGTGTCGTGGCTGCCGCCGCGCGGCCCCCACGTGCGGTCGCGGATCGAGAAGCAGTCGACGGGGATTCGTTCGCCGCGCAGCGTCAGCGTGCCCGTCACGTGTCCGAGTTGGTCGAGGTGGGGGCTGGACATCATCGGCGGTTGGCCCGGCGTGAAGCGGTGCGGCGGATGCACGCTGCGGTGTTCGATCTCGATGGCGAAGTCGCGTTCGGCGTCGGCGTAGGCGATGCGATAGTTCGTGAGCGGGTCGAGCATCGTCACCGAGAAACCACCACCGGGGAACGTGATGTTTCGCAGGTCGGGTTCGGCGGGCATCGGCGCCTGCTCCACGACCCGGTAATAGGCAAGTTCGTCAGGATCCGACGCGCTCGGGTCCCACGCGAACACGCGCCATGTGCAGGTGCCGAGGTTGACGTGGTACTGGCTGTGCAGCCACGCACCGAGGCGCAGCTCTGGCACGTTGAGCGACCACCACGTCGTCTCGACGAGGTAGCGATCGTCGGAGACCGGCGGGTGATAGCAGTCGTCTGCCTCGGTGAACGGGGTGTCCTCGGTCGGCAGGATGTCCGGGTCGGTGATGGAGTCGGTCATGCGGTCGTTCACCTGGCTCAGATGTCCCACACCACTTTGAGGCTGCCGATGCCGACCTGGCCACCGTGCTCTTCGACCTCGAATCCGGGTGCGATCCGGTAGTTGGGAATCCGCTCGTGCCACATCGTCATGGCGACGAGGAGTTCCTCACGGGCGAGGTTGACGCCGAGGCAGCGGTGGGGCCCGGCACCGAAGGCGATGTGCCGATTCGACTGTCGGTCGATCACCACCTTGTCGGCGTCGTCGAACACGCGCGGGTCGCGGTTGCCGCTCACCAACGGCAGGTGGACCATCGTCCCGGCGGCTACCGGGCAACCCAAGATCTCGGTGTCGTGGAGCACTTTGCGCGATGGAGTGACGAACGCGTAGTAGCGGAGCAGCTCCTCGATTGCGGTCGGCCAGAGCTCCGGTTGGGCGAGCAGGCGTTGGCGGTCGTCGGGATGCGTGGCCAGGTGCCAGAAGTTGAAGGTGATCTGGGTCGCCACGGTGTCGAGCCCGGCCATGAACATCAGCAGACAGAAGTCGAGCAGGTCCTGCTCGGGGATGTCCTCGCCGTCGATCTGTTTGTCCAGCACGAAGCTGAGCAGATCGTCCGACGGCGATTTGCGGCGTTCGGCGATCAGCTCCACGAAGTAGCCGACGACCGCCATCATCGCCGCCATCCGCCGATCGCCGCTCCCGGCCGACGTCCGATCGCCGTGCAGGATGTCCATCTCCCACTGCTGGAACTGTGCGGCGTCGGCCCGCGGCAGGCCCATCAGGTCCATGAAGATCACGTTCGGAAACAGCAGCGCGACGTCGGTGACGATGTCGCACTCACCTCGCTGAGCGATGTCGTCGAGGACCTCGCCGAAGCGCTGTCGCAGCTTCGGCTTCATCTTGTCGATGGAGCCGGGCGACCACAGTGGCGTCAACATCTGCCGCCACGCCGTGTGGAGATGCCCGTCCAGCATCTCGGGAATCCAGCGGTACACGGGGTTGGGGTCGGCGACGGTCACCGAGGAGTTCGAGAACACGTCGGTGCTCTGGTACGCCTTGCGGATGTCGTCCATGCGGGTCAACAGGAAGTACTGCTGACCGCCTCCCGCGCCGGTGTGGATCGGCGCCTCCTCGCGCTTGGCGTCGAAGTTGTCGAAGTGCCATCCGGCAGGCGCCATCGGCACGTTCAGGTCCGCATAGTCGACCACTGGGCACCCGGTCGGATTGTTCAGCACTGGCTGGACATCGGTCATCGGTGTTCCTCTCCCCTCAGCGGTGTCCCGCGCAGGTCCCCCTGATTGCGTGCCGTCGGAACACTCGTGGTGCCTTGACTTTTAAAAGGTAACCTATTTAATCGGTGGGCGCAAACCGCCGTCGGGCAAGAACAAGGGGGCATCGATGGGGCAACTGGACAGCAAGATCGTGGTCGTGGCTGGCGCCTCGGCGGGGATGGGTCGAGCGGTCGCCGCGCGCTGCGCGGCGGAGGGCGCCGAGGTGGTGATGCTCGCCCGCGGGCTGGATCGTCTCAACGAGGCCGCCGACGAGGTCGGCCATGGTGCGATGGCGATCCAGTGCGACCTGGCGCAGCCCGACAGCGTGCGCGGCGCGTTCGCTCGGATCGGCGATCGGTTCGGCCGGATCGATGCGTTGCTCTACGTCGCCGGAGTGGCGCGGATCCGACGGATCGAGGACGCCACCGACGACGACATCGCCACCGTGTTCGGCGTCAACCTGCTCGGCCCCGTGTTCGCCACCCGGGCGGCCGTGCCGTTGCTGCGGGCGGCCGGCGGTGGCGACATCGTGTACGTCTCGTCGGAGATCGTCGACGATTATCTGCCCCGCATGGTGCTCTACGGGGCGTCGAAGGGTGGCTTGGAGGTGTTCGCCCGGCAGATGACCCACGAGCTCAAGCCGGAGAGCATCCGCGTCAGCAGACTGACCTCGGGGTCCGTGGCCGCCACCGGCTTCGGCGACAACTTCGAACCAGATGAGGTGGCCGCGGCGTACCCCGAGTGGGTGGCCAGCGGCTACCTGACGCGCGTTGCTGGTCCTGGCATGGATGCGTCGTGGATGGCGGACGCGTTCGTGTTCCTGCTGACCCGACCGCAGGGGCAGATAATCGACGTGATCCACGTGCGTTCGTTCGGCAGCGGCGCGGCGGCCGTCACGCACGCCGACTGACGAGCAGGCAGCCGGCGATCGGTCCCCCGCCGGCGGCGGCGACGGCGACCTCGACGTCCTTTGCGACCTGCCGTTCGCCGCCCTCCCGCCACAGCTGGACGCACGCCTCGTAGAGGAAGCCGAGCCCGTGCAGGCGGCCGCCCGACAGTTGGCCGCCGTTGGTGTTGAGCGGACGTTCGCCGTCGAGGCCGATCCGCTCGCCTCCTTCGACGTAGCGCCCGGCCTGGCCGTGTTCGCAGAACCCGAGGGCCTCGATCCACTGCAGCGTCAGGTAGCTGAATCCGTCGTACAGCTCCGTGATGTCCACGTCTGTGGGCCGGATGGTCGTCTGCTCCCACATCGAGTGTGCGGCGTCGTGGGCGGCCATCGTGGTGAGGTCGGCACGTTGGTCCCAGGTGTGTCGCTCGTACAGGCCGGCACCGAACGCTTCGATGGTGACCGGAGGACGGCGAAGCCCGGCCGAGGCTTCGCGGCGCGACACGATCACCGCGACCGCGCCGTCGGCGGGGACGTCGCAGTCGTACAGACACAGGGGCGTCGAGATCATCCGCGCCTCGAGGTAGTCCTCCATCGAGAGTGGATCCCGGTACACCGCATCGGGGTTTCCGGCCGCGTGGCGGCGGCAGGTCAGGGCGATCTGGGCCAGCTGCTCGCGAGTCAGGCCGTGGTCGTGCATGTACCGGCTGGCAAGCATCGCCACCCACGTCGATGCCGAGAGGGCCCCGTACGGTGCGGTGAACTCCATCATTCCGCCCATGCGTTTCGGCCCACGGCTGAGCGAGTCGGCGCGGCTGCCGCCCTGCTGGGCGGTCGACTCCCAGACCGAACGGAAGCAGACGACGTGGTCGACCACACCGGAGGCGACCGCCAGAGCGGCGTCCATCACCGGGCCGAGCTGGCCGGCGGTCTCACCGGTGCCGAGGTGCCAGCGGGTGCGCAGGCCGAGTGCGTCGTGGAGCTGAGTCGAGCCGGCACCGCTGAACCCTGGGCCGCCGCCGGCGGGCCCCGGATACGATGCCACACCGTCGATGTCGTCGGGGCTGAGCCCGGCGCCTTCGATCGCTCGGAGACACGCCTCCACCGTGAGGGCCAGGCCGGAGCGGCCGAGCCGCCGGCCGATCTGTGAGACACCGATTCCGGTGACGACGGCATTGCCGCCGAGCGGGTTCGCAGCGCGAGTCACGGCGCCACCGGCACGAAGACCGGAATCCAGGTGTCGTCCCATCGCTCGAACCGCACGGCAACCGCCATGCCGATGTGCACGTCCCAGGGGTCGCAGTCGACGACGTTGGTGGTCAGACGAACCGTCGGGTCGTCGTCGAGTTCGACAATCACAACCGCGTACGGCGGGGTGAATCCGGGCAACCACTGGTGCACGTTCACGCTCACCGCGGCCACGGTGGCGCGCCCAGATACCGGCTCGGGAGCGACGTCGGTGCTGCGGCAACGAAAGCACGCCGGTGCCGGTGGATGGAACAGCCGGTGGCAGGACTGGCAGCGGTGGATGAGCAGCTGGTCGTCGGCGCCGCCCTGCCAGAACGATTGCGACTCCCACGTCGGTTCGGGGAGCACTCGCGCGTCGGGGCGCGAATGCGGGACGGTCGTCACGTGATGGCCCCGTCGAGTTTGAGCTGGATCAGTTCGTCGTCGGAGAAGCCGAGACCGCTGACGATCTCGTCGGTGTGTTCGGCGAACTGCGGCCCCCGAGTGATGGTGAATGGTGTCTCGTCGAATTGGACCGGTGACGACACCAGCCGGCGCTCATTCCCCTCGATGTCGGTGACGGTCAGCACGTACCCGTTGGCGACGATCTGCGGATCGGCGGCGACTTCGAGCGGGCTCTGCACCGGCGCCCACTGACCCTCCAGGGTGGCGAAGCGCTCCAGCCAGTACGCGTACGGCTTGGCGACGATCGCATCGGCCACGTATCGGCCTGCCTCGCCGGCGTTCGCCATCAGCTTCTCCGCGGAATCGAAGCGGTCGTCGTCGATCAGATCTTCCCGGTCGATGTGCCGGCAGACGTCGGCCCAGTAGCGCCCCGGCTGCAGCATGGTCAGGTTGACGAAACGGCCGTCGGCAGTCCGGAAGGTGCCGATGACAGGGTTCACCGGGTTGTTCGGCGGTGAGTCGAGCGTTGCGCGTGGCATGTCCATCCCGAGCAGCATCACCGTGCTCACCGAGAGCGCCGTCGCCCAGATTCCCATCGAGAGCAGTGACACGTCGACGACGCTGGGTTGACCAGTACGTTCGCGCTGGAACAGCGCGGCGGCGATCCCGCCGGCGATGGTCATCCCGCCGAGTGAGTCGCCGTAGGCGCCAGCAGGCTGCGCTGCGATGTTCGGTGCGTCGCTGGGGGTGGCGCCGTAGGCGCTCCCCGAGCGGCACCAGTATGCGCTGAGGTCGTAGCCGCCGTCGTCGGCCTCGTCTCCCCTGGGACCGAACGCCGAGCCTCGGGCATAGATGATGTTCGGGTTCACCGCACGGACGTCGTCGACATCGATCCGCAGACGCCGCCGCGGTCCGGGCAAGAAATTGGTGAGGAACACATCGCTGTCGACGATGAGCCGGTCCAGGACCGCGCGCCCGCCGGCAGTCTCCAGCGCCAGGCCCACACTGCGCTTGCCGCGGTTGGGGTGTTCCATCAACGGCTGGAACGAACCGGCCGCGGCGCCACCCGTGCCGAGCTTGATGCCCCGTTGAGCGTCACCGGTGACGGCGTGTTCGACCTTGATCACGTCGGCACCCCAGTCCGCCATCACGGCCCCAGCGGCAGGGGTGAACGTGTACTGCGCCACTTCGAGGACGCGCACGCCCTCCATCGGTCGATTGCTCATCGGATGCTCGTCTCCCTTGGCGACACCGGTCAGGCCGGCGCCGAGAACGCTGTGTATTCCATCATCTCGTCGAAGCCTTCCGGCCCCCACTGACGGCCGATCCCGCTCTGCTTGTAGCCGCCGAACGGCAGGTCGCACAGGTAGCCTCCCGCGCCGTTGACGCTCATCGTTCCGGTGCGGATGCGGCGGGCCACAGCGGTCGCTCGTTCGGTGTCGCCGCCGACCACCGCGCCCGAGAGCCCGTAGATCGAGTCGTTGGCGATGCGTACCGCGTCGTCGTCGTCCTCGTACGGGATCACGACGAGCACCGGACCGAAGATCTCCTCCTGGGCGATCTTCATCGAGTTGTCGACGTCGACGAACAACGTCGGCTCGACGTACCAACCGGTGTCGAGATGGGCGGGCACGCCGCCGCCGATGGCGACGCGGGCACCCTCGGCCTTGCCTGCCTCGATGTAGCCGAGCACGCGGTCGCGCTGGCGCTCGCTGATCAGCGGTCCGGCCATCACCGACATGTCGGTGGGATCGCCGTACGGCACGTGCGCCCACACGGCGGTGAGCATCTCGACTGCTTCGTCGTAGCGCGTGCGCGGGATGAGCAGCCGGGTCGGCAGGGCGCAGCCCTGACCGGCGTGGACGCAGGTCTGGACGGTGCCAGGCAGCGTGGTGGAGAAGTCGGCGTCGTCGAGAACGATCGTGGCCGACTTGCCGCCGAGCTCGAGGAACACCTTGGTGACGTTGCGCGCCGCCACCTCCATCACGCGCTTGCCGGTGGTGGTCGAACCGGTGAAGCCGACCATGTCGACGTGCGGTGACGCGGCGAGCGCCTCGCCGACGAGATGGTCCGACGAGGTGACGAAGTTGACGACCCCGGCGGGGATGTCGGTCTTGGTGATCAGCTCGCCGAGTCGCAGCGAGCTGAGCGGCGTGTCGGGTGCCGGTTTGAAGACGACGCTGTTCCCGGTGGCGATGATCGGCCCGAGCTTCGACAGCGTGATCTCCATGGGGAAGTTCCACGGCACGATCGCGCCGATCACCCCGACCGGGTTCTTGACCACGGTGCGCCGGTATGCACCGGCCGGCCCCTCGAGCACGCCGCGATCAATCTCCCACTCGTAGGTGTCCATGAGCGCCAGTGGGGCACCGAGCGCGTGCTCGATCGGCCAGTCGAGCTGGAACATGTGGGTCCACATGACCGGAGTGCCGACCTCGGCGACGAGTTCGTGGCGCCACGTGTCCGCGTAGTCCCGGCAAACCTGCTGCAGCTGGGCGAGGCAGCGCTTGCGGAACTCGCGGTCGGCGGCCCACTCCCCCGCATCGGCGACGCGGCGGGCGGCGGCGACGGCCCGTTCGAGGTCCTCGACGCCGCCGTCGGGCGCCGTGCCGGCGAGTTCCCCGGTTGCGGGGTTGCGCCGTTCGAAGCGTCGCCCGGAGGCGGCCTCGACGAGTTGGCCGTCGATCAACATCCCGGGATACCCCCCGCGTTTCGTGGTGGTCATGTCAGCGGGCCGATCCGGGGATTTGGAGCAGGGAGCCGGCATCGACACGGATGTGGTGTCCGGTGATGTACCTCGACTCGTCGGAGGCGAGGAAGAGCACGAGGTCGGCCATGTCCTCGGGTTCGATGTACGGGATCGGCATCGCCTGGAACATCACGAATGCCGGCTCGACGTCGGCCCGCGTCGGGGCCTCGAGGTCGGGGCGGAACACGCGGTAGAGGTCGTCGTGGTGGAGCAGATGGGTGTTCGTGTTCGTCGGGTGGACGCCGTTGACCCGGATGAACCTCGACGCCAGCTGGAGGGCCATGGCCTCGACGTACGGCAACAGTGCGCGCTTGGCGTACCCGTAGCCTGCCCCACCCGGCCCGAGCACCGGGTTGTCGGTGGTGCCCGGCATCATGCCGGCGGTCGACCCGGTGATGATGATCGAGGCGCCGTCCGGCAATGACGGCACGGTCGCGGCGACGGTGTTCATCACGCCGATGAGGTCGACGTCGAGGGCGTCCAGGAATGCCTCCGGGCCCTTGTTCGCGCCGGTCGGCAGGATGCCGGCGTTGGCCACGACGATGTCGAGATGGCCGAGGCGATCGAGGCCCTGCTGGGCCGCGGCCGCCAACTCCGAACGCTCGCGCACGTCGGCCTGGACTGCGACACAGGCACGGCCCTCGGCTTCGACGAGCCGGGCCGTCTCGGCGAGATCCTCGGGCGTCGCCAACGGGTAGGGGTTGGACTCGATCTGTCGACAGATGTCGATGGCGATGATGTCGGCACCCTCTGCCGCCAGCCGTCGGGCGTGTGCCCGGCCCTGTCCCCGTGCTGCACCCGTGATGAGTGCGACCTTTCCTTCCACGCGTCCAGCCACGTGCCCCTCCAGTCCCTCGATGAGACAGCGCTTGAGCTGCCTGAGTTAATAGTAACCTATTTAAGCCGAGCGCGGGAACCGGAAGAGCCGCCGTGCGTTCGTCTCGACGATCTTTCGCACGTCCTCGTCCGGCACGTCTTCGAAGGCCTCCATGGCGCGCTTGCGTGATCCGGGGAACTGCGAGTCGGAGTGTGGATAGTCGCCCTCCCACATGATCCGGTCGATGCCGATCTCGTGGCGCAGCAGGATCCCTGTGCGATCGGAGATGAAACAGCCGTAGATGTGGTCCCGGACCAACTCGGACGGACGTACCGACGTGTTGTAGTTCTGATATGCGCTGTGGCGCTCCCACGTGTAGTCGATGCGCTCGAGGAGCCATGGCATCCAGCCGATGCCGCCTTCGGCGAGCGAGACCTTGACGCCCGGGAACTTGTGGAACACCTCCGAGAACAACAGATCGGCGAATGCCGCCTGGCTGTTCGTGCCCATCAACGAGATCCACACCGCCATCGGGCCGTCGAGGCTCGGCATCGTCACCTGACCCGACGTACCGAAATGCATCGACACGGGCATCTCGCACTCCTCGACGGCAGCCCAGAACGGATCCCAATGGTCGGAGTGGAACGACGGCAGGCCGAGCGGCACCGGGTTCTCGGGAAAGGTGACCGTACGCCCACCCTTGGCCGCGGTCCGGCGGACCTCGGCCGCGGCGAGTTCGGGATCGTCGAGCGGGACGAGCATGCACGGGATCAGCCGTTCCGGGGCCGCCGCGCACCACTCATCGAGCGTCCAGTCGTTGTAGGCCTTCACGCATTCCAGCGCGAGAGTGCGGTCCTTGCCCTGCAGGAAGACCGTCCCGGCGAACCGGGGGAATGTGGGAAAGTTGAGGCCGGCCTGCACGCCGTCGAGGTCCATGTCGGCGACGCGCGCCACGGGGTCGAAACAGCCGGGAAGCATCTCGTCGTATCGCGTCGGGTCAAGGCCCCACTCCGAACGGTCTTTGCCCGCCACGGCATTGAGTCCGATGTTCGGAAACACCTGCCCCTCGTACAACCACACGTCTGACGGCGGCTGGCCCTCTGGCGACGGCCCCTCCACGATGCGAGGCCCGTCGTCGCGCATCGCGAGCGGAAGGCGGTCCTGCCATACCCCGGGCGGCTCGATGACGTGGTCGTCGACGGAGATGAGTTGCATGTCGTCCTGCAGTGGCATCGTCGTGGTCCCCTCGTTGCACTCGGCACACGCTAAATAGTGCCCTGTTTCAAGCATGGCGGGTTTTTCTTCGGAGGTCAACGGGTCGAACCAAAATGAGTAACCTATTTAACATGGCGCTCGAGACCATCGACTTCGACATCACCGATCACGTGGCGACGATCACGCTCGATCGGCCCGATCAGATGAACTCGTTCAACGAGACGATGTGCAACGAGATCGCTGACGCGTGGACAACAGTGCGCGACACCGACGACATCCACGTCGCGGTTTTGCGCGCCAGCGGCGAACGGGCCTTCTGCACCGGCATCGACGTGAAGAACGGCGCGTGGTGGTTCGACAAGAACATCTGGACCCAGGAGGATCCAGGCGTTTACCTCGGCCCGCGAGCCCACAAGGTGTGGAAGCCGGTCGTGTGTGCGGTGCAGGGGATGTGTGCCGGAGGCGGTCAATACCTCGTCAACGAGAGCGACATCGTCATCTGCAGCGAGGACGCGACGTTCTTCGACCCGCATGCCAACGCGAGCATCGTGTCGGCGCTCGAACCGATCGGCATGCTCCACCGCGGCGTCCCACTCGGCGATGTGCTGCGCTGGGCACTGATGGGGACCGAGGAACGGCTCACCGCCCAGACCGCGCTCCGCCTGGGTCTGGTGAGCGAGGTCGTGCCGAACGAGCAGCTGCACGACCGCGCCGCAGACATCGCGGAACAGATCGCGGCACGCAATCCCCTCGCGATCCAGGGCACCGTCCGCGCGATCTGGGAGTCGCTCGACATGCCACCACACATCGCCAAGCAGAACGGCTTGGCATACACGCACATCGGCAACCGGTCCGCCGCAGAACGACGCGGCGAACCACGAGTCAACCGCCCGCCCACCTATCGCTGACCGGGCGCAGCGATCGCCGAACGCGCCGAGCGCCTTCGGTACACTCCGAGCCTCGACGAGGTGACATGGCCAAGGAAACGATCAATAGGAATGGTCGCAAGACGGGTGAGGCGGTCGCCGCGACGATCCGGCGCCGTATCGCGAATGGCGAGTTGGCGGTCGGCGACCGCCTTCCGACCGAGGACGAATTGACCGAGGCGTTCGGCATCGCCCGCACGACGCTGCGCGAGGCGCTGCGCATCCTCGAATTCCAGGGTCTCATTCACATCCGGCGAGGACGGGGCGGGGGCGCCACGGTCACGATGCCCGATCTCGTTCGGCTTGCCGAACCTCTTGCCGTGGTACTCCAACTGCGCAAGACAACGACAGCTGACCTGGATGCCGCCCGCGTGCTCATGGAGCCCCACCTTGCCGCGGAGCTCGCGCTGCACCACACCGACGAGGACCTCGCCGCATTGCGAGCAGTGCTCGCCAAGGCTTCGGCCGCGGCCGAAGCGGCCGACGCCGACGCGTTCGGCACCGCGGCGGCCGAGCTGCACGTCACCCTCATCCAGCGCGGCGGAAACGAAACTCTGTCGGTGCTGTCACAGTTGCTGAACCAGCTGATCCTCGAGCGCTACAAGATTGGCGCCCACAAGTCCGACCAGGCGCTTCTGCGGCGTGCCGCACGCTCGTACCAAAGGCTCTACGGGTTCATCGAGGCCGGCGATGCCGCAAAGGCTGCTACTCACTGGGAAAAGCAGATGCAGTGGGTGAGCGCGTCGACGGGCAAGGGTGAACTGCTCGACGTGTTCGACGAGAAGCTGCTCGAGACCGCGTTCTGAGCGGCTCCATCCGCCTGCTAAAATAGTCACCTATTCAAGGTCGCCCCCATTGCGGGCGGCTGCACGAGGGGGACCCATGCCGGCGACGACGCTTCCGGTTGACATGCAAGCGTGGATCGAGAAGACGACGCAATCCATCGTCACGTCCGCGAACCGTCAGGCCGGCGGCGGCCGCAACGAGGGATGGCTCGTGGAACTCGCCGGTCCGGACGATCACGAGCGCGTGTTCCTGCGGTGGGACCGCTCCGATCCCGCCGCCACCGGCGACCCGTGGACGGTGCGCCGCGAGGCCGAGGTGTATCGCGCCCTCGACGCGTCGGCGGTGCCGACCGCCCGCTTCGTCGCCCTGCACCCGACCGAGCAGGCGCTTCTGCTCGGCGTGGTCGAAGGGGACGGACGCTTCGGGATGGTGCGCGACCCGCAGCGCGCCACCGCGATCGCGCAGGACTTCATGCTCCGGCTGGCCGATCTGCACGGCCTCGACGCCGTCGAGCTCGGCCTCTCTGGCCCCCGCGAATCGATC
The DNA here is from genome assembly GCA_964651825.1 of uncultured Ilumatobacteraceae bacterium. Taxonomy (GTDB): domain Bacteria; phylum Actinomycetota; class Acidimicrobiia; order Acidimicrobiales; family Ilumatobacteraceae; genus Sva-07. The sequence goes on along the minus strand of CAZYWK010000026.1, from coordinate 24,537 downwards.
GGCGACCACGTCCACCGCCAGCTCGACGAGATGGATGCGCTGATCGCTTTCCGCGGCGGCGTTCCGACGGCCGAGCTGAGCATCGCACTGCGCTGGCTGCGCGCCAATATCCCTGCCTATGAAGGCCCACCGGTGGTCGTCCAGGGCGACACCGGTCCCGGCAACTTCATGTTCCAGGGCGACCGCGTCGCGGCGATCGTCGACTGGGAACTGGCGCACCCCGGCGATCCGATGGACGACCTGGCGTGGGTGTCGCTGCGTTCGACGCAGGAACCATTTCCCGATCTGCCCGAGCGGTTCAGCGAGTACGAGCGGGCGTCCGGCAACCGAATCGATCTCGACCGCATCCGCTACTACCGGGTGTTGGCGGAGGCCAAGATCGCCACGATGGGTCACGGTCGCGGCGGCGAGACACGCGCCTCCGGATCGGGTGACACCGAGAACGAAGGCGGCACCGACCGGGATGGCGGTGCGGGCGGCGGTGACGTCGGCGCCCAGCTCATCTTCGGACAACTCCACCGCCGCCTGCTCGTCGAGAGCCTGAGCGCCGCGATGGGCGTCGAGCTCGACATGTCGCCGAGCGAATCGGCCCACGCGAACGACGACCCGACGTACGACTGGCACGGCCTGTACGGCGTCGCCCTCGATCAGTTGCGCGACGTCATCGTGCCACGGATCGAGGACGGGTTCGCGGTCCAGCGGACGAAGGGCCTGGCCCGACTGATCAGGTACCTCGAGGCCGTCGACCGCCACGGTCGCACGTACGCCCGGGCCGAACTCGCCGACCTCGAGTCGATCCTCGGCAGCCCTGTGGAGAGGATCAGCTGGGGGCGGCGCCAACTCTCGATCGGCGTCGACGACGGGACCATCGCCGAAACCGACGCGCTCCGCGTCGTCGGCCGCCGGGTCGGGCGGGACGAGGAGTTGCTCCGGGCATCGTCGGGCGCCATGGCCGGTCGGCACTACGACCCGCTGACGCGATTCGAGCGCCCGCAGACCTGACGCACGCCCCAGCCGGCGGCGCCCCGGTCGATGCCGTCAGCCGCCCGGGGTCGACGCGGCGCCGGCCCCGAGGTAGGCCGCCTGCAGCCGTGACGGGTCCTCACGCAACTCGGCAGCCGATCCTTGAAGCACGACCTCGCCGTGCACGACCACGAGCGCACGATCGGCGATCTCCAAGGCGAGGTGCACGTGCTGTTCGACGAGAATCACGGCCGCATTGCTCCGGTCGGCGATCTCGCGCAGCTTCGCCATCAACTGTTCGACGATGATCGGCGCGAGCCCCATGCTCATTTCGTCGACGATCAGCACCTTCGGGCCCTGGACGAGCGCCCGGGCGAGGGCGAGCATCTGCTGCTCGCCACCCGAGAGCATCCCGGCGCGGATCCTCCTCCGGGTGCCGAGCGCGGGGAACGTCTCCATCACCTCGTCGATGGTCATCCCTGTCGGTCGTCGGGCGACCTCCAGGTTCTCGACCGTGGTCATCGCCGTGAAGAGGGCCCGTGAGTCCGGTACCAGCACCACACCGGCCCGGTTGAGACGTCGCGCCGAGCCGCCCTTCACGGGTTGACCCTCGAGGTTGATCGTGCCGGCGATCGGCGGGAGGAGACCGGCGAGGGTGAGCATCAGCGTCGTCTTTCCGGCGCCGTTCGGGCCGAGCACGGTCAGGATCTCGGTGGGCTCGACGCCGATCGAGATGTCGCGCGCCACGGTGATCTGTCCGTACCCGACCTGCAGGTTCTCGCATCCGAACAGCACCGTCATCCTCCGCTCCCGTCGACCGGGGTGGCGACCGTGGCGGCCACCGGGGCCATGGCCGGTTCGACGATGGCGTTGTCGAGGTCGTCATCGCCGTGCGTAAGCGACGTGCCGAGGTAGGCCTCGGCGACACGGGGATTCGTGCGGATCTCCTCGGGGGTACCCGACGCGATGACGGTACCGAAGTCGAGGACGTGAATGTAGTCGCAGAGCCCCAGAACGAGTCCCATGTCGTGATCGATCATCAGGATCGTCAGTCCGGTGTCACGGATCGTCCGCAGTTGGGTCGCCAACCAGACGCTCTCGGTCGTATCCAGTCCGGCGGCGGGCTCGTCGAGCAACAGCACGTCCGGACGCCCGGCGAGCGCTCGGGCGATCGAGACGAGCTGACGCTGGCCCTGCGACAGTTCGGCGACCGGACGCTCCGCCAGCGAGGTGAGCCGGAGCGCCTCGAGCACGGCGGCGATGTCGTCGCTCCCGGCTGCTCGGTTGTTGGCCTGTCCGACGGCGACGTTCTCTTCGACGGTGAGGTCCTCGTACAGGTCGAGACCCTGGAAGGTGCGGCCCAGTCCGAGCTGTGCCCGGCGGTGCGGCGGCAGGGTCTCGATGTGACGGTCACCGATGGTGATTTCCCCGGTGGCGGTGGTGAACCCGCAGATCGCGTCGAGCATCGTGGTCTTGCCGGCACCGTTTGGTCCGATGAGCCCGACGATCGCCCCGCGTGGAACGTCGAAGGCGGCGTTGTGCACGGCGACGACGCCTCCGTAGCGCACCGTCACGCCGTCCACTCGCAAGGCGCAGGGCGCATCGACATCGAAGACGTGCTCCGCCGCGTCGGCCGGTGCCTCATTCGACGGCGCGACCGGTCCGGCCGAGCCGAGGCGGGCAAGCCGCCTGGCGCCGATCTTGGCGTGGGCGGGGCCGACGATGCCTTCCGGGTTGGCGATCACCGTGAAGATCAGCAGCACCGCGGTCACGATGGCGTACCAGTCGCCGAGTTCGATCTGCCGGTCGACGAGGATGAACATGATCCCGCCGGCGCTGATGACCCCGGCCACCATGGCACCGGCGATCGAGGTGATCCCCGCCAGGTAGGCCGTGAGGAACACCGCCAGTGACGGCAGCGCGCTGAAGGTCTCGTAGCTCGCGTTGCTCTGCTTGTAGGCGAGGAGGCAGCCGCCGAGACCGGCGATGAACGCTCCGATGCCGAACCCGATGAGCTTGATGCGCACCACGCTGATGCCGGCGGCCGCCGCGGACCGTTCGTTGGCGCGCACGGCGAGCATGGCCGATCCCAGCCGGCTCGTCCGCAGCCGGGCGACGAGCAGTGCGACGACCACCAGCATCACCAGGCAGAGCACGCCGAACTGGAAGCGGGGATAGCCGCGTCCGAGCCCGACCTGCAGGTCGAGGCCGAACAGTGTCGGGCCGGTGACCGGGCTGCCTTCGGTGCCGCCGTTGAAATCGTTGTTGCGGAACCACAGCGCTTCGACGGTGACCGCGAGCGACAGCGTGACCACGCCCACGAGCAGCCCACGGATGCGCAGCGCGGGCAGGCCGATGACGACACCGACGACGGCGGCGACCGTCGCCGCGAGCAGCACCGCGATCGGGAATGGAAGATTCCAGGAGCTGGTGAAGCGCGAGAGCAGGAACGCCGCGGCACCGGCGAAGGTCATCTGAGCCAGCGAGATTTGCCCGCAGTACCCGGTTACGACGACCAGCGACAGCGAGATCAGCGCCATGATCAAGGTGGTGATCAGTGCCGACCGGTAGCTGCCTTCCAGGATGGCGAGCAGCACGAGGGCCACAGCGGATCCGGCCATCGCGGGGATGACGACGCGGCGTGGACGCGGCGCGCGGGCGAGGGTCTGTTCGAGGAGGGCGCCGCGGGTCGGCAATGGTTTGCCGCGCACGACGAGCACGGCGAGGATCAGGATCAGTGGGATCAGCTCGGCGACTCCGGACGACGGGAACCAGCTGAACTTGGTCTGCATGTACACCGCGAGCGACTGCAGCATGCCGATGGCGAAGCCGCCGATGATCGCCGGCAGGAAGGCGAAGAACCGTCCCAGGACCGCGGCCGCCAGAGCCGGCACGATGAAGAGCGTGTAGGTCCCGGGCACGAGCGGGACGAGGGGGGCGATGAGGATGCCGGCGGTTCCGGCGACCATGGCGCTGATCGCCCAGTTGGCGAGCGCTATGCGCTCGGGCGAGATGCCGCTGACCAGCGCACCGGTCTCGGTTTCCGACGCGGCGCGCGTGGCCATGCCGAAGTGGGTGAAGCGGTACACCGCGGCGAGCGCGAGTGCGATGGCGACGATGGTGATCGCCAGCCAGAGCCGATCGGTGGGCACCGTCAGGTCGCCTGGGAGATCGGTCTGTCCGGTGGGGAAGATCGGCGCCACCAGGATCTGCGACGTGCCCACGCTGTGGGCGATCAATGCCGTCAGCAACGAGGCCACACCGAGCGAGGCCACCGCTTTGGCAACGGGCGTCGCCCGCCGCAGCGGCCGAAAGACGACGAGCCACAGCGCGACGCCGACCAGCCCTTCGATCAGAATGGCGATGACCATGGCGAGCGCGAATGGCACGGGCCCGCCGACGTCGACGGTGCTCGGCAGCGGCGGCAGCGGGATGAGCAGTTCGCCACGTCGCAGGAACGCGAACGTGAACGCGGCGTGGAGCGCGAGAGCGCCGGTGGCGAAGTTGACGACGCCGGAGCTGCGGTAACAGACGACGAGCGCCACAGCCAGTGCGGCGAACACCGCGCCGTTCCCGACGCCGAGCAGAGCGAAGTTGAGGTAGTCCGTCATTGCTCCCACCGTCCATGCCACCAGGGGGTATGGACGAGAACCGTCATCCAGTTCTCGTCCATACCGTCACACATGGGCCGAATTGGGGGAATCAGCCCGTGGTGAACAGGGCGGAGGCGTCAACCGGTTCGAGCCCGCTGACCTGGCCCGTGGCGTCGACGGTGCCGATCTGGAACTGGGCCGAGCACAGGTTCGGCAGGAGCGGGATCGCCGTGCCGTCGCAGGTGAAGGTCAACCCTCCGGACAGCCACATCGGAGTGTCGACGGCGGTCTTGGCTTGATCGGTGGCGACCGCGGCCGTGATCGGGCCGGTGACGCCGTCCATCAGGTTCCACAGGTTCATGAGACTCGCCACGCCTGATGAGACGCCGGAGCTGACCGATGGGTTCGGATCGATGTCGCCGTCACCGTACTTCTCGACCATCGCTGCGTACACGTCGGTGTCGTCGTCGTCGGCCACGGTGGTGGCGAGGATCGAACCGTCGAGCACGTCGCTCAGCGACTCGATCACCGTCGGGTCGACACAGGGCTGGATGATGTACTTCGGCACGTCCAAGGCGAGGGCCTGGTACGCCTGGAAGAACGACGTGCAGAACGTGACGTCACCGGTCACTCCGAGAGCGGTGGCGCCGTCGCTGATAGCGGCCTGGACCTGCGCGGTCATGTCCGGCGTTCCGGGTGCAACCTTGACCACGGAGTACTCGACGCCGGCGTTCCCGAACACCAATGCACCGATGCCTTCGGCGGCCTGGGTCGCCGAAGGAACGTCGATGGTGATCATCGAGAACTTCTCGACGGCGTTGTCAGCCGAATGCTGGGCGTAGGCGCCGAGGGTGCCGACGTATCCGCCGGTGATGATGAACACGCCGGGCGTCGTCAGTTCCTCGGTGGACGAGCCGCTGACCGCGATGATCGGGATTCCCGCACCGGTGATGATCGGCACCTGCTGGGGCCCGAACCCGGTGAACGGCCAGACCACGGCGGCGACATCTTCTTCGATCATCTGGTTGGCGCAATCGGCCGCACCCGAGGCGCTCGCCTTGTTCCCGCAGATGACGAGTTCGATCGGCTGGCCGCCGAGCCCGCCGCGGTATTCGTTCAAGTAGTCGGCGGCGATCTGCGCACCCGTCTCGGTGAGTTGGGACTGCGAGCTGATCGCCTCGCCCCCGCTCTCCGTGATCAGACCGATCTTGACCGGCTCACCCTCGGCGGGTGTCGGCGTGCCGAGCGGATCGGCGGCAGCTGGTTCCGTGTCGGCGGGCTCGGTGTCTGCAGGTTCGGTGTCGCCCGGCGCGCTGTCTGCCGGTTCGGTGTCGGCCGGCTGCGTGTCGGCCACGGCGGCGGTGTCCCCCGCCGCCTCCGTCACCGGTGTCGTGTCCGACGAATTGTCGTCATCACTGCCGCACGCGGCAGCGATGAGCGCAGCTCCTGCGAGTAGAGCCACCAACCGGCGGCGGTTCGATCCATGCACGTTGTTTCCCCCTTGGTCAGCCCAGGCGCTCCCTCCCATCGGGCCGCTCTCGGGTCAGTGCGTAAAACAGTAACCCATTTAGATTCGGCCCGTCAATTAATCAGTGCCCTAATTTCTCGACCTCCTCGTTGCTCATCGCGGCACCCGCATCACGCCGCCACCGGCCAGTGGCTCGGCAGCACTTCGTCCGAGCGGCATGCGCGCACTCTTGGAGGTGCTGAACGTCGGCGGTCACGGGGCCGACGTTGCCCTGGAAATGGTCGACACAAGCGGCAATGCTCGATCAATCCGCGACAACATCATGGTGGGGGCTCGGCCCACCCGTATTCCAGCACGCACCTGGCTAACGCGGCACCTCGTACCGACCGAAAATATGTTGGAAGCGTGCGGTGCGCACTCAGAGTTGTCCCATATTTTGTCCCATATTTTCCGCACTCCTGATCGACACGAAAGAACACCATGCGGACAAAGTGCCTGCTCAGGGCGGATTTCGTGGAGCCACGCGGACGGCGCGGATGGCATTTTTCTGATTCGTAATGCGTAGGTCGCGAGTTCGATTCTCGCTCTGGGCTCCACAAAACAGCAGGTACATCGGCATGGCGGCCTCCGACAGCCCAACTACTGGGCAGGCTGGCTTCCTCGATGCGTTCGGTCGGGACACGTTCGGTCGGGATTGTTCATCCCGTCGGCGGGGAGCTCGATCTCCCGGGTCAGGTCGTACAGGGTGGCGCGATGATCGATGGCCTTGGCCACCAGCTCCTGCAGAACATCGTCGAGGCGGTCGGTCAGGTGGCCGTCGTTCATGCGTCGCCGCCGGCGTCGTGCACCACTGCGGTCTTCGCCGCGCCCCGACTCATGGCGAGCACCGCGTCGCGTCGTTTGAGGGCACCGAATGGTGAGCCCCCCGTCGGTTCGTCACTCCCAGAGATCCATGTAGGTCCGTCGCGGAGGTGATCGAGTGCCTCGTTGGCGACGTCGGCGGCGTCGGCGAGGCCGTCGTAGGAATCGCCTCGGGCGTCGAGGACGCGGCGCAGTGATGGGGTGTCGGTCCGCCCGAGGACCAGGCCGAGGACGTCGACCCCGCGGTCGCGCCATTCGACCCACAGCGATTCGGCGAGGATGAGATCGAACGCCTTCGTCGCTCCATACACGGCGAGCGCTGCGCCGCCCGCCCATGCTGCGCCGGACGTGACGATCACCATTGCCCCACGTCCGCGAGCGACCATCGGACCCCCGAATCGATGAGCGGCTTCGAGCACGCTGGTGCAGTTCCGCCGGACCAGGCTCAAGTGGTCGTCGAGCTCCTTGCCGAGGAATTCGACGCTGCGGTCGTCGCCGCCGGCGTTGTACACGAACAGGCCGATCTCGAGGTCCGCCGTTGCCTGTGCCAGTTCCGCCATGGCTGACGGGGTGCTCAAATCGAGCACGACGGTGCGGACCTCCACGCCGTGTCGTGAGCGGAGGTCGCCGGCAACTTCGTCCAACACAGCGCGTCGTCGCGCGACGAGCACCACGTTCATGCCACGCGACGCGATCGCATCGGCGAATGCGGCGCCCGTGCCATCGGATCCTCCGGCGACGATGCCCCAGGATCCGTAGTCGGTGACGAGTGTTGTGGTCATGTCGAACTCCTCATCTTCTCGGCGTGGAACAGTTGGTCGTCAGCCCACATGGTCTCGACTGCGGCCAGCACGGCTCGTGCACCGAGGACGCACCGACGCACGCGATCCTCGGTGGGTTCGCCGGCCTCGGCACTCGGACGCATCGGAACCTCGAGACCGATCGGCACGTGCCGCGGCAGCGCGGCGATGATCTCGGCCAACGGGAACTCGCCATCGCCGGGGGCGCTGCGGTCGCTGGTGTCGTCGCGGTACTCCCGGCCCCGCTGGCGCACCGTGTTGTCGCACAGCTGGACGTGAACGATCCGCGCCGGCTCGATGGCCGCGAGGTCGTCGACGGTGTGCCCGGCTCGTACGAAGTGCATGGTGTCGATCAGCAGGTTGAAGTCCGGCCGGTCGACGTGGCGGACCGCGGCGAGCGCCGCGGCGAGCGTGCCGATGGTCAGCGACGGGGCGAACTCGACCGTGGTGTTCAGCCCGCGCTCGGCGGCCAGCTCGGCGAGCGACCCGAACTGGTCGAGGCTCCGGGCGAGGTCAGGGTCCATGCTGACGGTGTTGATCCTCGCCACGCCGAGTTCTGCCATCGTGTCGAGGTCGGCCGCGAAGCTGACGGCATCGACACCGGGACGGATCGTGAACCCCTCGCCGAGTGAGATCGACACGTCGCGCTCGCGCATCGCGGCCAGCATCCTGCGTCGCAGACCGGCATCGTCACGCAAGGAGAACGCCTGGTAGCCGTGTGGGTTGTACGGGCCGGCGACGAGCGCTATAGCGATGTGGCGGCATCCGACGTCAGCGGCCAACTGCACGAATTCGACGGGCGGGAGACCGAAGACGGTCTGATGTTCGACGCCCAACCGGTCGACGGGATCAGCGCTCATCCCCACGCCAACCGCGACGCTCGCCCGGACAGCATCATGGTGACCGCATCCCTGCCACGAATCGCCGGGCCGTGTCGACGAGCTCGCGCCCGGCGCGGTCGCCGAGCACGTCGCCCATCAGGTCGACGTCTTTCGCGAGGGTCGGACCGGCGGCCGAGGCGGCGATGTTGCGAAGCGAACCGGCGCGGACCCGCACCCCTGAGGCGATGCACGATGAGCTGCTCGTCATCAGGACCGCGTGGAGTCCTTCTGGGTCGATCCCCAGCGTGACACCGGCCGTGATGGCGTCGTCGGCGAGTGCGATCTGGGCCGCGAACAGCGTGTTGTTGACGAGTTTCGCCTGCGACCCTGCCCCGATGCCGCCCAGATGAACGACGTGGTTCGACAGGGTGGCGGTCAACGCGGCCACGGCGGCCAGCGCGTCACCGTCGCCGCCGACCATGATCGTGAGCTCCCCGATGATCGCCCGTGGTGCGCCGCCGCTCACGGGTGCATCGAGCACGCGCACGTCATGCTCGCGGGCTCGTCGGGCGATGTCCTGGATCTGCCCCGGCGACACGGTGCTGTGCACCAACACGACCGTTCCCGGGGTGAGTGTTTCGATCAGCCCATCGGCCCCGAAGAGGACCTGTTCGACACCGGCCGCGTCGAACACGCAGATGCACACGGCCTCGACCGACGAGCCCATCGCCGCTGGAGTCGATGCAATCGTCACGTCGGTACCCGCAAACGGCTCGAGCGTCACCGGTCGCCGCGCCCACACCGTGAGGTCGTGACCTTCGGCGTGGATCCGCTGCGCCATGGGCAGGCCCATGCTGCCGAGACCGATGAACCCGACCTTCATGACGTCGTTCCTCCGAGGACGTCGACCTCGACTGCATCCGACGACAGGACCGTGCCGATGATCCCCAGGTCGGCGCCGGATCTCTGGGCAACCTCCCTGACCACCGCGAGGTCCTTGCGCATGAGCGCTCCCAACCGGTCAGCCACGGCGTCGACCGAGCCGCCGCGGGCGACGACGCCGAGGGCGCGACTCGAGCCGCTCCCGTGCTGCAGCGCTTCCAGGATCGCCGGTTCCGCGATTCCGAGCGTGTCCGCCAAGCGAACAGCATCGACCGCGAGCCCCACCTGTGCGACGAACAGCGCGTTGTTGACGAGCTTCACCCGCTGACCGTTGCCGAGTGATCCGACGTACATGATCGGCGATGCGTAGGACTCCAACACCGGGCGCATCTCGTCGAGGAGAACCTCGTCGCCACCGACCCACAAGGTGAGGGTGCCGGCGGCGATGTCGTGCGGGCCACCGGACAGGGCTGCGTCGAGCACGCCGACGCCCCGCCCCGCCGCAGCGGATCCGAGCAGCTCGGCGGTCGTGGGATCCGATGTCGTGTGCTGGACGAGTGCGGCACCGTGCCGCATCGCGGCGATGGCACCGTCGGGGCCGAGGCACACCGATTGCACCTGGTCGTCGGTGAGCACGGCCACGACGACGACGTCGGCGTCCCGGACCGCCGCGGCGACGGTGTCGGCGCACCGCAATCCGTCGGCCTCGGCGGCTGCCCGCACCTCGGGGCGGCGCGCCAGGATCGTGACGTCGTGGCCCGCGGCGACCAGACGGTCGACGATGGGACGCCCCATACGGCCGGGCCCGATCACGCCGACCTTCACGCGGTCCCTCACGTTCGGTTCCTCACGTACCTCCGGTCGGCTCGCGGACACGTCACCGGTGCTCTCGGGGGCGAGCATCTCGCGGTGCTCGGGAGTTCCGTCGAGGTTGGCGTTGATCCGCTCCGACACACGCCAGCCATCCGACTCGCGCACCCATCGCCAGGTGTTCGCCGAGACACGCGCCACCCAGAACCGATCGGCTTCCGCGTCCCAGCGGATGTTGAGCGCGTAGCTGCGGCCCGTCGCCTCATCGCCGTCGATCACCACGTGGGGAACGGTCAGCACGTGCGCGCAACCATTGCGAATCAGGCTCTGATGGCCATCGCCGTGCACCATGCCGGCGATGTCGTCCCGACCGGTCATGTGCAGGTACGGCACCGCGTCGAAGATCCCGTCCTCGGTCCACAACGCCGCGGTCGAGTCACCCGAGCCACTGTCGACGGAGGGGCCGTACTGGGCGACGAGTTGGGTGATCTCCAGCTGATCCTCGACGCGCCGAACCCGTTCCGACAGGGTCGCGACGACGGCGCGGAGCTCGTCGACCTCGCTCACTTCGCGGTCTCCGTCGACAGGTCGGCGATGAGGCTCATCGGCCAGGGACCACGATGATCCGAGCGGGGCCGTTGGCATCACGAGCCGCATCGAGCGCACCGGGCACCTCGTCGAGCCCGACCGTGGCGCCGAGCAGCGGCGTCACGTCGAGGCTGCCGGAACACACGGCTTCGAACGCCTCGTCCCAGTGGTCCATCGTCGGCCCGCCGCCGAACTGGATGTTGAGGCCCTTGCGCTTCGCGGTCAGGGTGTGGATGTGGTCGCCCTCCGGCGGGCCGCCCATCGAGAAGATGCGAGTGCCGCGTTGGCAGCTCTTGATGATCGAGTCGAGCACGCCGGGCACCCCGACGCACTCGAACACGACACATCCAGGAGGCACGGCCATCGCCAACATCTCTCCGACCGCAGCCGCAGAACCTTCGGCGACCTCCTGCCAGGCTTCGAACGGCGAGCATTCGGCAGGGTCGATGACCACGTCCGCGCCCATCGCCACCGCGGTCTGACGCCGAGATGCGACGAAATCGACCGCCACGATCGGGCCGACCCCGAGACGCTTGAGTTGGGCGATCACCGAGAGCGCCACCGCACCGCACCCGATGACCAACGGCACCTCCTTCGTGGTCACCTGGGCCCGAGACGCAGCCGACCAGCCGACCGAGATCGCATCGGCGACACACACCACTTCGCTCGGGAGGTCGGACATCACCGGCCGAGCGAGGGCTTCGGTCAGCAACAGGTACTCACCGAACCCGCCGGGCGAGTCAGGGTTCTGTCCGATGATCCTGCGCCCGGCGGCGGTGTTCAATATCGGCAACGAACTCACCCGCGTGCCGATGGGAAAGCGCCGCTCGGTGCCCGGCCCGTAGTCGATCACCTCGGCGCAGTATTCGTGGCCCATGACGATGTCGACGTTCTGGTCGTAGGTCGACATGCCGCTGTCGTCGTCGATGCCCGCCTCAGGATGATCCATGAAGTGGAGATCCGACGCGCAGATCCCGCACGCCAACGAACGAACCAGGATCTGTCCCTTCGCGGGAGTCGGATCGGCGACGGTGCCCGCCGCGACCTTGCCGCCCCGCAGAACAGCTGCATGCATGAACTTCCCCCATCTCGCCTGTTGACGATCGAGCTTCTGCGAGCGATTCCTCCCGGGACCGCCCGACCATTTACAGAACAGTGTGTCCTATAATCGACACCGATGCAAGGCCTCGACCGAGACCGGATCGCTACCATCGGCCCGATGGCTCGATCCGTCGGGCGTCCAGGTCGCCCACCCGACGCCAGCATCAACGAGCGATCACTCCAAGCAGCACGCGAACTACTCGTCGAACAGGGCTTCGACGCAACCACCATCCGCGCCGTCGCCGAACGCGCGGGCGTGCACACCTCTGCGATCTACCGCCGATGGCCGTCGAGAATCCAGCTGATCGAGGAAGCAACGTTCCCGGGGCTCAGCCCCCAACTCGTCCGACCCACCGGCGACCTGCGCCGCGACCTGCGCCGCTTCATCGGCGCCTACCTCGCCGCCTTCGACGCCCCCGCGGCGCGAGCTGCGGCAGCCGGACTGTTCGCCCACCGCCAGGGGTCGACCGGCCCACCATCGCCAGAACTCCTGCCGCGGATATCGGCACGACCGCAGTTCGAACGCATCCTGAGCGCGGCCCCACCCGGCTCCATCGATCCCGACGTCGACGCCAACGACGTCTTCGACATGCTCCTCGGCGCCGTCCTCACCCGCATCCTCCTGTCCAAGACGACCGGACGGCAGCGACCCGTCGAACGCACCGTCGACCTCATCATCCGCATGCTCCGACCCACCGCCGGTTGAGACTCGAACTCGATGCACGGGATCAGCGACCGGCCGACGCTCGGCGAGCGGTCTGGGTGCTCAGCCCCCGGCGATGGCGAGCTCGCGGGCGCGTTGGTAGTCGGCCTTGCCGTTGGGCGCCCGGGGAACCTCGTCGACGAACACGATCGACTTCGGTGCCTTGTACCCGGCGAGCTCGTCCTTCACCGAGGCGATGGTCGTCGCCTCGTCGGGCGGCGCGGTGGTGCCGTCACCGTCGTCGAGGGAGACGATCGCGGTGATCGCCTGACCGAAGCGGTCGTCGTCGACGCCGACCACAAGGCAGTCGCGGACACCGGCGACGCGCTTGACGGCCTCCTCCACCTCCTCGGGGTAGACCTTCTCGCCGCCGGTGTTGATCACCTGGCTGCCGCGGCCGAGCAGGACCAGCGAGCCGTCCTCGGCGACCTGGGCGAAGTCGCCGGGGAACGAGTACCGCACGCCGTCGATCACCCGAAACGTGCGCGCCGTCTTCTCCGGATCCTTGTAGTAACCGATGGGCAGGTTTCCGCTGGCGGCGACCATGCCGATCTCAGCGGAGCCCGGTGTGACCTCGCGGTCGTCGTCGGTGAACACCTTGGTGGTCGGGTTCCTCGCGAAGCGGGCGGTCGCCGACGGCAGCCCCTTCATCGAAATCTGCATGCCCATCATCCCCTCGGTCGCCCCGATGGTGTCGATGAGCATGACCTGCTCGATGCGGTCGAGCAACTGGGCCTTGACCTCGGCGGTCCACATGACGCCTGCCGAGGCGATGCGGACCAGCGAGGACGTGTCGTACGGCGTTCCATCGGGCTTGCCCTCGTCGATCGCCCGGATCAGCGGCTTGGCGAAGCTGTCACCGACGATGCTCAGGTTCATCACCGAATGGCGCTCGACGGTCGCCAGGATCTCGTGGGCGTCGAGGCTGCGGCTGGTGAGGGTGACCACGTGGCCGCCCAGCAGGTGGGGGATGAAGCAGCCCACCCACATCCCCGTTCCGTGCATCAGGGGCGCGCAGGGCAACGCCACACCGCGGGTCCCGTCGGCCACGGCGCCGCTGACCAGGCCGGCGATCTCGCCGGCGTCGGTGGGCGGAACGAGGCCGCTGACCGACATCGCCGTGGCGACCAGCGCCGAGGCGAGCCCGCCCATCGGGTACATCACGCCCTTCGGCATGCCGGTCGTGCCGCCCGTGTACAGCATGTAGATGTCGTCCTCACGGCGGGCGATGCGCGGCATCGGCTCGCTCGACGCGACGACGTCGTCGTAGTCGGCCGCGCCGGGGACCTGACCGGACCCAATGCCGTCGTCGACTTCGACGACGAGCTTCAGCTTCGGCAGCCGATCGACCACGCGGGCGACCCGGTCACCGAGCGACGAGTGGAAGAACAGCGCCTCGGAGTCGGAGTTGTCGAGGAGATACCAGAGCTCGTCGTCGAGGTAGCGGTAGTTGACGTTGATCGACACGCCCCTGGTCTTGAACGTTCCGTACTGGGCCTCGAGGTACTCGTTGCAGTTGTACAGGTACAGCGCGGCCTTCGAGTCGGGTCCGAGCCCGGCAGCGTCGAGCACGCCGGCGACCCGGGCCGCGCGCTCGTCGTACTCGGTCCACGTCAGCGTCTGATCGCCGTGACTGACCGCGGCCAGGTCACCGAACTCGTCGGCGATCGACTCCCACACCGTCGCGAAGTGGAATTCCATGACGTACCCCCCGTCACCCCGCGCGACACAATATTCCGGCACGGTCGTCCCCGGCAAGGGTCCGCTCGTTACGACATCACGGCGAGCGGCATCCACGTTTGCGTCGGGATTCAGCACCGACAGGTGTGGCCCGATCCCGACGCAAACGTGGATTGGGCGGGTCGACGGGCTTGGTTGGGAGCGGGGGGTAGCCCTACCTCGAAGACACCGGGATGCCCCATCGTGACGCGGCGCTGGAAGCCGCAGAGTGGACGGCATGGAAACGCCCACGCTCACGCCCGTCGACCTCACGACGGCCAGCACCCCACTGCCCCCGCCCACAACCGACGGCACCACCACGAACATCGCCGCCCGGACGGTGAGCGCGGTGAAGGTCTACGGGCGCGACGGCACGGAGGTGCGGGCCCTCGACGGCGTCGATGTCGAGATCGCCGCTGGCCAGTTCACGGCGATCATGGGGCCGTCCGGGTCGGGCAAGAGCACGCTGATGCACTGCCTCGCCGGGCTCGACACGCTCAGTGCCGGCGAGGTGTTCATCGGCGACGTCGAGCTCAGCTCGCTGTCGGACGCCGACCTCACCCGCCTGCGCCGCGAGCGGATCGGCTTCGTGTTCCAGTCGTTCAACCTGTTGCCGATGCTCACCGCGGCGGAGAACATCACGCTGCCGATGGACCTCGCCGGTGCCAAGCCGGACAAGGAGTGGCTGCGCACCGTGATCGACATCGTCGGCCTCACCGACCGGTTGAAGCACCGGCCGAGCGAGCTCTCGGGCGGCCAGCAGCAACGCGTCGCCGTCGCCCGCGCCCTCGCCAACCAGCCGGAGCTGATCTTCGCCGACGAGCCGACCGGCAACCTCGACAGCCGCACCGGCGCGGAGATCCTCGGCTTCATGCGCTACGCCGTCGACCGGTTCGCGCAGACCGTCGTGATGGTCACCCACGACCCGGTCGCCGCCGCGTACGCCGACCGCGTCCTCTTCCTCGCCGACGGCCGCATCGTCGACTCGATGCCATCACCGACCGCCGA
Source organism: uncultured Ilumatobacteraceae bacterium (assembly GCA_964651825.1). Taxonomy (GTDB): domain Bacteria; phylum Actinomycetota; class Acidimicrobiia; order Acidimicrobiales; family Ilumatobacteraceae; genus Sva-07. The sequence continues at coordinate 9,220 of CAZYWK010000026.1, read as the reverse complement.
CAAGGTGCTCGACCGGATGAAGCGGTTCGGAGCCTGACATGTGGCGCATCACCCGCAAAGGCATGTGGAGCCACAAGCGGCGGCTCCTCGGAACCACCATGGCCGTGGTGCTCGGCGTCGCGTTCCTCGCCGCGTCACTGACGATCGGCTCGACGATGACGGCGGGCTTCGACTCATTGTTCCGCGAGGCCAACGCCAGCACCGACGTCGTCGTGCGCAACGCAACTCAGATCGGAAGCGGCGACATCGCGGCGCGCGGCACGATCGACGCCGTGCTGGTGGACCGGATCGCACAGCTCGATGAGGTCGAGGAAGCGAGCGGCGTGATCGAAGGCTCCGGCCGCATCCTCGCCGCCGACGGCAACCCGATCGGTGGGCAGGGGCCGCCGACGACAGCGACGAACTGGCTCGGCAACTCGCCCGTGAACCCGTGGGCACTCGCCGAAGGGCGCGCCCCCGCCGACGTCGCGGCCGGACAGCCGTACGAGGTGGTGATCGACCGCGCGTCCGCGGACACCGGCGACCTCCACGTCGGGGATCGCACGATCGTGCAGACACCGGAGCCGACCGACGTGGTGATCGTCGGCCTCGCCACCTTCGGCGGGGTCGACAGCCTCGGGCCGACGACCTTCACCGGCTTCACCACCGGCGCCGCGACCGAGCTGCTCGGCCGCCCCGATCAACTCTCGGCCATCCGCATCGCGGCGACCGACGGCACGAGCCAGCAGGAGCTGCGCGACGAGATCGCCGGCGAGCTGCCCGCCGGTGTGGAAGCGATCACGGGATCGGAACTGACCGCCGAGATGCTGGACGACATCGAGGGTGACTTCCTCGGGATGTTCAAGACGATCCTGCTGGCGTTCTCGGTGATCGCCCTCGTGGTCGCCGCGTTCAGCATCAGCAACACGTTCGCCATCCTCATCGCCCAGCGCACCCGTGAGTCGGCACTGCTCCGAGCGCTCGGCGCCTCGCGCCGGCAGGTGCTGACCTCGGTCGTCGCGGAAGCCGTCGCCATCGGGGCGATCGCGTCCGCGATCGGAATCGCCGCCGGCTACGGGCTCGCCCTCGCGCTGAAGGCCGTGCTCGACGGCGTCGGCATGGACCTCGGCTTCGACGGCGTCGTGATGACCGGCTCGACGATCGCCGTCGCGGCGGTCGTGGGCATCGGCGCCACCCTGCTCGCCAGCTTCCTGCCCGCAGTGCGGGCCTCGCGGGTCGCGCCGCTGGCTGCGCTGCGCGAGTCGGCCGTCGACACGAGCGGCACGTCGAAGCGCCGCCTCGTCGCCGGTGCGATCGCGATGGCCGCCGGCATTGCAGCCGTGGCCACCGCCACGGGCGCCGACGGCGCGCTGACCCGGGCCGGCCTCGGCGCCCTCGCCACCCTCGTCGGCGCGGTCCTGCTGGGGCCGATCGTCGCCCGGCCGGCCGCCGCGGTGATCGGGCTCGGGCCCCGGCTGCTGCGGGGCCAGACCGGCCGCCTCGCCCGCCGCAACGCGATGCGCGATCCACGTCGCACCGCGGCCAGCGCGTCGGCGCTCATGGTCGGCACGGCCGTGGTGGCCCTGTTCACCACGTTCGGGGCATCGATCAAAGCCACGATCGCGGACACGGTCGACCACAACTTCGGCGGCGACCTCATCATCGTGTCCGACGACTTCAGCGGCGCCGGGCTCAGCCCGGCCGTCGCCACCGAGGTCGCTGCACTCCCCGAGGTCGAGGTGGCCGCCGGGATGGCCATCGGGGTCATGACCGCCGACGGCGACACGATCGATCCCGCCGTGCTCGACGCGGCAGAGTTCGGCCAGCTGATGGATCTCGATGTGGTCGCCGGTTCACTCGACGACGTCACGGCGGGGCACATCGCCGTGAGCGAGCGATACGGACGCGATCACGAACTGAGCGTCGGCAGCACGATCGAGGCCGCGTTCGCCGACGGAGCGACGACGACCCTCACCGTCGGCGCGCTGTACGGCTCGACGATGAACGTCGGCGACATGATCATCACGCCAGAGGACTGGACACCCCACGCCGATCAGCCGGGTGACGTCGTGGTGCTCGTCGCGCTCGCCGACGGAGTGTCCGAGGCCGACGGCCTCGCAGCGGTGACCGGGGTGACCGAACACAACTCGGCACCCACCGCCCAGACGCGGTCGGAGTACATCGACAGCATGGGTTCGGAGATCGACCAGATGCTGTTCTTCGTGTACGGCATGCTCGGCCTCGCCGTGCTCATCGCGCTGATGGGCATCGCCAACACGCTGTCGCTGTCGATCCACGAGCGGACCCGGGAGCTCGGCTTGCTGCGGGCAGTCGGCCAGACGCGCCGCGAGGTGCGCTCGACCGTCCGCTGGGAGTCGGTGATCGTCGCGGTGTTCGGCACGCTCGGCGGCCTCGGCCTCGGCACGTTCCTCGGCTGGGGCCTGATGCGGGCCCTCGCCGCGCAGGAAGGCTTCGGCGTGTTCGCCGCCCCGATCGGCTCGCTCGCCGTCGTGCTCGTCCTCGCCGCGGCTGCTGGCGTGGTCGCCGCCTGGCGGCCCTCGCGCCGGGCCGGGCGCCTCGACATCCTGTCGGCGATCGCCGCCGACTGAATAACGTGGCAGTGCGCATGGCCAACCCGCTCCGACCGTGGCGACATCCCGGACGACTCTTCCGGGCCGCCGCCTACGTCGCGATCGGGCTCCCGGTAGCGATCATCACGTTCGTGGTGATCGTGGTGATGGCGTCGCTCTCGATCGGGCTGATGCCCGTCTTCCTCCTCGGCGTGCCGATCGCGTGGCTGCTGTTCATGACGTCACGAGGGCTCGCTCGCGTCGAGCGGTCACGCGCCGGCGCGTACCGGACCGCCATCGCCGACTCGGTGCGGCCGCTCACCCGTGAGTCGTGGCTCGGCCGCCTGGGTGAACGGCTGCGGTCCGGCGCCCGGTGGCGTGAGCTCGCCCACCACGTCGTCCAGCTCCCGGTCAATGCCATCAGTTACGCGCTGGTCGCCGCCGCGTGGTGCGCCTCGATGGCGATGGCATTGCTGCCGGCCTACCTCGACCTGTTCCCCGGTGACAGCGCGAAGTTCTACTTCTTCGAGATCTCCACGTCGGACCCCGCTCGGTGGCTGGCGCTCGCCGTCGGCGTGGTCGGTCTCGTGTTCGTGGCGCCCTGGGTCACGCTCGGCGCGGCGACGGCCCAATGGGCGCTCGCCGACCGGTTGCTCGGCCCCACCGAGGACGAGCGCCTCGCGGCCCAGGTGACCGACCTGCAGACGCGGCGCACCGCCGCGGTCGACTCGGCCGAGGCCGAACGGCGGCGCATCGAACGCGATCTGCACGACGGCGCTCAGCAACGTCTGGTCGCGCTCGCCGCGACCCTCGGCGCGGCCCGCGAGAAGCTCACCGACGATCCCGAGGCCGGCCGCCGGCTCGTCGACGACGCCCACGAAGAGGCGAAGGCGGCCCTCGGCGAGATCCGCGATCTCGTGCGGGGGATCCACCCGGTGATCCTGGAGGACCGCGGCATCGATGCTGCGCTCTCGGCGGTCATCGCCCGCTCGCCCGTGCCGGTGGAGCTCGACGTGCAGATCGCCGAACGGCCGCCGGCCGCGGTCGAGAGCGCGGCGTACTTCGTGGTGACCGAGGCCTTGACCAACGTCGCCCGCCACAGCGGCGCGACGAGGGCGTGGGTGTCGATCGCCCGGGCGTCCGACCGGCTCGTGGTCGAGATCCGCGACAACGGCCACGGCGGCGCCGACGCGTCGAAGGGCACCGGGCTCGACGGGTTGCGCGAACGTGTGGCGGGCATGGGAGGAACGAGCTACGTGATCAGCCCGCCCGGTGGCCCGACGACGATCCTGGTGGAGCTGCCGTGCGGATCGTGATCGCCGAGGACTCCGTGCTGCTGCGCGCCGGGCTCACCCGCATCCTGGCCGACGCCGGTGAGGACGTGGTCGCGACCGTCGGCGACGCCGACGAGCTGCTCCGCGTGGTCGAGCTCCACCAGCCGGACCTCGCGATCGTCGACGTCCGGATGCCGCCGACCCACACCGACGACGGCCTGCGCGCCGCGCTGCGGATCCGCGCCGAGCTGCCCGGGGTCGGCATTCTCGTGCTGTCGCAGTACGTCGAGGAGCGTTACGCGACCGAGCTGCTCGGTGCCGACATGTCGGCGATCGGCTACCTCCTGAAGGACCGCATCGCGGATGTCAGCGAGTTCCTCGGGGCGGTACGCCAGGTCGCCGGCGGTGGCACGGTGCTCGACCCCGAAGTGGTCGCGCAGCTGCTGGCTCGGAGCCGGCGCCACGACCCGCTCGAACGGCTCACCGGCCGCGAGCGCGAGGTGCTCAACCTGATGGCCGAAGGGCGATCGAACACCGCCATCGCCCGCGCCCTCGTGGTGAGCGACAAGGCGGTCGAGAAGCACGTGGGCAACATCTTCGCCAAGCTCGACCTGCCGCCGACGACCGACGATCACCGCCGCGTCCTCGCCGTGCTCCAGTGGGTGAACAGCTGATGGCCTGGGAGGCGCCGACCATGACCGACCTTCGCACCGACCGGGCGACCGACACGAGGCCCGACTCCGGCGCCGAGCAAACCGGATCACGCGTCGCCCGTGCGGTCTGGATCACGCTCGGCGGCATCCTCGCCGTGGCGGGCCTCGTCTGGGGCACGTTCAACGTCGTGAGCCTGCTGGCGCACGAGGAGTACACGCTGCGGACCTCGTTCCCCGCCGCCGACGTGCACGCGCTCGAGGTCCGCAACGAGAACGGGTCGGTGTCGATCGTCGCGACCGAGACCGACACGGTCCGCGTCGTCGCCGAGGTGAGCGACGGCTGGCAGGCCACCGAGGTGTCGGGTGAGATCCTCGGCGGTGTCCTCGTGCTGAGGTCCGGCTGCCCCCCGCTCCCCTCGCCGTGGTGCAGCGTCGACTACACCGTGACGATCCCGGCGGACCGGCCGGTCGAGGTCGACGGATCGGGTGCGGTCCGGGTGCGCGGCATGTCGGGCCGAGTCGACGTCGACAGCGACGACGGGCGAGTCGAGCTGGAAGACGTCAGTGGCGACGTGATCGCGTCGAACGACAACGGCAGCATCATCGGACGGCGGCTCACCTCCGCGGTCGCCCACGTCCAGACCAGCAACGGTCGCATCGAGCTGTCGTTCGTCGAGCCTCCGATGTGGGTGTCGGCCCGCACCAGCAACGGCTCGGTCGACGTCGTCGTGCCCGACGACGAGGTGCTCTACCGCGTCGAGCTCCACACGAGCCACGGGAGCACCGACAACGCCGTGCGCACCGATCCCGCCAGCGAGCACGTGATCGAGCTCTCCACTCGCAACGGCTCGGTCACCGTCCGCCCCCCCGGCTGAGCGGTCGACAACCGTCGTTTGCGTCGGGATCTGATCACGCCTGTCGGTGCTGAATCCCGACGCAAACGATGGTGGACGTACGATCCGGGGATGCGCGATCTGTTCACCGAGGACCACGAGACGTTCCGGAGGTCGGTTGCCGCCTTCGTGGAGAAGGAGATGCTGCCGCACTACAACGACTGGGAGGCGGCCGGCATCATGCCCCGCGAGGTGTACGCCGCCGCGGGCCACTACGGCTACCTCGGCATGGCGATCCCCGAGAAGTGGGGTGGCGGCGGGACGCGCGACTTCCGGTTCAACGTCGTACTGGCCGAAGAGCTCGCCCGGCTCGGCATCGGCGGTGCCGGCCTCGGGCTCACCTTGCACAACGACATCTGCACCCCGTACTTCATCGAGTACTGCAACGACGAGCAGGCCGCGCGATGGCTTCCCGGCATCGCCGCGGGCGAGCTGATCACGGCCGTCGCGATGACCGAGCCCGGCACCGGATCCGATCTCGCCGGCATCGCCACCACCGCGATCCGCGACGGCGACGAATACATCCTCAACGGTTCCAAGACGTTCATCACCAACGGCATCAACTCCGACCTCGTGATCGTCGCAGCGAAGACCGACCCCACCCAGCGCCACAGCGGCATGTCGCTGCTCGTCGTCGAGCGCGGGATGCCCGGCTTCGAACGGGGACGCAACCTCGAAAAGGTCGGCCTGCACAGCCAGGACACCGCGGAGCTGTTCTTCGACGACGTCCGCGTGCCCGTCGCCAACCGCTTCGGCGAGGAGGGCCAGGGGTTCAACTACCTGACCGCCAACCTCGCCCAGGAACGCCTGTCGATCGCCGTGACCGGCGTGGCGTCGGCCGCCGCCTCGCTCGCCTGGACGGTGGAGTACGTGAAGGAGCGGACCGCGTTCGGCAAGGCGATCGCGGACTTCCAGAACACCAAGTTCGTGCTCGCCGAGGCCAAGACCCAGATCGACGTCGCCCAGGCCTACGTCGACCAGTGCGTCGGCAAGCTCAACGAGGGCACGCTCGACGCTGCCGAGGCGGCGCAGGCGAAGTACTTCTGCACCGAGCTCCAACAGCGTGTCGCCGACCGTTGCCTGCAGCTGTTCGGTGGCTACGGCTACATGACCGAATACCCGATCGCCCGGGCCTACGTCGACGCCCGGATCACCTCGATCTACGGCGGCACCAACGAGGTGATGCGGACCATCATCGCCAAATCACTCGGGATCTGACGGTCACTCGGGATCTGACGGTCACCCGAACGCCGCGCGCGCTCAGGCGCAGTTCGCGCACTGCCCGTACACGTCGATGACGTGATGGCGGGGGATGAACCCTTCGGCGGCCGCCACCGTGTCGAAGGCCGAATCGAGCGTGTGCTCGACCGGGGGCGGCAACGTGAAGTCGACGACCAGCCCACACCCCTCGCAGATGAGGTGATGATGGTGCTCGGTCAGCTCCTCGGCCAGCTCGTAGTGCGCGTGGTCGCCGCCGTGGACGAGCCGCCGGACGACGCCGGCCTCCTCGAGCAACGACAGGTTCCGGTAGGCGGAGCTCTGCGCCAGCCCGGAGGTGATCTCGAGCAGTTCGGGCAACGTCACCGGTCCGCCCGCCGCACGGAGCCCGTTCACGATCTGGCGTCGCCCGGCCGTGTATCGCAGTTCATGTTCGGCGAGTCGCTGGTCGACCGCACGATCGAGTTCGGTGGTCACAGCCATGACGCCTTCGAGTGTACGGCCCACCGTGCGACCGCCCGGGAGCACCCCGGCACCCCTCAGGTGGCGCCGAGCACGCCCGTGACGATCAGGACCACACCGAAGGCGAGGAACAGCAGCGACGAGCCGATCATGATCACCCGTTCGGGGAGCCGGTCGCCGAGCCAGCGGCCGACCAGGACGCCGACCGTGCCGGCGAGCATGATGCCGATCGTCGCGCCGACCCAGACGAGCACCGGATTGCCCTTCGCCGCGAGGGTCGCCGTGGCCAGCATCGTCTTGTCGCCCAACTCGGCGACGAACATCGCTCCGGCGATCGACAGCAACACACGGAGATCGAAACCGGCGAGCGCCACGTCGGCTGCTGCATCCGCGCCGAGCTCGGCATCGATCACTGCCTCCGCCGCCTCGACCATCTCTTCGGCGTCGGCCTCGGTCTCGTCGCCCTTCCACAGCGTCCAAGCGGCGAAGGCCACGAACAACAGGCCACCGCCGATCGAGATCGCGTTCGTCGGCAACGTCGCGCCGAGGACCCCACCGATGACGACCGACAGCAGGCCACTCAACATGTAGCCGAGCGCCACCCCGCCGAGCACCACGCTCGTGCGGTACCGGGCGCCGAACCCGAGGGCCACGAGCTGGGTCTTGTCGCCCAGCTCGGCGAGAAACACGATGCCGAGCGCGGCGAGGAGGGAGGACATGGGCACCGCGAGTATGGCGAGTGCCGCACACCGATCCAAGCGAGCGGGGCCCCCGCGCGGCATGCCGGCCGTGGGGGAGACCGATACAGTGACGGCGTCCTTCCCGCCCCGACCGACACGAGCCATTCCTTCCTGATGCACGGACGCCAGCCCGCGAGCGACTCCCCACGATCCCACCACGCGACCCACTCCGGCTGGGACGCGCGCCTGGTCGCCGTGGCGGTCGTGGTCGCCAGCGCGGTCGGGATCGGCATCGTCGTCACCGTCGATCGCCGATCCGGCGACAGCGCAGCCGTGTCGGCCGCGACCGTGCCCGCCGACTCCATCGGAACACCGGCCGCGGACGCAACGGGACCGGAAGGGCTGACCGACGCCGCCGCTGCCGACCTGGCGGTGCAGGCCGACCCATCGGTCGAGCTCGACGGCTGCATGATGGACGTCACCTCCGTCCGCCTCGACGCCACGGGGCCGTCGGTCGAATGCCTGCAGAAGGCGCTCACCGCGTCCGGGTACTACACCGGAGCGATCTCGGGCACCTTCGACGTCACCACCGAACGGGCGGTCGAGGAGTTCCAGCGGCAGAACGAGCTGCTCGACGACGGCATCGTCGGCGGCAAGACCGCGACCACACTGGGCATCTGGCCCGGCGACGAGTCGTTCGTCATCCACACTCCGCCGCCGGCTCCGGGCGCCACCGACTCGTGGGGTGTGACCCTGTCGTCGGTCGCCACCACCGGTGACGACGCGCCGCCGATGCCGGCCAACTCCGGTCAGGGAACCGGGAAGCGGATCGTGTACGACCGCGCCGGCCAGCGGGTGTGGGCCGTCGATGGCCAAGAGCGCGTCGTTCGGTCGTATCTCGTCACCGGGAGCCAGTACCCGAACGAGCTGCCGGGCACGCACAAGGTGTACAGCAAGTCCGAGGTCTCCACGGCGTGGAACGGTCAGGCGTACCTCCCCTTGATGGTCCGTTGGCTCGACACCGAACGCGGAGCGATCGGCTTCCACGGCATCCCCACCCACATCAGCGACGGTTCGCCGTACCAGACCGACGCCGAGCTCGGCCAGAAGCTGTCGGGTGGCTGCCAGCGCCAGGCGAACCTCGATGCCACGTTCATGTGGGCCTTCGCCGACATCGGCACCACCGTCATCGTCACGTAGTCATCGCCCGCCGACGTCTTCGAGCGCCGTGAGGATGCTGCCGGCGCTCGGGACGCTGAGGCCGAGCAGGTCGGCCACCTCGGTGGACGACACTCTCCCTCGGTCGCGAGCCCAGCCGAGAACGAGCCGGTCGCGGGCGCCGGACGAGCGCGCCTGGCTGGCTCGGTCGACGTCCCAGACCTGAGCCGGCCCTCGAAGCGGACCGGCTCGATCGCCTCATGTGTCGTCAATATGAAGGTGTCACGTAGTTGTTTGACGCGTGCTGGGATTGGGGCGCGCGAGCTCAGCATG
>CAZYWK010000025.1:0-47072 GCA_964651825.1 uncultured Ilumatobacteraceae bacterium | reverse complement strand
TCGGCAAGTCGAACCTCGAAGAGACCGTGTTCCACAACAACATGGAAGCGGCCGAGGAGATCGCCAAGCAGCTGCGGTTGCGCGACATCGGCGGCATCATCGTCATCGACTTCATCGACATGGAGATCCGCGAGAACCGGGCCAAGGTGGTCGAGGCGTTCCGTAACGCCCTCGCCCGCGACAAGACCCGCTCGCAGATCTTCGACATCTCCGAGCTCGGCCTGGTCGAGATGACCCGCAAACGCATCGGCGAGGGCCTGCTCAACGAGTACTCCGAGGAGTGCCCGGATTGTCAGGGCCGAGGCGTCAAGGTCGACTACTCGCTGCTGGAGTGATCGCGGCGAGTCGCCGCTAGCATCGAGACCCGCTATGTACGCAGTCATCGCCTCCGGCGGCAAACAGGAAAAAGTGGCCGAAGGCCAGCAGGTGCGCGTCGAGTTGCTCGATGCCGAAGACGGCGCCGACGTGTCGCTGACACCCGTCATGGTGGTCGACGGCAGCAGCGTGTTCGCGACCCCCGACGAGCTGAAGGGTGCGGCCGTCACCGGCAAGGTCATCGGCCGTACGAAGGGCCCGAAGATCAACGGCTACACCTTCAAGAAGCGCACGAACCAGCACCGTCGCTACGGACATCGCCAGAACTACCACGTGGTCGAGATCACCTCGATCAGCATCTGAGGAGACCAGCGTCATGTCAAAGACCAAAGGTGGCGGCTCGACTCGCAACGGTCGCGATTCCAACGCCCAGCGCCTCGGCGTGAAGGTGTTCGGTGGCACCACGATCACCGCCGGCACCATCCTCGTCCGCCAGCGGGGCACCAAGTTCCACCCCGGTAAGAACGTCGGCATCGGCAAGGACGACACGCTGTTCAGCCTCGTCGACGGTTCGGTGTCGTTCGGCCAGAGCAAGGGCCGCAAGACCATCGACGTCACTCCGGTCGCCGCCGACGCCTGACCCCGGCAGTTCACGGCCGCATCCGTGCGGATCGTGCCGCGCCAGCCGCACCGCTTACGGTGCGCTCCGATGGAGCTCAGCAACCGGTCCCGTACTGCCCGCCGCCTCGCCTCGGCGCTCGAACCCGTGGTCGGGCAGGTGTACTTCTCGCCCGAGTGCCACGCCGGCTACGTCGCGCTCGGCTTCGACCCGAGCCCGGGCGACGCCAATGGTGTGGCGTTGCCCGACGGTCCGTCGTACTTCGCCAGCCGGGGCAGCGTCATGGGGCAGGTCCCCGGCGAGGTGATCGCCGCCGCGTTCGGCGTGTTCAGCCCGGCCGTCGTGGTCCCACTCGTCGACATCGCCTGGGCGCGCACCGACGCGGCGACCATCCGCGCCGCGCGTGCCGAGGGTGCGGTCGGCCAGCTCCGCCGCCTTCTCGGCGATCGACCCGACGGGGTCGAGCGGGCCGCCGAGCTGCTCGCCGCTGCGGCGGCCGCGCCGGCGATCACTGCCCGCCCCCTCGCCGCCGGCATCCGGTCGCTCGACGTCCCGGCCGACGCACTCGCCGCAGCCTGGCACCACGGCGACTTCCTCCGTGAGTACCGGGGCGACTCGCACAACGCGGCGTGGGTGTCGGCGGGCTTCTCGGCGACCGAGATCGGCCTGCTGACCGAGTTGTACTGGGGGATGCCCTTGCGTAGTTACAGCCGTTCGCGCGGGTGGACCGCCGACGAGTTCGACGCCGCCGAGGCGACGTTGCGCGAGCGGGGGCTCCTCGACGGTGACGGCCTGTCCACTGCCGGGCGGGACGAGCGCGAGGCGATCGAGGTCGCGACCGACCAGCAGATGGTGCCGGTGCTCGACGCCCTCGGCGAGGAGACCGACGAGTTGTGCGCGATCCTGGAGCCGTGGGGTACCGCGGTGCGCGACGGGTTCGGATACCTGCAGTCGGGCCCGCACGACCTCGCCGCCCGCTGACGGGTGCCTTCGTGGAGCCGGTAGGTGGCTGAACCCCGGCCGGCCGGCCGGCTCGACACGGTGCTCGAGTGCATCGATCTCGACGCGATGGTCTCGTTCCTGACGCGTGAGCTCGGGCTGCGGATCGACACGATCTCGCCCGCCGACAGCCCGGCGACGATCACCCTGTCGGGGCTCGGCGCCTCCATCCGTGTGGTGCGCGGCGACCGTGACGTCGCGGGTCGCCTGGCGCTCGCGGTGCCGGTGGATCGGGCCGGAGCGTCGCTGACCGCGCCGAACGGCACGCGCATCGACCTCGTCGCCGACGGCGCGGCATACGACCTTCCCGACAACGTGGCGTCGCTGTCGATCGTGCGCGCGCCCGTGGGTGACGGCGGCGGTGACGGCGCGTTCGGCGTCGGGCGGGCCGGGATGGAGTACCGCGACCTCCTGCCGGACCGGTGGGGTGGACGCTTCATCGCCTCCCACATCAGGATCCCCGGCGGGGGAGCGGTCGCCGACTCGGTGCACTTCCACCGTGTCCGGTTCCAGCTGATCTTCTGCGCCCGCGGATGGGTGGATCTCGTCTACGAGGACCAAGGCGAGGCGTTCCGTCTCGAGGCCGGCGACTGCGTGGTGCAGCCTCCGGAGATCCGCCACCGTGTGTTGCGTGCCTCCGCAGGGCTCGAGGTGATCGAGATCGGGTGTCCCGCCGTCCACGACACCTTCATCGAGCACGAGATCGCCCTGCCCACCGCGGTCGTCGACCGCGAGCGGTCGTTCGGCGGCCAGCGGTTCGTGCGTGACGTCGCATCGCAGGCGGTATGGGCGCCCTGGCTGCTGGACGGTCTCCGCTCGCGACGCACCGGTGTGGCCGATGCGACCGATGGCCTGGCGGGGGTTCGCGTCGTCGCCGCGGCGGCCGCTCCGCCGGCGTCGCGCCGCTGGCTGCGACACAGCGGCGAGTTCGTGTTCGACGTCGTGCTGCACGGTTCCGCCACCGTGCGCGTCGACGACGGCACGGGCGAACGGGCCGAACAGCTCGGGGCCCGTGACGCGGTCGCGATCCCGCCGGGGGCGCGCTGGCAGTGGAGCGAGTGGAGCGACGACTTCGAGTTCGTCGAGGTCACCCTCCCCGCCGACCCGGTCGAATCAGCCCCCTCGACCTGACGTTTGCGTCGGGATTCAGCACCGACAGGTGTACCCCGATCCCGACGCAAACGTCACTCGGGGAGCTGGATCTCGACCCGGGGGATCTGCTCGAGGATGTCGCCGACGGCCTCGGCGACGGCCGACATGTCGACGTCGGCGACGAAGGTGTTCAAGGTGAGATAGCTCAGCACCCAACTCGGATCGATCGCCCACGGAGGCAGATGCTTGGCCGGCTTGACGAGGCCACGGCTACGCAGCTCGGCCAGCGCGCCGATCCCCCAGAGGTCGAGCTTGCCGGCGAACAGCAGGGCGATCACGTCGGGCCGGCCCGAGCTGAACGCGGCCCTGATGAACGTCGACACGCCGAGGAACCCCGACAGGTACGAGCAATCCTTGGTGAACGGCGCGCCGCCGGTGATGACCCCGCCGCGGAAGTTCCGTCGCGCGGACTCGAAGGCCTGCTCGGGCGTGGCGCTCCGCTCGAGGAACCAGCGGTAGACCTCGATGAAGTCGGCGCCCTCGATCACCATCTGCACGGCGAGGATGCGGTCGGCGAGCCGGCGGAGGCGGTCGAGGTCGAGGGTTCCCGACACGTACTCCGAGTACACCGCCAGGCCTTCCTGGGTGCGGGTGGTGCCGGGATGGCCGATGGCGAGGATCGGCAGATCGGTCTGGGCGCGCCCGTTCTTCCCCGTCGCGACGTGGATGTAGGCCTCGTGGTTCAGCAGTTGCGCCGCGTCCTTCGAGGTGAACTGGGCGTCGCGGCGGATCTTGATCCGGCTCGTCGACGCGACGGCGTTGGCCGACAGTTCGTCGACGAGCAGGATCTCGGGCGCGTCGTCGCCGAAGTGCTCGTCGACGGCGGCCTTGAGCTCGGCCGCGACCTCTTCGCCGGTGCGCGACCGGACGGGAGGGCGCATCAGGTGCACCGCTTTCAACTCGGCCAGGCTGTCGGTGACCCGCTGAGCGAGCTCGAGGGGCGTGGCTGGGTCGAAGCGCAGCGGTTGGGTCGGCACGCCGTAGAGCTGGCGGCTGTAGGCGTGGAACGACGGCGTTCCCACCGACGAGAGCATCAGGGCGGTCGCCTCGATCGCCGACGCCTCGCGGCTCAGCCAGTCGTCGACCACCCCTTGGCGCAACAGGCGCCGTGCGGCGGCGACCCCATCGAGTACGGGGCCGGGATCGACGGGCCGATAGGTGGGCTGCGGCAGCGTCGTGCCACCGCCGGCGAGGAACTCCTCGCGGATCGACGCGTCCCACGACAGCGCCGACAGCACGCGCATCGGCTTGGCGACGTCGTGCAGGATCCTGGCCGCCTGCCGGTAGCGGTCGTCGGCGTGCTCGTTCACGTCAGTCGAACCCCATCGCGTCGCGGATCTCCTCGGGCATCGCTGGCAGCCGGTCGACGGCTTCGAGCATGTGCTGCACCCACGCATCCTGCAGTTCGTCGAGGTAGCCGGACTTGGCGTCGATCCGGTAGTCGCCGACCCGGAACGAGCCGTTCTTGTAGACCCCGATGTCGTACGGCGGACCGACCGACAAGTTGGAGTGCGCGGTGCTGACCATGGAACTGAGCGCCATCTTGATCGCCGCCCGGCCCGACACGTGGGCCCGCACTCCGAGCTCGAGCATGACCTTGCCGTACTTGCTCTCGCCGATCTGCAGGAACGGGCGCTCGTCGGACGCCCGGATGTAGTTCCCCTCGGGATACAGCAGCAAGATGTCGGGCGCCTCGTCCCTGACCTGCCCGCCGAGGATGAACGTCGCGGTGGCGTCGGCACTCACCCGTGACAGCGCCTCGCGGTGCCGACCGACGACCTCCTGGCTCAGCCGGCCGATGTACAGCGCCGCTTCGAACAGATGGTCGACGGTGGCGAGGCTGCCGTGCTCGCCGGGCGAGGCGAGATCCTGGCGGATGCGGTCGAGGACCTCCTGCGTGGTCGCCAAGTTGCCGGCGGACTGGAGCACGAACGCGCGGTCGGGTCCGGCGTCGATCACGTGCAGCTTGCGATACGTTCCGACGTTGTCGAGGCCGGCGTTGGTCCGCGTGTCGGACGCGAAGATCAGGGATTCCTCGAGGCGTAGGGCGAGGCAGTAGGTCACGATGCTCCTGAACGATCTGGTGAATGGCGGCGGTGGGAAGCCGCCGATCGTACTGCCGGCCGGCGGCTGCGTTGGTTGGTGGCGCCAGGACCACTATTCAGTGGGGCTATCGAGTCAATAGAATCAATTCGTGTGCCCTTTCGTTGGGTGCGGCATATGGTGGACGGTGTCCTCGGACCCCCTGAGTACATCCCCCAGTACCACACGAGAAAGCAGCACCAATGTCCCTGATCAACACCAAGGTTCAGCCGTTCAGCACCACCGCCTTCCACAACGGTGCCTTCGTCGATGTCAGCGACGCCGACCTGGCCGGCAAGTGGTCGGTCGTGTTCTTCTACCCGGCCGACTTCACGTTCGTCTGCCCGACCGAGCTCGGCGACCTCGCTGACAACTACGCCGAGTTCAAGCGCCTCGGTGTCGAGGTGTACTCGGTGTCGACCGACACCCACTTCACCCACAAGGCGTGGCACAGCACCTCCGACACGATCGGCAAGATCGAGTACCCGATGCTCGGCGACGCCACCGGCCAGATCACCCGCAACTTCGGCATGATGCGCGAAGAGCAGGGCCTCGCCAACCGGGGCACGTTCCTGATCGACCCCGACGGCGTGATCCAGTTCGCCGAGGTCACCGCCGAGGGCATCGGCCGCAACGCGGTCGAACTGCTCCGCAAGACCAAGGCCGCGCAGTACGTGCGCACCCACCCGGGCGAAGTGTGCCCGGCGAAGTGGGAAGAGGGCGACGACACGCTTGCGCCGTCGCTCGACCTCGTCGGCAAGATCTGAGCCGGCACCCCTGACGCTGCAACGGTCGGTACGCGGCCACACCGCGTACCGACCTGTTGCGAGTCCCTGACCCCACGTAACTGGTTCCCCGGAAGGTCGACCCCCCCATGCTCGAAGCCGCGCTCGCCCAGCAACTCCGCCAGCACCTCACCAACCTGCGTCAACCGATCGAGCTCGTCGCCACGCTCGACGACTCGCCGAAATCGACCGAGCTCGCCACGCTGCTCGACGAGATCGCGGAGCTCTCCGACCTGGTGACCGCTCGCCGTGACGGCAGCGACTCCCGCGTGCCGTCGTTCGACATCGTCCGCACCGGCACGCCGGTGTCGGTGACGTTCGCCGGCATCCCGCTCGGCCACGAGTTCACCTCGCTGGTGCTCGCGCTGTTGCACGTCGGCGGGCATCCCCCACGCGTCAGCGACGAGGTCGCCGAGCAGATCCGCGCCATCCCGGGCACGCACCACTTCGAGACGTTCTTCTCGCTCACCTGCCAGAACTGCCCCGACGTCGTGCAGGCCCTGAACGTGATCAGCGTGCTCAACCCGAACATCCGCCACGTCGCCATCGACGGCGCCGCGTTCCAAGCCGAGGCCGAGGCCCGCCAGGTGCTCGCCGTCCCGTCGGTCTTCCGCGAAGGCGACTCGTTCGCCAGCGGGCGCATGACGATCGAACAGGTCGTCGCGATGCTCGACAGCGGCGCGCTCGAGCGGGCGGCCGCCGAGATCGCCGAGAAGGAACCGTTCGACGTGTTGATCGTCGGCGCCGGCCCCGCTGGCGCCGCCTCTGCCGTGTACACCGCCCGCAAGGGGGTGCGCACCGGTGTGGTCGCCGATCGCTTCGGCGGCCAGGTGCTCGACACGATGGCGATCGAGAACTTCGTGTCGGTCAAGCACACCGAGGGTCCGAAGCTCGCTGTCGCGTTGGAGGAGCAAGTGCGCGACCACGACGTCGACGTGATGAGCCTCCAGACGGCGAGCAAGCTGATCGCCGCCGACCAGCCCGGCGGTCTCGTGCGGGTCCTGCTCGAATCCGGTGCCGAGCTGGCGGCCCGCTCGGTCGTGCTGGCCACCGGCGCCGGCTGGCGGCACATGAACGTTCCCGGCGAGTCCGACTACCTCAACCGGGGCGTGGCGTTCTGCCCGCACTGTGACGGGCCGCTGTTCGCGGGCAAGCGCATCGCCGTGATCGGTGGCGGCAACTCCGGCGTCGAGGCGGCGATCGACCTCGCCGGCATCGTCGAACACGTGACGCTCATCGAGTTCGACAGCGAGCTGCGCGCCGACGGCGTGCTGCAGCGCAAGGTGCGCAGCCTGCCGAACGTCGACATCGTGCTGAGCGCCCTCACCACCGAGGTGCTCGGCGACGGCGAGCGCGTCACCGGGCTCGTCTACCGCGACCGCAACGCCGGCAACGACGGCGAGGGGGCCGAGCACCGTGTCGACCTCGCCGGCATCTTCGTGCAGATCGGCCTGCTCCCCAACACCGAGTGGCTCGACGGCAGCGTCGAGCTCAGCGGCCGCGGCGAGATCGTGATCGACGATCACGGCCGCACGTCGGTGCCCGGCGTGTTCGCCGCCGGCGACTGCACGACCGTGCCGTACAAGCAGATCGTCGTCGCCCTCGGCGCCGGAGCCACCGCCGGCCTGAGCGCGTTCGACCATCTCATCCGCACTTCCGCGCCGACCGAGGCCGACGACGGTGCAACCGACGGTGCAACCGACGAGGCAACGGACGGGGCAGACGCCGATCGGGCGCTCGACGCGGAGCTGGCAGACTCGGTCGCGTGAACCTGCGCGACCTCGAATACGTCGTCGCCCTCGCGGAGCATCGTAACTTCGGGCGCGCCGCCGACGCCTGCTTCGTCAGCCAGCCGACACTGTCGACGCAGATCCACAAGCTCGAGGCCGAGCTCGGCGTCACGCTCTTCGAGCGCGGCAGCCGCGAGACGTTCCCGACCGGCGTCGGGCGCGAGGTGATCGCTCACGCCCGCGCCCTGCTCGTGGAGGCTGCGGCCATCCGTGAGGTGGCGCGATCGAGCCACGATCCGACCGCGACGACCGTGCGGCTGGGGATCTTTCCGACGCTCGCGCCGTACCTGCTGCCGCACGTGATCCCGTCGCTGCACGAGGAGTTCCCGAACCTCGAACTGCTGATCGTCGAGGAGAAGACCGCGGAGCTGCTCCGCCGGCTCCGCGACGGACGCCTCGACGTGGTGGTGGTCGCCACGCCGATCGCAGACGAGGGGCTGACGGGCGACCCGCTGTTCACCGAGGACTTCGTGCTCGCCACCCCGGCCGATCATCCGCTGGCGGCACGCACCGAGCCGGTGCCGGTGAACACGCTCGCCGACGAGCACGTGCTGCTGCTCGAGGAGGGGCACTGCTTGCGCGACCAGGCACTCAGCGTGTGCCACATCGTCGGCGCGGTCGAACGCGAGGGGTTCCGGGCGACGAGCCTCGAAACCCTCCGCCAGATGGTCGCGGCCGGCGTGGCGGTGACCCTGCTGCCGATGCTGGCGGTCAGCCCGCCCGTCGCCAACCCCGCCGGCGTGGCGCTGCGGCCGCTCGCGCAGCCGGCTCCCAGCCGGCAGATCACGATGTTCTGGCGCGACACGAGCCCCCTGCGCACGTTCCTGCCGCGCCTGGCCGAAGCGTTCCGGCGGGTGCCGGCCGACGTCGTCACCATCGCAACCGTCTGACCATCGCATCCGTCTGAGCGCGCTCGGCGTCGTCGGGTGGCGGGGTCGACTGCAACAATCGGCCACATGGCTCCCACCGACGCGAACCCCGCCGCCACCGGCACCACGATCGACTCGGACCTCGACTTCGACGTCGTCGTGGCCGGGGCCGGGATGGCCGGTCTGTACCAGCTGCACAAGCTGCGCGAACTCGGCTTCAGCGCCCGCGTGTACGAGACGGCCGACGACGTCGGCGGTACCTGGTACTGGAACCGCTATCCCGGCGCACGCTGCGACATCCAGAGCGTCGACTACTCCTACAGCTGGGACCCCGAGCTCGAAGCCGAGTGGCAGTGGTCCGAGCGCTACGCCACCCAGCCGGAGATCCTGCGCTACCTGCAACACGTCGCCGACAAGCACGACCTGCGCCGTGACATCCGGTTCTCGACGCGGATCGAGTCGGCGGTCTGGAACGACGAGCAGTCCCACTGGACGTTGCGCACCAGCCAGGGCGACACGGTCACGTGCCGGTACTACGTGATGGCCACCGGCTGCCTGTCGCTGCCGAAGTCCCCGGACGTTCCGGGCGCCGACCGGTTCGCCGGTGACGTCTACTTCACCAGCAGCTGGCCCCACGACGGGGTCGACTTCACCGGCAAGCGCGTGGCGGTGATCGGCACCGGTTCGTCGGGCATCCAGTCGATCCCCCTCATCGCCGCCGAGGCGGAGCAACTCACGGTGTTCCAGCGCACACCGAACTTCTCGATCCCGGCGCGCAACGGCGCACTGCCGGCCGAGCGGCGCCAGATGTACGAAGCCGACCCTGCGGCCTACCGCGCCGAAGCCCGCCTGTCGCGCGCCGGGGTGCCCATGGGCGAGCCGAGCATGGTCAGCGCACTCGCCGTGTCGGAGGACGAGCGCGAGGTCGCCTACGAGGCGATGTGGGAGGCGAGCGAGCTGCTGCGGGTCGGCGCGGACTACATGGACACGCTGACCGACGCCGAGGCCAACGAGACCGTCGGTGAGTTCGTGCGGAACAAGATCCGCGCGATCGTCGACGACCCCGCGACCGCCGAGGCGCTCTGCCCGACCTACCACTACATCCTCACCAAGCGCACGTGCCTCGACACGAACTACTACGAGACGTTCAACCTGCCCCACGTCCGCCTGATCGACCTGCGCAACACGCCGATCACCACCGTCACCGAGCACGGCATCGAAACGAGCGGCGAATCGTTCGAGTTCGACGCCATCGTCTACGCCACGGGATTCGACGCCATGACGGGCGCCATCGTGTCGGTCGACATCAGGGGCCGCGACGGGATCACCCTGGCCGATCACTGGGCCGCCGGCCCGGAGACGTACCTCGGGCTGATGTCGGTCGGGTTCCCGAACCTGTTCATGATCACCGGCCCCGGCAGCCCCTCGGTGCTGTCGAACATGGCGGTGTCGATCGAGCAGCACGTCGAGTGGATCAGTGATTGCCTCGCCGCGCTCCGGGCGGACGGCTTCGACACGATCGAGCCGACGCCGACCGCGAGCGATGCCTGGGTGCAGCACGTCAACGAGTACGGCGACCTCACGCTGATGCCGTCGGCCAACTCGTGGTACATGGGGGCGAACGTGCCCGGCAAGCCGCAGGTGTTCCTGCCCTACGTCGGCGGCGTCGGCGCGTACCGGATCGCCTGCGACGAGGTCGTCGAGCGTGGCTATCTGGGCTTCGAGCGCCGCGGCTCCGGGGTCGATCCGCAGTGCAACGACGGTGTCATCCGGCCGCTGAAACCCGACGTGGGCGCCTTCCTCGAAGCCATGGCGGCCCTCGGGCTCCCGCCGCTCGAATCGATGTCGCCCGACGAGGCGCGCGGGTTCATGGCCGCGGCCGGCGCGATGAACCCTCCGCCTCCGGAGGTCGGCGAGGTGGCCGACGGCACGCTCCCGGGCCCCGACGGCGACGTTCCGTACCGGCTGTACCGTCCGGCAACCCCCGGGCCCCACCCGATCGTGGTCTACTTCCACGGCGGAGGCTGGGTGCTCGGCGATCTCGACTCCGACGATCCGTTGTGCCGCGATCTGTGCAACCAGAGCGACGCGATCATCGTGTCGGTCAACTACCGCCACGCGCCCGAGGCCCGCTTCCCGGCCGCGGTCGACGACGGCTTCGCGGCGCTCCAGTGGGTGGCGGCGAACGCCGAGTCGCTCGGCGGTGTTGCCGGCGCCGTTGCGGTGTGCGGCTGGAGCGCCGGCGGCAACGTCGCCGCCGTGACCGCGCAGTTGGCTCGCGACGCCGGTGGGCCTGCGCTGTGCGGGCAGGTGCTGCTCACGCCGGTCACCGACTCCGACTTCGGCCGCGCCTCGTACACCGACAACGCCGACGGCTACGTGCTCACCACAGCTCTGATGCACTGGTTCTGGGAGCACTACGCCGACCCCGCCGATCGCTCCGACCCGCGGGCCGCGCCGATTCGCGCCGCCGACCTGTCGGGGCTGCCGCCCACGCTCGTGATCACCTGCGAGTTCGACCCGCTGCGCGACGAGGGCGCCGCCTACGTCGAAGCGCTCGTCGCCGCCGGCGTCGACGCCCGGCTCGTGACGTACCCCGGCCTGACCCACACGACGGTGCCCGCGGTCGGTGTGCTCCCCTCGGGGGCGCCCGCCCGCGCCGAGCTGGCCGCCGCCCTGCGCGAGATGCTCAGCCAGCCAGCGTTCTCGTGATTGTCTTGCGCACCCGCGTGCGCAAGACAATCACGAGAAGCGGTCAGTCGGTGGTCGATGGGTCGGTCGCGACGGGTTCGTCGGGGGCTGCCGGCGGGGCGGTCGGCTCCGTGTCGTCGGGTGCGTCGACCGGATCGTCGGCGGGCGGCTGGATGAGCACGTCGAGGGCTTGGATCACTCCGTTGGAGGCCAGGATGTCGCGCTTGGTGGCCGAGATCGGTGCACCGTCCACCGTCAGGGCCGGCGGGGTGCCGGCGATCGTCAGTTCCGCGCCGTACAGGTTCTCGACCGTGGGTGGCATCGTGGCGATCGTGTACTTCCCTTCGGCGATGTAGTACGAGAGGAAATCGCTGAGTGCATCACCTTCGAGGCCTTGGATCTGCCCGAGCAGGTTCTGGTCGGCCTCGAACGCTGCGTTCGTCGGTGCGAACACCGTGAACAGCCGCGGGTCGTCGACCTCGGAGTTGTAGCCGGCCTTCAGCAGCAGATCTCGGAAGATCGAGAGATCAGGATCGTTGTTGAGCACC
Source organism: uncultured Ilumatobacteraceae bacterium (assembly GCA_964651825.1). Lineage (GTDB taxonomy): Bacteria > Actinomycetota > Acidimicrobiia > Acidimicrobiales > Ilumatobacteraceae > Sva-07. Next base: position 35,222 of record CAZYWK010000025.1, on the reverse strand, counting down.
GTCCAGAGGTTGTCCTGGGCCGGCGGAGTCGGCGCCACGGTCGTCGGCGGAGCGGTCGGTGCCACGGTGGTCTCCGGCGCCGCGGTGGTGGGAGGTGCAGTCGGGGCGACGGTCGTCTCGGGCGCCGCGGTGGCCGGTGGAGCGGTGGTCTCCGGCGGTGTCGTGGTGGTGGGTGTCGAACCGCTGAGGTAGCCCCGCTCGTAGGCGGCGACCACGGTGGCGGCGTCGAGCACGCCCGTTTCCGGCACACCGAGCTCACGCTGGAACGCCTTGACGGCCTCGGTGAGCTGCTCGGTCCAGATCCCGTCGATCGGACCGTCGTAGAAACCGAGGTCGGTCAGCAACTGTTGCAGCTGCTTGGTCGAGGCGTCGAACAGGTCGCCGTATGCGCCGAGCGCGTCGCGCAGCGCGTTGTACGTCGCTTCGTCCATGACGCCCGTCGGGGGCAGGCCCACGGAGGCCTGGAACGCCGCCAGCGCGGCGGTCAGCTCCGGGCTCTCGAGTCCGTTGATCGGGCCGGTGTAGAAACCGAGCACCGTCAGCGCCTGCTGGAGCTTCGTGTTGAACGCGGCCGCGGCGAACGCCGCCTGTTCGCGGCGGATCTCGGCGATGTCGACGTCGGTCGTCTCGATCGAGCCGATCTCGCCGCCCGCGAGCGAGGCGGTGGTGAAGCGGCCGAACGTCGGATCGCCGTTCTCATCGATGCCGAGGCGCCCGGAGACACCGTCGTAGTCGATGTTCTCGCCGGCGAGGAGCTTGCTCAGGCAGTCGTCGTAGGTGGTGCATGTGGTGCCGTCGGCGGTGACGGTCATCACGGCCTCGCTCATCGAGTCGGCCGACCCGTTGTCGACGGCTTCGGTGGCGAGGGCGAGCGTGACGGCGCAGTCGTAGGCCTGGGCGGCGTTCGCGATCTGGCCGTTCGGATCGTCGTCGTAGAGACGCGTCAGGAAGGCACGGTCGCCGGTGGTGCCGATCATCGTCAGACCGTCGACGAGGTCGACGTCGCCGTCGGGGGCCGACAGCGAAGCGATGCGCGGGCGGAAGAACGAATCGAGGCCGATGATCGTGGTCGGGTCGACGCCGCCGCGGACGAGCTCGGTGACGATCGACGCACCCTCCTCGTACGACACGACGATCGTCAGATCCGGGTTCAGGTCGGTGACCTCCGACGAGGTGCCGGCGAACAGGACGCGCCGGGGGTTGTAGTCGACGACGCTCGGCACGAAGCCGCGGACCTGGAGCCCGTACGCGAGCCCGTTGCCGATGGCGAGGCCGTAGTCGTCGGAGCGGGCCACGATGGCGATGTTCCATGCCGCACCGGGCTCGGCGTCGTCGCGGCGGGCTTCGATGGTGTCAGCGAGGTACGACACGAGCACGTCGTCGGGCAGGGCGGTACGGAACAGGCCGAACGACTCCTGACCGGACGTGAGGCCTGGCACGGTGGCCGACGCGCTGCACGAGATGCTGCCGGCCTCGGTGACCGCGTCACGGTACGCGTCGGCGCCGGTCGACCCGGTCGGCCCGATGAGCGCTTGTGCTCCACCCTCGACCGCGGTGGGCACGACGTCGGCCTCGGTGCCGTCGAGCGGGGTGTCGGAGGTGAGGACCTCGAGGGGCCCGTCGAGCACGCCACCACCGGTGGCGATGTCGTCCTGGGCGAAGCCGATGCCGCGGGTCTGGCCCTGGAACAGGGTCGACAACAGGCCGGGTGACGGTGCGATCACACCGATCTCAAGGCCTTCGCCGGTGAGCCCTTCGGTGGTGTCGGCCGGTGCGGACCCGGTCGGATCGGTGGCGACGGTGCCGTCGGAGTCGTCGCCGTCGTCGGACGAGCACGCCGCCAGCATCACCCCCGCCGAGATCAACACGCACAACGTACGACGGCTCACCTGACGTGGGCTCACGAAACCCTCCCTGGGTCATGTCTGACTGTTCCCGGACGTCCAGAGACGGAGCGCCCGCTGATGTATCGGCACACGTTGCCAGAACTTGAGTGATCGGACGCGGATCTTCGCCGGCTGTCCACCTGCCGGTGTCAGCCGATGCGGACCGCGAGGCCGCCGTCGACCGGCAAGATCGCTCCTGTGACGAAGCGCGCCTCGTCGGAGGCCAGGAACAGCGCGGCGTTCGCCGTGTCCCACGCGGTGCCCATCCCACCCTTCAGCGGAACACGCTCGTTGCGTTCGGCCCGCACCACGTCGAGGTCGACCCCGCGGGTGGCGGCGATCCCGCCGACGGCCATCGGCGTGTCGACGAGGCCGAGTGCGATCGCGTTGCACCGCACGCCGCGCGACGCATTCGACTGGGCGATGCTCGTGGTCAGCCGGTTGACGGCTGCCTTCGACACCTCGTAGGCGACCTGGAAGCCACCGGCGAACGACGCCGCGGACGAGATGTTGACGATCGAACCGTGGCCCTGCGCGCGCATCGCCGGCAGCACGGCCTTGCACGTGCGAAGCATGGCGCGCGCGTTGACGTCGAAGATCAGGTCGAACGCGTCGTCGTCGACCGAATGTGCCGGCCCGTCACCGCGACCACCGATGCCGACGTTGTTGACGAGCACGTCGATGCGGCCCCAGCGTTCGGTCGCCGCCGTCACGATGGCGTTACCCGCATCCGGCTGCGTGATGTCGGCGACGAACGGCTCGGCGATGCCACCGCCGGCCCGGATCGCTTCGACGGTGCCGGCCACCCGCTCCTCGCTGCGGTCGACGCACAGCACCGCCGCTCCCTCGCGCGCGAACGTCGTGGCGATCGCCCGGCCGTTGCCGATCGTCTCACCGGGGGTCTGGCCCGCGCCGACCACGACTGCGACCGTGTCGCGCAACCGGTTTCCCATGAGCCGCCACCTTGCCATCCCGAGCGTGGACGAACCGAGCTGGTGGCGCGAATTCACGGCAAACTCACAGGAAGTTCCCGGCTGGATATCACCTCGGCCGGCTTGGGTGCATCCAATGACGACCATCATCACCACGCCGACCGGCTCGAGCGCCGGCCCCACGTCCGACGTGACAGCCGTGTCTGGGCACCATCTCCTGGTCGTCGACGACGAGGACAACCTCCGCTCGATGCTCGCCGCAGCGCTCGCCCATCACGGCTACGAGATCACCACGGCCGACAACGGACGCGCCGCGCTCGACCTGGTCGCCCAGCAGCGGCCGGATCTCGTGCTGCTCGATGTGATGATGCCCGACCTCGACGGGTTCGAGGTGTGCCGCCGCCTCCGCGCCGACGGTGATCGCACTCCGGTGCTGTTCCTCACCGCTCGCGACGCCACGGAGGACAAGGTGCGCGGGCTCACCCTCGGCGCCGACGACTACGTGCAGAAGCCCTTCAGCCTCGACGAGCTCGTGGCGCGGGTCGACGCGATCCTGCGACGCGTCGGCGACGGCGCCGGCGCGCATGCCGTGCACGAGTGCGCGGACCTCGTGATGGACGACGATGCCCACCGCGTGACGAGAGGTGGGGCCGAGGTGGCGCTGTCGCCGACGGAGTACAACCTGGCGCGCTACCTGCTGATCAACCAGGGTCGGGTGCTGTCCAAGGCGCAGATCCTCGACCACGTCTGGAAGTACGACTTCGGCGGCGACGGCGGCGTCGTGGAGACCTACATCGGCTACCTCCGGCGCAAGATCGACAACACCGAGCCGAAGCTCATCCACACCATCCGCGGCGTGGGCTACACGCTGCGGGCCCAGTGAGGCCAGCGCGGTGAGGCAAGCGCCGTGAGCAAGCGTCGGCGTTCACTCAGCCTGCGGGCGCGGCTGCTCGCCGGCATGGCGCTCGTCGCGATCGTGCTCGCAGTCGTGGCAGGCGTGATCACGATGACGACGCGCAGTGTCCTGATCGACCAGATCGACGCGCGGCTCACGGCGTTCGCGCCGGCACTCCGCAACCCCGATCTGTTCGACTCCGGCTCGGTGCCGGAGTTCGACGGTCCGCCGCCGGACGGCGGCCAGCCGATCGAGCGGGTCAGCGATGCCTACGAGGGGATGGTGCTCGACGACGGCACGCTCGTCACGCGCTTCGCGCCGAACACCGGCGACGGCGACTACCAACCGCCAGCGCTGTCGCCCGCGGATCTCCCGGTTGCCGGTCGGACGGTCTTCACGACCTCCTCGACCGATGGCGAGGTCACCTACCGGGTGCTCGCCCAGCGCTTCGGCGACAACGTCGCGATCACCGCGCTGCCACTCGACGGGGTCCAGCACACGATCTCCCAGCTGATCGTCGTCGTGATGATCGGGTCGCTGGCGATCCTCGCCGCGCTCGGGCTCGTGACGTGGTGGATGATCCGGCTCGGCATCGGCCCGCTCAAGAACATGACCGCGACGGCCGCCAAGATCGCCGACGGCGACCTCACCGTCCGCATCCCCGAAACCGCCCCCGGCACCGAGACGGGCGAGTTGGCGGTGGCGCTCAACCGGATGCTCGGCCAGATCGAGCAGGCGCTCGACGAGCGTGCCGAGTCCGAGGAACGCCTGCGTCGGTTCGTCGCCGATGCCTCCCACGAGTTGCGGACACCCGTGACGACGATCCGCGGCTACGCCGAGCTGTACCGCCACGGCGGGCTGTCCGAGGCGGACGCGCTCGACGATGCCATGCGACGAACCGAACAGGAGGCCGCCCGCATGGGCCGCCTCGTCGAGGACATGCTCCTGTTGGCGCGACTCGACGAGCAGCGACCGCTTGAGCGGCAACCGGTCGACGTGGCGGCGCTCGTGCGCGACGCCGCGCTCGACGCACGCGTCACCTGGGCCGAACGGCCGATCGAGGTCGACGGCGCCGACGGCCCCGCGGTCGTGAACGGCGATGAGGACCGGCTCCGCCAGGTGATCGCCAACGTGGTGGGCAACGCGCTGGTCCACACCGCCGAGGACGTGCCGGTGACGCTGCGGGTCGACCGGCTCGACGGTCAGGTCGTCGTTGCCGTCCACGACGACGGCGCCGGCATGCCGCCCGAGGTCGCCGAACGCATCACCGAACGCTTCTACCGTGCGGATCCAGCACGGTCCCGGCACCGCGGGGGCTCGGGCCTCGGACTCGCCATCGTCGACGCGGCGGTTGCCGCGCACGGTGGCTCGGTCGACATCGAGACCGCCGTCGGTCACGGCACGACCGTGACACTCACGCTGCCGACCCTGATGTCAGGAGCACCCCGATAACTTCGAAGTGTCCGCAACCGCAGAGGGGATTGCCCGATGACTGACCAGATCGAGATCTCCGCACTGCGCACGGTGGCGATCGTCGGTGCGCTCCCCCACGAGCGGGAGATGCCCCAGCCACTGCAGATCGACCTCGTCCTCGACGTCGATCTCGGCGACGCGGGACGTTCCGACGACCTGGACGACACGGTGCACTACGGCTTCGTCGCCGATCAGGTGGTGGCCGTCGTGGCGGAGTCGAAGGACGTGTTGCTCGAACGGCTCGCGTCCCGGGTCGCCGACCAGGTGCTCACGTTCGACCTGGTCGAATCGGTCACCGTCACCCTCACCAAGCTGCGCCCGCCGATCGCCCACGACGCCGCATCGACGGCGGTGCGGATCACCCGCACCCGGGCGACCGCCGCGGTCGCGCCGCAACGTTCCCATCGCGCCTTCATCGCCCTCGGCTCGAACCTCGGCGATCGACGGGCGTTCCTGCGGACGGGTGTGCGTGGCCTCGACCATGTCGTCGCCATGTCGCAGGTGTACGAGACGGACCCGGTCGGCGGGCCCGACGACCAGGGCGCGTTCTTGAACATGGTCGTCGAGGTCGAGACCCCCCTCGACCCGTTCGCCCTGCTGCGCCGCTGCCAGCGCATCGAAGCCGAAGCCATGCGTCAGCGCATCGTGCACTGGGGCCCGCGGACGCTCGATGTCGACATCATCATGTACGACGACGCGACCATCCGCACCGAGGATCTCGTCGTGCCGCACCCGTTGTTCGCCGAGCGCCGGTTCGTGCTGACCCCGCTCGCCGAGATCGCCCCCGACCGCTGCCCCCCGGGATGGGACGAACGGCTCGAACCGGCGGGCATCACCGCGGTGGGCCCGCTCGAACTGGTGTGACCGTGGCCGGCGTCCGAACCTTCGAGGTCGACGACTGTGCGGCCGACCTGCTCGTTGCCGCCAAGGCCGGCCGCACGATCTCGATGTGCATCCCGTGCCGCGACGAGGCCGCCACGATCGGCCCGCTCGTGAGCGTCATCCGCCGTGAGCTGATGGGGGCGACGAGCGTCGTCGACGAGCTGATCGTGCTCGACGACCGGAGCACCGACGACACGGCGCGTGTCGCCACCCATGCCGGTGCGCGCGTCGTGTCGATCGACGACATCCACCTTGCGCACGGCACCGGCCACGGCAAGGGCAACGCGCTGTGGGCGACCCTGCTCGTCAGCCACGGCGACATCATCGTGTGGTGCGACGGCGACGTCACGAGCTTCGAGCCCGGCTGGGTGGTCAAGCTCGTCGCACCGCTGCTCGACGACGACTCGGTGTCGCTGGTGAAGGCGCTCTATCACCGCCCGACGAAGTACGGCGGCGGCGGGCGGACCACCGAGCTCGTCGCCCGCCCGCTGATGTCGATGTACTACCCGGAGCTCACCGGCCTTGCCCAACCGCTGTCGGGTGAGTACGCAGGGCGACGTGACGTCCTCGACCGCATCTCGTTCGCCCAGGGCTGGGGCGTCGAGATCGCCATGCTGATCGACATCTGCCGGATGCATGGCGCCGACGCGATCGCCCAGGTCGACCTCGGCACCCGCGAACACCGCAACCGTTCGCTCCAGTCGCTGTCGGTGCAGGCCGCCGAGGTGATGGCCACGATGCTGGCGCGGGCGGGAGTCGAGTCGCCGGCGGGTGAGGACGAACTGTCGCTGCGGCGCGCCGACGGCTCGCAGGTGCCGCTGAACCTCCGGACGCGCCCGGCGCTCGCCGACCTGGGTCTGCGGCGTGGCTGATCGGGCGCCGTCGTTCGCCGGCGTGCCGGCCGGCGACGAACCGACACGGTTCCTCCTCGTGCGCCACGGTCAGTCGACGTGGAACGCGCTCGGCCGCTGGCAGGGGCGCGCGGACACTCCACTGTCGCCGCTGGGCGAGGATCAGGCTCGGCGGGCCGCGGTCAACCTGGCTGGGGTCGGCACGTTCTCGATGGTGGTCACCTCGTCGCTCGGCAGGGCGCGACGGACCGGTGAGCTGCTCGCGCAGCACGGTGCGATCGAGCTCGGCGACGGCGTCGACGGCCTGATCGAGCGCTCGGCGGGGGAGTGGGAAGGCCTGCTCCGCGAGGAGATCGAGGAGCGCTACCCGAACTGGCTCGCCGAGCGCCGCCGCCCCGCTGGCTACGAGCCCGACGAGGAGATCGCCGAGCGTGCCGAGCGGGCCCTGCGGGTACTCGCCGGCCGGCATCCCGGTGCGGTGATCGTCGTGGTCTCGCACGGCGGGCTGATCACCTCGCTCGAACGCCAGTCCGGTGAGGGGTGGCGACAGCTCACCAATCTCGAAGCCCGCTGGTTCGAGTTCCGCGCGGACGAGCTGCTCCCCGTCGGCGATCGCGTCCACCTCCTCGAGGTGGCCCGCTCAGCCGATGCCGCGACGACGCTCGAATAGGCGGATCTTCGCCGGGTAGTGGCAGCGGCCGAACTCCGGCTGTTGCCGCACCACGATGTCGAGCAGCTCGTCGTGCTGTGCGGTCTCCTTCCACGGCAGCGCGATGTACAGCGGAAGACCGAACCGGCGGAGCTCGTCGAGGTTCGAGTAGACCTGCTGCTGGTAGACGAATCGCTCCTCCCACGGCCAGTTCGACGGCGCGAAGCCGGTGCCGGGGTCGATGATGCAGCGGTGTCGCAGCCCGAACCGGTCGGCATCGGCCAGCCGTGACTCGAAGAAGTCGACCATCACCGCGATCGGGTCGTGGCGGACGAGGTCCATCTCGCGCGGGTTCGGCCCGGACAGGAACGGCACGACGATCGGCACGTCGAAGTCGGCCGCGACCTGCCACATCTCGTCGGACTGCATGCCGTCGGCGGCGTTGATGACCGTCGCCCCGGCGTCGAGCGCCCGGCGCACGACCTCGGGTCGCCACGAGTCGATCGACACCTCGACACCGAGTGTGGCGAGCGCGGGCACGAGGTGTTCGACGCGGGCCCACTCGTCGGTCCAGTCGACGACCGACGCGACATCGGTCGATCCCTGCCCGCCGAGGTCGATCGCGTCCGCGCCGTCGGCGAGCAGCTGGTGCGCCCGCGCCAGTGCCGCCGCCGGCGTGGTGGCGATCGAGTCGGCGGCGAGCGAGTCCGGGCTGGCGTTCACCACGCCGTACAGGAACATCAGTTGATGAGCGGGTCGCGGGGGAGGCCCAGGATCCGCTCGCCGATCTGGTTGCGCTTGATCTCCGACGTGCCGCCGGCGATCGACATCGCCCGATGCATGAGCACGAGCATGCCGGTGACCGCGTTGGCGCCGTCGAGGAACGCCGCGTCGGGGCCACTCTCCTCAGCCATGATCGCCGCCGCCTCGTGTCCGATCTCCGACAGCACCAGCTTGGTGACGTTGCCCTCCGGGCCGGGCCCGCCACCGGCGACGGCCCGGTGGGCGGTGCGCAGGTTCATCACCGCCATGGCCTGCTGGGTGGCGATGTAGCGGCCGATGCGCCCGGCCCCGCCGGCCACACGGTCGGGGTGCGCGTCGTAACCGGGGATCAACGCGTCGCCCGGCAACGACATGCCACCCGAGCCGCCACCGATGCTGACGCTCTCGTTGCCGAGAGTGGCCCGGGCGACGGTCCAGCCGCCGTCGATGGGCCCGACGACGTCGTCGTCGGGCACGAACACGTCGTCGAAGAACACCTCGTTGAACTCCGAGCCGCCGCTCGGCATCCGCAGCGGCCGAACCTCGACACCCTCCGCGTGCATGTCGATCACCATGGTGGTGATGCCCTGATGCTTCGGCGCATCGGGGTTCGTGCGCACGGTCGCCAGCCCACGGCCGGCGATGTGGGCGCCGCTTGTCCAGACCTTCTGCCCGTTGATCAGCCATCCACCGTCGACCCGGGTGGCGCGCGTCTTGACCCCGGCGGCGTCGGATCCGGCATCGGGCTCGCTGAACAGCTGGCACCACACGACCTCGTGCGTGAGCGCCGAGCGCACCCAGCGCTCGACCTGGTCGTCGGTGGCGTGCTGGATCAGCGTGAGGATCACCCAGCCCGTGATGCCGTACTGCGGTCGCTCGATCCCTGCTGCGGCGAACTCCTGCTCGATCACCAGCTGCTCGACGGCGCCGGCACCGCGACCCCACGGCGCCGGCCAGTGCGGCACCGCGTACCCGGTGTCGATCAGGCGGTTGCGCAGCCCGTCACCGTCGAGGTCCTGCAGCTCGGCGACGACGCCGCGCAACTCGTCGCGGATCGCCTCGGCCTCGGGCGGCAGGTCGACGTTGCGGATCCGCCGGATGCCGTCGCGGGTGAGATCGGTCGTGGCCACGGCGGCCGCTCCGGGGTCGAGCACGGCCTGGATCGCCGTCGCCCGCCGGAGGTAGAGATGGGCGTCGTGTTCCCAGGTGAAGCCGATGCCGCCGTGGACCTGGATGTTGAGCTGGGCGCACAGGTCGGCGGCCGGGAACGCGAGTGTGGCCGCGATGGCTGCGGTGAGCGAGAACTGGTCACCGCCGCCCGCCGCGGCACGGGCTGCGTCCCACACCGCGCTCGTGGCCAGTTCGGTGGCCACGAGCATGTTGGCGCAGTGGTGCTTGACGGCCTGGAACATCGCGATCGGCCGGCCGAACTGCTGACGCTGCTTGGCGTACTCGGCCGCTTCGTCGGTACACGTGCGAGCGACGCCGGTCGCCTCGGCCGCGTAGATGGTGCGGGCCAGGTCGACGAGCGATTGGGCGGCGTCCGGCAGGATCGTGGCCGGTGCGCCGGCCAACGTGACGCGGGCGGCGCGGCGGGTTGGGTCGAGGTTGGGTGGGGAGTCGATCGTGACGCCGTCGGCGGCGGTCTCGATCACCGCCACGTCGCCGCCGACTGGCACGAGGAGCACGTTCGCCAGCTCGCCGCCGGTGACGACGCCGGCCGGACCGTGCACGGTCCCATCGCGCAGCTCGGCCGATCCGCCGATCGCGACCGCACCGAGGATCGATCCGTCGGCGAGGCCGGGGAGCCATGTCGCTTGCGCCTCGTCGGTACCGGCCGCGGCGAGTACCGCGCTGGCCACGACCGTCGGCACGAACGCGCCGGGAGCGAGGGCGGCGCCGAGTTGTTCGACGACCACGACGAGCTCCTCGATCCCGTACCCCGACCCGCCGAACGCCTCGGGCACGTGCAGGCCGAGCCAGCCGAGCGCGGCCGCCTCCGCGTACCACGCCGGGTTGGCGTCGGCCGACGCCTCGAGCAGGGCGCGGGCGGCGCCCCGGGAATCGTGCTTGGCGAGAAAGTCGGCGACGGTGCCGGCCAGCGCGCGGTGGTCTTCCGTGATGGCGATGGACATCCCGCGACAGTACGTTCGAGACCATGAACTACACGAAGCTCGGCCGTACCGGACTCGACGTGTCGCGGATCTGCGTCGGCTGCATGAGCTTCGGCGAGGCCACGGTCGGCAACCATCCGTGGTCGCTCGACGAAGCGACGAGCCGCGGGTTCATCAAGGACGCGCTGGAGGCGGGCATCAACTTCTTCGACACCGCCAACGTGTACTCGCTCGGCACGAGCGAGGAGATCGTCGGTCGCGCCCTTGCCGATTTCGCCGATCGTGACGCGGTCGTGCTCGCCACCAAGGTGCACGGCCCGATGCGTCGTGGCCGCAACGCCGCCGGCTTGTCGCGCAAGGCGATCATGACCGAGGTCGACGCGAGCCTGCGCCGGCTCGGCACGGACTACATCGACCTCTACCAGATCCACCGGTTCGACTCCCGCACGCCGATCGAGGAGACGATGGAGGCGCTGCACGACGTGGTCAAGGCCGGCAAGGCCCGCTACATCGGTGCGTCGTCGATGTACGCCTGGCAGTTCAGCAAGGCGCAGTACACGGCCGAGCTCAACGGCTGGACGAAGTTCGTCAGCATGCAGAACCACTACAACCTGCTCAACCGCGAGGAGGAGCGCGAGATGATGCCGCTGTGCGTCGACCAAGGGGTCGGCGTGATCCCGTGGAGCCCGCTCGCCCGCGGCCGGTTGGCGCGCGACTGGGACGAGACCACCGAGCGTTCGACCACCGACGAGTTCGGCAAGTCGCTCTACGACACCACGCCGGGCGACCGCGTGATCGTCGAGCGGGTCGCCGACATCGCCCGCGAGCGCGGCATACCGCGTGCTCAGGTCGCACTGGCCTGGATGCTCTCCAAGCCGTTCGTCACCGCACCGATCGTCGGCACCACCAAGCCGCACCATCTCAGCGACGCCGTAGCGGCGATCGACGTCGAACTGTCGGCGGACGAGATCGCCCGGCTGGAAGAGCCCTACACGCCCCACCCCATCGCCGGATTCGCGTGACGAGACGTCGTTTGCGTCGGGATCTGATCACACCCGCCGGTGCTGAATCCCGACGCAAACGATGATCGTCACGGCGCGAGGTGGGAGACGAAGGCGGCGATCAGGTCGGCGACCTGGGCGGCGTGCGTGTCTTCGTGCATCGAGTGCTCGCCACCGTCGATCACGATCAACCGGGCGTCGGGCATCTTGCGCTGCAGGTACTCGCCGGCGCTCGCATACTCGGCCCGGTCGGCCGAGCCGGCGAGCACCAGTGTCGGCGTGGTCATCTCGGCCAGCCGGTCCATCACCACGGAATCCTCCTGGAGGTTCAACGTGGTGACCTGCTCGGGCACACCGAACCGGTGGGCGTTGCGGCGGGTGCGCTCGTTCCACTCCTCGCGCTTGACGGGGTCTCGATACCCCGGCCCGGTGTTCAGCACCACGACGCCGCGGGTCGCGTCGGGCCGAGTCGCGGCGAATGCGAGCGAGATGTACCCGCCGAGCGAATGGCCCACGAGCACCGCCCGCCCGCCGAGCTCTTCGACGAGCTCGTCGAGGTCGCAGAGCGCGGCGTCACGGGTGTACTCCGCGGGATCTTCGGGCACGGGCGAGCCACCATGGCCGAGCAGGTCGACGGCGGCCACGGTGTAACGGTCCTCGAGCAGGTCCATGCAGGCGGTCCAGGTGGCAGCCGAGGTGCCGAGGCCGTGGACGAACACGATCGGATCGCCGGCCCCCCGGCGAACGGTGTGGAGTCGCATGACCGGCGACCGTACCCACCCGCCCCTCGCCGGCCGCAACTCGACGACCGTCCGGCGGCCGTGACGCGGGCCGGCGGCGAGCTGTCAGACTTCCGGGATGGACCACGGAGCATTGGAGTTCTACGCGGCGCCAGGCCCGATGACCGGGCTTGCGGACCATCCGGCGCTGGAGTGGATCCCGGTCAGCCTCGAGGGCATACGCGACGCGGTGCAGGGTCTCCTCGTGCACCGTGACTGGGCAGCGGCATACGGCCTCGAGGGCGACGCCGTACGGCTCGACGAGCAGCACCTGCGCTCCACTGCCGAGATCCTCGCCCGGGCCTTCGAGCTCTCCCCCGAGCCGGTCACCGTCCCACGCGATCCGATCGATCGTGTGCTGTGCATCTGTCGCCACTTCACACTCCTGCACACCGCGATGCTCCGCTCGCGGGGGCTGCCGGCGCGGGTGCGTTGCGGCTTCAGCAACTACTTCGATGCCGCCAAGTGGTACGACCACTGGATCACCGAGCGGTGGGCCGACGGCCGCTGGGTCCGTGACGACCCGCAGATCGACCAGCTGCAGGCCGGAGTGTTACGGCTCGACTTCGATCCCTACGACCAGCCGGCCGGGAAGTTCCTGACGGGGAGCGAAGCCTGGGCGGCCGCACGCACGGGCGCGATCGATCCGATGCTGTTCGGCATCTTCGACATGTGGGGCCTCGGGTTCATCTCCGGCAACGTGATCAGCGACGTCGCCTGCCTGAACAAGGTCGAGCTCCTGCCCTGGGACGGCTGGGGGATGATGACCGGGCCGTTCGACCCGCTCACCGACGCGCAGCTCGCGGTGCTCGACGAGCTCGCCGCACTGGTGATGACCGACGACTTCACCGCGATCCGCGAGCGCTACCTCACCGACGACGCGCTCCGCGTCCCCGCCGACATCACGACGTTCGTCGATGGCGAGGAACGGGCGGTACACCTCGAGCTGTAGGCCGAACGCGAAACGTTCGGTGCCTGACCCCGGGCGTGTCGGTTACTCGACGGCGATGAGGGATTCGGCTTGGATGTCGGCGTCGATGTGGACGTGGCGGGGCAGGCGGATCGCGAGGTACAGGGCGACCAGGAGGCCGACGCCGGCCCAGACGAAGGCCGCGTTGTAGGCGTCCTGGGATTCCTGCGGTGTCGGGTCGACACCCATGTTCGCCACGATCACCGCGCTCAGCATGGCGACGGCGATGGCCCCGGACACCTGGCCGGCGAGGGAACGGATGGCGGTGCCCTGCGACACCAGCCGCGCCGGGAGCTCGCTCAGCCCGGCGACCATCAGCGGAGCCATCGAGATGCCCATGCCGAACCCCTGAACCGAGAGGAACCCGACGATCACCCCCGTCGGCGTGGTCAGCGTGAGCCGGGAGAAGGAGAACATGGCCAGGATCATGAACACGCAGCCGATGATGCTCGGCAGCCGCGGACCGATGCGGTCGACGAGCCGGCCGCCGATCGACATGCCGACCGCGGTGACGATCGCGGGGAAGAAGAACATCATCCCGACCCGCAGCGCCGTGTACCCGCGGAGATCCTCGAGTTGGAGCGGGATGAACACGAGCCGCGCATAGTTCGCTCCGGTGATGAACAGCATCGCGCCGATCGCCAGGCTGAACGTGCGGTCGGAGAACATCCGCAGGTCGAGCAGCGGGTGCTCCGCACCGAGCTCGTGGCGCACGAACGCCACGAGGAGCACGACGCCGCCCACGATGCAGCCGATCGTGGCCGGCGTGCGCCAGCCCCAGCTGCCACCCTCGGACACGCCGAGGATCGCCACGGTCAGGCCGATGCTGCCGAGCGCCAGGCCGAGCGCGTCGAACGGCCGCCGTTCACGGTGCCCGACGTCAGGGAGGAGCCGGAGGCCGAGCACGACCGCGGTCACTCCGATGGGCACGTTGATCAGGAACAGCCAGTGCCAACTGACCTCGGTGACGAGCCAACCGCCGATCGTCGGCCCGATCGCCGGCGCGACCATCAACGCCATGCCCCAGAACGACATCGCCCGGCCGTGCTGCTGGCGCGGGAACAGTCCGAGCATCATCGCCATGCCGACCGGCATGAGCGCTCCGCCACCGAACCCTTGCAGGACGCGGAACGCGATCAGCCACCCGAGGTTCGGCGCCACGGCGCACAAGGCGGAGGCGATCGTGAAGGCCGCCAACGAGCCGAGGAAGATCCACTTGCGGCCGAAGCGGTCGGCCAGCCAGCCGGTCGCCGGCTGGGACGCGCAGACCGCGAGGAGGTAGGCGGTGACGACCCATTCGATGCCGTCGCCGGCGCCGAGGTCGACACCGATCTCGTGCAGCGCGACGTTCACGATGGTCGTGTCGAGGACGACCATCGCCGTCGCGGCGATGACGACGCCGGCCGGGACCCACGGATTTCCCTGGTAGCTGCTCTCGGTGGTGTCGGTGGTCATCGCTGTGCGGCTGCTCCGGTCGGGATCTGGCGGGGTCGGAACGCGGCCGTGGCGCCGCGCAGGTCGGCGACGAGCGCGAAGCACTGGTCGATCTCGGCGTGGTAGTCGACCGAGACGTCGGCCAGCCAGCGCTCACGTGCGGTACGCAGGGCGGCGATCGTGCAGGCGGCGAGGAGGCGGGGGAGTGGTTCGCCCGGCTCGACTCGGAGCCGTTTCGCCACGTGCTCGGCCACGATCTCGTTGAGGGCGTCGGTGTGCTGGAGGCTGCGCGCCCGCAGGTTGTAGGACGTCGCGATGAGCGTCATCCGCTGCCGCTCGATGGCCGGGTCGTTGAGGAAGCTGTCGGCGAGCCGGTGAGCGGCCGTGCGGAGCGTGTCGAACAGGCCCTCGTCGTCTGGCCGTTCGGCCAGGAACGCGGCGAACGCGGTCTGGCGCCGTTCGGAGTCGGCGAACAGCACGTCTTCCTTGGTCGGGAAGTAGCGATGGAACGTACGGGCCGACACGTCGACCGCATCGGCGATTTCGTCGACGGTCGTCGCATCGACCCCGCGGGCGACGAAGAGCTCGAGCGCGGCGGCGACCAGCGCGTCGCGCGTCTCCTGCTTCTTGCGCTCGCGGCGGCCGATGTCGTCAGCGGCGGCCGCATCGTCGAGGTCCAACACACCGCGAGGCTAGCAACCTGACGCTTGCTGACAACTGTCAGTTGATGACAGTTGGGGTGAGGTGCAGGAGGCCGTCGACGATCCGGTCGGCGAACTCGGGGGTCAGGTCGGGCCGGCCGGTCAGGTGGGCGAACATCAGCGGGCCGATCAGCATCGCCGCCAACTCCTCCACGCGGGTGTCGGGAGCGAGATAGCCCTCCTCGATCCCGGCCCGCAGCACGATGTCGAGCGTCTCGTCCTGGCGGTTTCCGAGCCGGTCCTGGATCTCGGCGATGCTCTCCTGATGCGCCTTCAACAAGAGGAGCGCGGGAA
Source organism: uncultured Ilumatobacteraceae bacterium (assembly GCA_964651825.1). Taxonomy (GTDB): domain Bacteria; phylum Actinomycetota; class Acidimicrobiia; order Acidimicrobiales; family Ilumatobacteraceae; genus Sva-07. Next base: position 19,599 of record CAZYWK010000025.1, on the reverse strand, counting down.
TGATCCGGGCCCACTCGGGGTCGGTCATGGTGGCGAAGAACTGCCCCGTGACGAGTCGCAGGCCGCCTTCGAAGCCGAGCGCCGGGTCGGGCGGTTCGAGGTGCGGCGCGCAGTTCTCGATGACGGAGACGAGGATGTCGTCGCGCGACTCCCAGTGGCGGTAGATGGTCGACTTGGCCACGCCCGAGTGGGCGACGATCGCGTCGACCGTGACCGCGGACGGGCCACCCTCGACCAGCAGGTCGGTGGCGGACCGCAGCACGGCGGCCCGGGTGCGCGCGACTCGGGCGTCCATCTTGGTGCTGAACGGTAGTGGTGACAGGTGTCTCATCAAGTTCTCCGGCACGCGTTGCGATGTAACAGTACGATACCGTCTCGTACTGAAATTGGAACACCCGCTGAACCACGATCGAACACCGACAGAACTGAGCACGATGTGAACGCACCACCCTCCCCGATCCAGACGACCGACGTCGCCTCGACCAGCGCCTCCGGCGTCGTCCACGACCCGGTCCGCCGGCGCAACATCCTGATCGCCATGATCCTCGCCCTCGTGGGCGTGATCGCGTCGGTCTCGGGACTGAACGTCGCCCAGCAGGCGCTCGCCGTCGACCTCGGCGCCTCGCAGAGCCAACTGCTCTGGATCATCAACGGCTACACGATGGCCCTCGCCGCCCTGCTGATGCCCATCGGAGCGATCGGCGACCGCTGGGGCCGCAAGCCCATCCTGCTCGCCGGCCTCGTCGTGTTCGCCGTCGCCAACCTCGGCGGCGCGTTCGCCGACACGGCTACCTGGCTCATGATCGCCCGCATCGCTGCTGGCGTCGGCGCCGCGATGATCATGCCCGTCACCCTGTCGGTGATCACGTCGAGCTTCCCTGTCGAGGACCGGGCGCGGGCGGTCGGCATCTGGTCCGGCTTCGCCGGCGCCGGCGGCATCCTCGGGTTGTTCGTGTCGTCGTTCCTGATCGACCGGGTCTCCTGGCCGTGGCTGTTCGCCATGCCGATCGTGTTCGCGATGGTGGCGCTGGCGATGACGCTGCGCTTCGTCGGCAACTCCCGTGAGGATCACGCCGGGCGGTTCGACACCCTCGGATCGATCCTGTCGGCGCTGGCCATCGGCGGCCTCGTGCTCGGCATCCACGAAGGTCCGGAGAAGGGATGGACCGATCCACTCACGATGGCCGGCATGATCGTCGGCGTCGTCGCCCTCGCCGGGTTCATCGTCTGGGAGCTGCGCAACACCCACCCGATCCTCGACCTGCGGGTGTTCCGCGACCGGGCGCTCGCCGCCGGCTCGGTGACGCTGCTGGTCGTGTTCGCGGTCATGATGGGGATCTTCCTGGTGCTCGTCCAGTTCCTGATGACGGTGGCCGGCTTCTCGGCGCTCGGCGCGTCGGCTGGACTGTTGCCGATGGCGGCGGTGATGATGCCGCTGTCGAGCGTGGCGCCGACGGTCGCCAAGAAGATCGGCACCCGTACGACGTTGCTCATCGGCGCCGGACTGTTCACCGGCGGCCTCGCCCTGCTGGCGACGATGGTGTCGGTCGACGGCGGGTACTGGTCGATCCTGCCCGGCCTGCTGTTGATCGGCGCCGGCTCCGGTCTGCTGATGAGCCCGTCGACCACGGCGATCACCGAATCGCTTCCCGAGGAGCACCAGGGCATCGCCTCGGCCCTCAACGACACCGTGCGAGAGTTCGGCGGCGCCGTCGGCATCGCGCTGCTCGGCTCGGTGCTCAACGCGGGCTACCGCTCGTCGGTCACCTCGGCGACGGCCGATCTCGCTCCCGAGCTCGCCCACCGCGTCGAGGAGGGCATCGGCTCGGCGTTCGCCGCTGCTCCCGAGCTCGGTGCCGACGCCCCGCAGGTGCTCGACGCCGCCCGTCAGGCACTGGTCGACGGCTGGCAGCTGTCGATGTGGTTCGGCGTGGCGCTGTCGGCAGCGGTGTTCGTGTTCCTCCTGGTGCGCGGCCCCCGCAAGGTCCACGGCCTCGACGACCTCGACGACTCGGTGGAGCTGGACGACTCGGTGGAGCTGGACTCGGCCGAGATCGAGGTCGACCTGGCGCCAGCCACCGCCTGACGACTCGCGCGGCACGACGACGAGCGAAGGCACCTCCGGCTCGGCGACGCCGCGGGAATCACCGGCGCGGCGGTGATGGTGCTGGAGACCATCCTCGCCCCAACCGCCATCGACGCCGCCCTCGCCGACACCCGCGGCTGACGGATCTCAGCCGGTGGAGCGGAGCTCGGCGGAGAAGAACTCGAGGGCGGACTTCGTCTTCGTGCTCTGTTCGCCGCCGGTGGAGATGCCCTTCGATTCGAGGAAGGCGCGGAGCTCGAGGGCGGTGTCGATCCCCTCGCCGGGCAGGCACTTGGTCGACAGCTCGACGACGCGTGATCCGTCGGGGTACAGCCACATCTCCCCGACGACCTTGCGGTCGAAGGTGGCGGGCGCGAACTTCAGCTTGAGCACGAAGATCGGGCCCAGCACGGAGAGGTCGTCGATCGTGAGGCCCTCGGGAGCGTGCTCGGCGAAGAACGCCCGCTGCTCCTTGCTGAACAGCTTGCGCAGCGGCTTGTCGCCGTCGACCGACGCCCGGACTGCCGTCGGCGGCAGCGCGGTCTTGAGCGAACCGGAGCACACGTACCCCCCGGGCACGGCGTCGACCTCGACGACGAACTCGGGCAACTGGCGCAGCTCCTTCGGGAGCGTGGCGGGCACGACCGGGCGGAGCTTGATCACCGAGTCGTGGTCGCGTCCCTGGATGCGCCGCGCCCGGGCGACCACGCCGGCCTGGTTGAGCGCGAGGTCGGGTGTGTCGAAGAAGTACACCTGGCGGATCTGGGCATCGAGCGGGTCGAGCCCGAGGGAGCGGATGGCGCCTCGTTGCGCGTCCGGCGGCACGGTCAGCTTCAGTTCGATGCTGTCGGAGTCCCGCACGAGAGCGCGCAGCTCGAGGAACTGGTCGCCGGTCAGGTTGATGCTCGAATCGGTCATGCCGTCATCCTGGCCCCTGCACGCCGCCTCCGGCACCATCGGCGGACCACCCCGTTCTGGGTGAGGCCGGTCGGCAGGCGGTTGTCTAGTTTCACCGTGGAGCGGGCTCCACGCCCTACTCTTCTGACTCACTCACGAATCAAGGAGCAAACACATGCTGGCGTACGACTATCCGATCCTCGGCCTCTTCTGGACCTTCCTCTGGATCTTCTTGTGGGTCGCTTGGCTGTTCGTCCTGTTCCAGGTGATCTTCGACATCTTCCGCAGCCACGACATGGGCGGATGGGGCAAGGCGCTGTGGATGATCTTCGTGGTCCTGCTTCCGTTCCTCGGTGTGTTCGTCTATGTGATCGCGCGTGGCCACGGGATGCAGGAGCGTCAGCTCGAGCAAGCCAGGGCCCAGGACGCGGCGATGCGCAGCTACATCCAGGAGACGGCGAGCTCGAGTGGCGGTACCGCCGACGAGCTGTCGAAGCTGGCCGACCTCAACGCCAAGGGCGTCATCACCGACGCCGAATTCGCCCAGCAGAAGGCCAAGCTGCTCGGCTGAACGGGGGCTTCTCGGCGGTCGATGCCGTCGTCGTCGGATCACACCGAGACGACGACCGGCATCGACCGCCTCGTCGCGCGAGCCCGCTGCGTCGTGAACCGCTCGCTCACAGTCAGGCGCGGGTCAGCTCGACGAAGGTGACACCGGTGTCGAGCGGCACGGCGACGCCGCTCACAGGGTCGTGGAACGTGAACGGGTCGTACGCGGTGGGCCGGGTCCACGTGACGGGGATCGCGCGGCCGTTGCGGTGCACGACCGCTGCACCGGCGCCGACCGAGATCGGGTTGGGCGACCGGGCGTCGACGGGAGAGGGGATGTGCGCGACGCGCAGCTCGACGACCGTGCGCGCGGCGATGCGGGCACCGGACGCGGCGAGGTGCGCATCGCCGTCCTGGGAGCGCAGGTAGGTCATCGTCGTGCGGTCCCAGGTCCACTCCACCCGCACGCCGTCCATGGGCACGGTGAACGTGCCGTCCGGCGTCGACACGACCGCCGCAGGTGCACGCCAAGGGCCGTCGATCGTCCAGAGCGGGCCCGCGGCGCCGGCTGTGCTCGCCGTCGCTGCGGCACAGGCCGTGTCGAGAATGAGGTTGTGCGGACCGGGCCGGTCGATGGTCCGGCGGTAGCACGGCCGTCGCTGGGCGGAGAAGTCGACGAGCACGCCGGAGCCCGCCGCTGACCGGATCCAGGCGTCGACCCCGGCGTTGGCGCCCGAGAACGCGAACACGGGCCGGTTCATCGCGGACAGCAGGTCGAGGTCGCCGGTGCGCGCCGACCGCACGGGCCCGACGTCGACGGGTTGATGGGTCTGGTAGAGCGCGATGAAGCGTGAGACGCCCTCGACGTTCTCCTCGAAGACGCCGTCGGCGAGCTCGAGGCCGAACTGGGGACGTGCGAGGCGGTAATTGTCGATCTTCACCGCGACGATCGGTCGAGCCGCCACGTCGGGCGCGACCGCCAAGCCGGTGAGCGCGGCGATGCCGTTGAGGGCCGGCAGCGGCGTGAACGGCGGCCATTGCGGAACAGGCCCGACCACGGGAAGCTCCGCGACGGTCGTGCCCGTGCGGGTGTCGGTCCGTTGGTTCGGGAACGACGTGATCCCGACGCCCGACGCCGCGTTCACATCGACGACGAGGTCGACGGCGGTCGACGGGCGCAGGCAGATGTCGCCGTCGGCGTCCGCCTCCACGATGAGGCGGTTGGAGGCGGCGGGGGTGATGCGGCCGTCGTAGTTGAGATCGGAGCGGGTCACGCCTCCGCCCGGCGCCGCGGGGACGCCCTGGTCGCACGGATACGCGGTCACGTACCCCCAGTCGTCGGCGCGGTCGACGGTGAGCTGGCCGATCACGGTCTTGCCGCCGGCCGCTTCGGGCACGTTGATCCGCAGGTCGCCGTCGGCGGCGAGCTGCGGCTGCAGGGTGGACGACGACCGGGTGTCGACACGCCGGTTCGAGAATGCGGCGATGCCGACGTCGCTCGTTGCGTTGACGTCGACGATCAGGTCGACGGCGGTCGACGGGCGCAGGCAGATCTCGCCGTCGGCGTCAGCGCGGACGATCAACCGGTTGGAGGCGGCCGGTGTCACGTGTCCGTCGTAGTTGACGTCCGATCTCGTCACGCCACCACCCGGAGCCGCCGGCAACCCGTCGTCACACCCGTAGGCCGTGACGTAGCCCCAGTCGCGGGCCCGGTCGACGGTGAGCTGGCCGATCACGGTCTTGCCGCCGACCGCTTCGGGGACCGCGACGCGCACCACTCCACCCGCCGTCACCTGGGGCGCCCCGGTGGTGCCACCGGTGCGGGTGTCGGTTCGACGGTTCGGGAACGAGGAGATCCCGACGTCGAAGGACACTGCGTTCACATCGACGATCATGTCGACGCGCGCCGTGGTGTAGAAGCACACGTCGCCGTCGGCGTCGGCCTGGACGATCAGACGGTTCGAGGCGGCCGGGGTGACGCGCCCGTCGTAGTTCAGGTCGGACCGGGTGACGTTGCCACTCGTGTCGGTGGGCATGCCGTCGTCGCAGGCGTAGGCGGTGATGCTGCCCCACCCGGTCGCCCGGTCGACGGTGAGCTGGCCGAGCACGGTTTTGCCGCCGATCGCGTCGGGCACCGGAACCCGCAACACCCAGCCGGCCGCGATCGAGCCTGGTGCCGCCGCCACGGGAGCGCCGGCGACGGCGACGATGGAGCCCACAGCGACCGCCGCCGCGAGGACGAGTGCACGGGGTGTCACCCGGGGCAAGGTACCGCGCTGGACCGGGCCGTGTCCCGCGGCCCGTCAGGACGTGACGGTCACGATTCGGCGAGCAGCCGGTAGAGCGACTTGCGGGCCTCGGTGATGATCGTCGTGGCCTGCGTCACGGCTTCGGGTGAGCCGGTGATCCCGACCTGCTTCGCGGCGAGGTGCAGGTCGCGGACGGCGGTGCGCAGGTCGCCGTGCTCGCCATCGGCTTCGTCCCAGGGAAGGCTGCCCTGGGCGATCCGCTGCTCAGCCTCGGCACGACCCGCGTCGGTGAGCTCGAAGATCTGCTTGCCGTCGCGCTCGGTCGCGCTGACGAGCCCTTCGTCGTTCAACAGGTTGAGCGCCGGGTACACCGAGCCGGGGCTCGGTCGCCAACGACCTTCGGTCTTGGCCTCGAGGTTCTGGATCAGCGCGTAGCCGTGGCCCGGTCCGTCGAGCAGGGCGATGAGGAGGGCGGCGCGCACGTCGCCGCGGCGCATGCGGCCGCCGGGGCCGCCGGGGCCGCGTCGTCCGCGTCCGGTGTGGTCTGGTCGGCCTCGCCGGCCGTGACGACCGCGTGATTCCGAGTGTGGTTCTGAATGTGGTTGTGTTGGTTCTTTCATGACTATCACGATATATCGTGATCGAACGATGAGACTGTGCCGTCGGTCACGCGAAAGCGTCGGCGACGGCCGCGGTGAACCCGGCCATCGAGTGGTACTCGCGGTCGTAGGAGTAGGAGTCCTCCGGCGGGAGCGTCGCGCCCCATCCCGGCCGGTCGTGGCGACGGTTGATCCAGACCGAACGAAGTCCGCGCCGGCGGGCGGGGACGTGGTCGTGGAACAGGCTCTGCGCCACGTGGAGCAACTCACCCGTGTCGACGCCTCGTGAGCCGACCATGGTGTCGAGGGCGTCGAAGTGCGGGTCGGCCGGCTTGTAGGCGCCGACGTCTTCGGCCGTGATCACTCCCGCGAACGCTCCCTGGAGGCGTTCGTTGCTCGCGGCGAAGCCACCCCGGTTCACGTTCGAGACGACGAACAGCTGGTAGTGCCCGGCGAGGGTGGCGAGCGCGGCGGCGGAGTCGGAGAACGCGGGCCAGTCGCCGACCGAGCCAGCGAGACGGTCGGCCCACGCGTCGGGGACCGGGGCCTGGAGCCGGCGGCCAGCCCACCGAAATGCGCTGGCGAGCACGTCGGGGTACGGCGTGGTCGGCTCGTCTCGTTCGATCACCGCCTCGCCTTCGCCGTACGCGAGCAAGAGCTCGTCGCCGGTGAGCCGGAGACCGCACTCGTCGGCCCACGGCTCGAGCACAGCGAGGATGCCGGCCTCCCAGTCGATCAGCGTGCCGTACACGTCGAAGCTGAGCGCACGGAAGCGGGTGAGGTCGAACGGACGGTCGGTCGCCATGGTGCGACCGTAGTGACCCGTGGAGCGCGACTGCCCGTGACGGACGGGTCAGCGCACGATCAGCACGGGGCACGTCGCATGGTGAACGAGGTGCTGGCTCACCGAGCCGAGCAGGATGCCACGGAAGCCACCGAGGCCGCGGGCACCGACGACGAGCGTGAACGCTCCGTGCGATGCGTCCAGCAGCGCACCGGTGGCGTGGTCGTTGACCAACACGACCTCGGTGGAGTCCGGCCGGTCGCCACCGAGCGCCTCGTCGACGAACGCTTCGATCCTCGCGCGGGCCGCGGCCTCGCCGTAGTGCGGGTCGAACTCCGGGCCCGGCTGGTCGAGGAAGTTCCAGGCGTGGACGATCTGCAGCAGTGCGCCGTGCGCCACCGCCTCGATCGCCGCGCGCTGCAACGCGTCACGATTCAGCTCGGAACCGTCGACACCGACCACCACACGACGCTGTTCGGACATACCGCGAGGCTACTGGCCAGCCGACACGACCGAGATCGCCCACCTGGCCAGCGCCGCGGATCGGTGGACGGTCAGTCCGCGCGTCCGCGGACGCGCGCGCGTCAAGAGCGATCGGGCCGCCCGGGGGTCGCTTCGGCCGAATTGTCAAGCCGCGGTGTCGCCAAACTATGTCGTGACCAGCATTTCGTCCGCAGGCAGCTCGGGGCTCGCCGGGTACGTCCCGGCGCTCGGATGGATCCGCGGCTACCGGCGCAGTTGGCTGTCCAAGGACATCGTCGGCGGTCTGGCGGCCGGGGCGGTCGTGATCCCCCAGGCGATGGCGTACGCCTCGATCGCCGACCTGCCGGTCGAGGTCGGTCTCTACACCTGCATGGTGCCGATGGTGGTCTACGCCGCACTCGGCGGCTCGCGTGCGTTGTCGATGAGCACGACTTCGACGGTGGCCGTGCTGACCGGCTCGACGTTGCTGTCCGCCGGCGTGGCCGCCTCGGGCGACGATCCCGCCCGCGATCTCGCGACCTTGACGATGCTCGTCGGCCTGATCCTGCTCGTCGCTCGCCTGCTCCGGCTCGGCTCGCTGATCGACAACATCTCCGAGGCCACGCTCGTCGGCATCAAGCTCGGCGTCGGGCTGACCGTCGCCGCCGGCCAGTTGCCGAAGCTGCTCGGGATCACCGGCGATCCGACGGCCGATGCGTTCTTCGGCGAGATGCGCGGCGTCATCGAGGATCTCGGCGACATCAGCTGGGCCACGGTGGGATTCTCAGCTGTGACGCTGGTGGTGTTGCTCGGCACCGCACGTGTGCTGCCGAAGGTGCCAGGACCGCTCGTCGCGGTCGTCCTCGGGATCGCCCTCGTCGCGATCTGGTCGATCGACGAGCACGGGATCGCACTGATCGCGCCCGTGCCGTCCGGCCTGCCGACTCCCGTCCTGCCGTCGCTCGACCACGTGGGGGGCCTGCTCGGTGGTGCGTTCGCCATCGCCATCATGTGCTTTCTCGAGACGGCGTCGGTCGCCGGTGCCGTCCGGCGACCCGATGAACCGGTGATCGACAACGACCAGGAGCTGGCGGCCAACGGCGTGGCGTGCATCGTCGGCGGCGTGCTGCGGGGGATGCCGTCCGCCGGCGGCTTCTCCCAGACCGCGATCAACCAGAGCGCGGGTTCGGTCACACAGCTGAGCGGGATCGTCACAGCGGCCCTCGCCGTCGCCTGTGCACTGTTCCTCGGCGGCGTGTTGAGCGACCTGCCGCAGGCGACGCTCGGCTGCATGGTCGTGGTGGCCGTCCTCGGGTTGATCAAGCCGGCCGAGCTCCGCCGATTCTGGCGACTCGACCGCCTCGAATTCTGGGTGGCGGTCGTCACCGCCGTCAGCGGGCTGGTGCTCGGGCTCCTCGCCGCGGTCCTGATCGGCGTGGTGCTCACACTCGGTCTCGTGCTCAACGCGCTCAACAACGTGGGGGTCACCGAGCTGCAGCCCACGCCCGGCCTCGACGACATGTTGGTCGCCGGGCCCGACTCGATGCCGGTTCCGGGCCTGCTCGTCGTGCGCCTCGACGGCCCGCTCTACACCGCCAACGTGCAGGGGGCGAACCGCCGGCTGCTCGCCGCCATCGACGCCGCCGCGCCCGACACCGTCGTCGTCGATCTGACGGCGATCAATCAGGTGACCGTCACCGTCCTCGACCGCTTCCCGGATCTCGAGCGCGAGATCGCCGCGCGCGGCGTCAACTTCTGGATCGCCGCCATCCCCGAGCGCGCCCTCGCGACCGCCACGGTCCTACCGGACTGGGACGACTTCGTGGCGAACGGGCGCCTGTTCCCGACGTCGTTGGCCGCGACCAGGGCGTTCGTGCGATCCGGCGACACACCCCCAGACTGAACGCGCGGCTCGGGGAGCGCGCCGGGCAGTTCGCGAACTGTTCACACGTCGTTCAAGGCCCAACGCCGCCGGGGCCACGGCACGTCTCCTCCCGCGGGTGTTCGCCCAGAACCTCGCGCGCGATCCGTTGGCGATGGCCGACGCGGCCCGGATGGCGGTGTCGGCCGACCTGTCCGGCGAGATGACGGCGCTGTCGGCGCGGGAGTTGCCGACGCTCGTGCTGTGGAGCGACCGCGATGGCGTGATCCCGATGTCGTCGTTCGAGGCGCGGAACGTGCGACGTCGAAGCGCTGATCGATCATCTGAGCGGTCGCCGCCGCTGCCCACTGCGGGCGCTCCTTCCGCAAGGTTGCATGCTTGCCCGCTGAGCCGCCACGGACGTGGGACACTTTGCCATCGCCCAACCCCTGCGCTCGACTCTCGCGGACCTCATGGTCCGAGCCATCGGCACCACCGACGACCCGCGGATCGGGGTGCTTGCCGGACCAGCCCGCGCCGTCACGCGGCCGGCGATGCGTGTGCTGTACCGGGCCACGGTCGAGGGTGCCGAGAACATCCCCGCCTCGGGCCCGGCCATCTTGAGCCCCAACCATCGGTCGTTCTTCGACTCGCCGCTGCTGATGGCGCTCGCTCCGCGCCCGGTCGTCTTCCTCGGCAAGGCCGAGTACATGGACGCGCGCCTGACCCGCTTCGTCTTCCCGGCCGTGGGGATGGTGCCGATCAAGCGCGACGTCAAGAAGGCGTCGATGGCGGCGCTGACCACCGCTGCCGAGCTGCTCGGCCGGGGTCAGCTCGTAGGGATCTATCCGGAGGGCACGCGGTCGCGCGACGGGCTGCTGCATCGCGGCCACACCGGCGTCGCCCACCTGGCGATGATCTCCGGCGCACCGATCGTGCCGGTCGGCCTGATCGGCACCGAGCGGGTCCAACCGATCGGCAGCTCGGTGCCACGACCGTTCACCGGGCCGGTCATCGTGCGCTTCGGGGAACCGATCGACCCGGCCGACTACCGCCACGGTGGCAGCCGCAAACGGCGCCAGCATCTGCTCGACGACGTGATGGCGGCGATCGCCTCGATGACCGAGCAGCCGCGCTCGGACGACTTTTCGTCGCTGCGACCACCATTGATCCGTGGCGGCAGCGAGAGCGTCTACCGGGTCACCACCCACGGCGCCATGGGGCTGAGCTGGCGCCATGCCGCGGAACGGGCGGTCGCCGACGGATGCGGCCGGTACGACGACGCACGCGTCGCCGAGGTCAACCGGTTGCGGTGCCGCGTGACACCGTCCGGCGACGTCGAGTTCGAGACCGAACTGAAGCTGTCGACGCGGTTTCGCGCCGGGAGCACCGATTCAGGCGTGAATCATCCAAGGAGAAGCACCACATGAACGGAACCAACGGGCCGAGCGTGTACGGCGTCGTCGAGCTGATCGGCTCGAGCAGCGACTCGTGGGAGACCGCGGCACACAACGCTGTTCGAGAGGCGGCCAAGATCTATCAGGATCTGCGCGTGGCCGAGGTCGTCGAGATGGACGTCCTGATCGAAGACGGCGACATCATCGCCTTTCGGACCAAGCTCAGGCTGAGCTACAAGAGCAGCGCCGACTGACGGTCAGTCGAGCACCGGCCCGGTGTCGACGACCTCGAACGCGGTGCCCGGGACCGACTTCAGCTGGTTGAGGTCGTCGTCGTCCCACCCCGAGCTCGGGGCGCCCTGGAAGAACCAGTTCGACCCGTTGTCGGCCACGATGACGCCGTACTGCTGCATCGCGGTGGCGATCACGCGTGCCTGGCCGGTGAGCGCCGACACGTCGTACGACGCCTTCAGGCGCAGGCGCATGCCCATCGGCGGGAGATCGGCGTCGGTCCGGTTGGACGCGAAGTGGGTGGCCGGGATGATGTAGCCGGCGCGGGTGCGGCTGAACGTGATGCGGATGGCGTGGCGGATCTGACCCCGCGCCACCTCCTCGTAGCGCACGAGCCCGGCGAGGATCGGGAGTCCAGCCGCGTCGGCACTGGTCCAACCGAGCGGCCGGAGCGCGTTCGAACGGAGATCGAAGCGGGCGCCGGAGTCGGCCATCCACCCGGCGCCCGAGGGTTGTGCCTCGTACAGCTCGAACAGTTCGCACGAACCCTGCTGGACGACGAGCACGTGCCGGTCGCCGGTTGCGTCACGGCCACCTTCGACAGGGGCGTCGGGCGGGATCGGGAACGGCCCGGGGTCGCTCTCGTCGCCGTATGCGTCGTAGGTGATCGGCACGCGTGGCTGATCGGCCGGCACGACCACGTAGGGAATGCCGTACTCGGGGTTCTCGCCGAAGTCCGGGTGGAGGTTGTCGCCACCGTTGGCCTGGATGGTGGCGATGATGGCGTCGCTGTCCGGATGGAGGGGGGCCGCCGCGACGGGCGTGTTCCACGCGTTGTCTGCCGGGAAGACAGGACAGCCGCCGACCGTTGGTCCGCCCGACGAGCCGAGCCGGACCGCTGGCTCGTTGGCCGCCGCCGGGCGGTCGATCGCAGGGGGTGCGGCGACCACTGCCGCAGCGCCGATGCACGCGGCGAGGCCGAGCGCTCCAGCGGCGATGCCGCGAATCGAGCGGGACGCGGCGAACGCGCTCATCCGACCGCGGTGTCGAGCAGGGTGCCGATGCCGAACGTGACCGCCATCGCCAGGGCGCCACCGACCACCAGCCGGGCCACGGCGACGCCGCGATGTGACCCGCCGAGGGTCGCGCTGACCAGCCCCGTGACGAACAACGCGATGAGCACGGCGACGAAGGTGACCGCGATCCGTGCCGATGTCGGGGGGACGAGGATGGCGGCCAACGGGAGTACGGCACCGACCGTGAACGCGAGCGCGGACGAGCCGGCCGCCGCCCACGGGCTCACGAGATCTTCCTGGTCGATGCCGAACTCGATGTCGAGATGGGTCGCCAGCGCGTCGTGTTCCATCAATTCGTCGGCAACCGCCTGCGACAGCGCGGGGCTGATCCCACGCTGCTGGAGCATCCCCACCAGTTCGCGGTGCTCGGCGTCGGGCATCTGCTCCAACTCGAGCCGCTCCTGGGCGATGACGGCGCGCTCGGTGTCGCGTTGCGCGCTCACCGACACGTACTCGCCGAGCGACATCGAAACGGTGCCGGCGACGAGGCCCGCGATGCCCGCCGTGGCGATCTCGCTGGTGTCGGTGGTGGCTGCGGCCACGCCGATCACGAGGCCGGCGGTGGAGATGATGCCGTCGTTGGCGCCGAGGACGCCGGCACGCAGCCAGTTGAGGCGCGAGGCGAGGGACTCCGATTGCGCATGTGGCTCGTGTGCGTGGGTCGGACGGTCGATCGGGCCACCGTAGCCAGCGTCCAAGATGTTAGGTTCGCCTACTGATGATCATCACCCGCCCCATCCGCCTTCTCGCATCCCTCGTCGTGCTGGCCTCGGTCGTGGCCGCATGCGGCAGTGACCCCGACACGAGTGGCTCGGCCGACACGGTTGCAGCCTCGCCCGAGGCCACGGTCGACGACTCCGACGACGCGTATCCGGTGACCGTCGAGCACAAGTACGGCGCGACGACGATCGATGCCCGGCCCGAACGCATCGCGGTGGTCGGGCTGACCGAGCAGGACCCGCTGCTCGCGCTCGGCGTGGCGCCGATCGCCGTCACCGAGTGGTTCGGTGGCTACGACTACGCGGCGTGGCCGTGGGCGCAGCCGTATCTGGCCGACGCCGAGCCAGTGGTGCTCGACAACACCGACGGTGTGCCCTTCGAGCAGATCGCCGGGCTCCGGCCCGACCTCATCGTCGGCCTGTACGCCGGCCTGAGCCAGGAGGAGTTCGACACCCTGTCGGAGATCGCGCCGACGGTCGCCCAACCCGGCGAGTACGTCGACTGGGGCATCCCGTGGCAGGAGGAGACGATCACGATCGGCCGCATCGTCGGCCAGAGCGAGCGCGCCGAGGAGATGGTGGCCGAGGTCGAGGCCCAGTTCGAGGCGGTGAAGGCCGAGCACCCCGAGTTCGCCGGCGCGACCGGCGCGGCCGCGACCCCGTACGAAGGGATCTGGGTCTACGCGACCCAGGACGTGCGCGGGCGCTTCCTCGACTCGCTCGGCTTCGTGATGCCCGACGAGCTCGCCGCGTTGGACACGACCGGCGAGTTCGGATTCGACCTGAGCCTCGAGCGCGTCGACCTCCTCGACCTCGACCTGCTCGTGTGGCTCGACGCCGAGGAGGGTGGCGACGCGTTCCGCGAGAACGCCGTCTACAACAGCCTCGCCGTGCACACCGAGGGGCGCGAGGTGATGCTCGACAGCGAGGCGCCCGACGCGCTCGGCGGTGCGATGTCGTTCGTGACGGTGCTCAGCATCCCGTTCCTGCTCGAGGGCGTCGTGCCGATGCTCGCAGCCGCGGTCGACGGCGATCCGGCGACCTGACGCCGGCTCGCCGGGCGATCAGCGGGTGCGGGCGCTCATCGGTGTCGTCTGGAACGTGATCGCCATGCGATTCCAGGAGTTGATCATCGCGATGGCGCCGACGAGGTAGGTGAGCTCCTCCTCGTCGAACTGGGCGCGGGCCGCGTCGTACACGTCGTCGGGAACACCGTGTTCACCGAAGCGGGTCGCGGCGTCGGTCAGTGCGAGTGCGGCCCGTTCGCGCTCTGTGTACAGCGGGGTCTCGTGCCACGCACCGAGACCGAACAAGCGGGCCGTCGTCTCGCCGGCCTTCATCGCATCGGTGCTGTGCATGTCGATGCAGAACGCGCAGCCGTTGATCAACGACGCCCGCAGTTTCACGAGCTCGTAGAGGACGGGATCGACGTGTTCGGCGATGTGCGCGTCGAGCGCGGAGAACTGGCGGTGCAGGTCGGGTGCGGACTTGTTGAAGGCGAGTCGTTGGGTCACCTCCACAGCGTCGCGCGGTCGCGCCGGCCGGCCGTGCTCGGGCAGACGCGGCGGGTACGGTTTCGTGCGTGACGGGTGGGCCGGCGTTCGGGTGGACGCTGAGCGTGGCCCTCGTGGTACTCCTCGGTCTGGCGGTCGGCGCGGCCCGGTGGGGCCGCATCGGTGTGTCCCGGGAGCTGGCGATCGCCGCGGTGCGCGCTGTCGTCCAGCTCGTGGCGGTCGCCGCGGTCATCACCGTCGTCCTCGAACGGGTGTGGTCGTCGCTGCTGTTCGCGGCGGTGATGTTCGCCGTGGCCGTGTGGACCGCGGCCGGCCGCGTCGGCGCGCGGCGCGATCTCGCGTGGATCGGCGCGACGTTGGCCTGTGGGGTCGCGCCGGTGTTGTTGGTGATCTTCGGGTCGGGTGCGGTCGAGTTGACGGGCCCAGCGATCATCCCGATCGCCGGCATCGTGATCGGTGGGGCGATGACCGCCCACTCGCTGGCCGGTCGCCGTGCGTTCGCGTCGCTGCGCAGCGACCAGGGTCAGGTCGAGGCGGCCCTCGCCCTCGGGCTCGACCGGCGCTTCGCGATCTCGACGGTCATCTCGCCGCATGCGCCCGACGCGTTGGTGCCCGTGATCGACCAGACCCGCACGGTCGGCCTCGTCACGCTGCCGGGCGCCTTCGTCGGTGTGCTGCTCGGCGGAGGTTCAGCCGCCGACGCCGCTGCAGCGCAGGTGCTCGTGCTGATCGGCCTGCTCGCCGCCGAGACGATGACCGTGGTGGTGTCGCAGCGGATGATCGCCGACGGTCGCATCCTCCCGCCCGACGTCCGCTCCCGCCTCCCTGCCCGCTGACGGCGGCGGCGTCAGGCGAAGCGGGTGCGCAGGCCGGTGAGGTGCTCGCGCAGTTCGGGGTCGGCGCTCGGCCCGAACGCCGTGGCGAGCGTGCCCCGAACGTCGGTGTCGGGATCACGCACGGCGAACACGATCATCTCGTCGCCCGGGTCGCTCGGACCCTCGAACCGGTACAGGTGCTCGACGACGGCGCGGCCGATGTCGCAGCTGGGGCAGGCATCTCCGGCGGAGAGCACGCCGTCGATGAGCTCGAAGTCGGCCGTGTAGCCGCGGCTGCGCAGGATCTCGATGGCCTCCGTGACGGTCCCGGGAGCAGGCGCACTGTCCATCACGTCGATGGTACCCCCGGTTTGCGTCGAGGGGCCGATGCGGGAGACTGGGGAGATGGTGGAACCCCAGGTGGACGCCAATCTGTTCGCCACGTTGCGGGCGCGCTACGCGGACCGGCTCGACGCTCCGTTCCTGCGCGTGCCCGGTGGGGCGGTGCTCACCTACCGCGACGTCGAGGATCGGTCGGCGGCCATGGCGGCGGCGCTGCGGGAGTCGGGCGTCGGCGTCGGCGACCGGGTGATCGTGCAGGTCGACAAGTCGACCGATGCGATCGCGCTGTACCTGGCGTGCCTCCGGGCGGGCGCCGTGCTCGTCCCGCTGAACACCGCCTACACGCCGAACGAGGTGAAGTACTTCGTCGACGACGCCGAACCCGCGCTGGTGGTGGCGCGCCCGTCAACGCTGACCGGGCTCGACGCGCAGGTGGTCCACCTCGGCACCGACGGCGACGGCTCGTTCGCCGAGCTCGCCGGACAGATCGACGCGCCGGCCAGAGAATCAGCAGGCTGGGTGGCGCGCGGGCCCGACGACCTGGCATCGATGATCTACACGTCGGGCACGACCGGGCGCTCGAAGGGCGCGATGCTCACCCACGCCAATCTGGCGACGAACGCGATCGCGCTCCACGACATCTGGCGGTTCGGCGCCGACGACGTGGTGTTGCACACGTTGCCGATCTTCCACGTGCACGGCCTGTTCGTCGCGCTCCACTGCGCGATGCTCGGCGGCAACGAGGTGATCTTCCTGCCGCGCTTCGATGTCGACGACGTGATCGAACAGCTCCCGGCGGCGACGGTGATGATGGGGGTGCCGACGCAGTACACGCGCCTGCTCGCCGACGACCGCTTCGGTGCGGCGGCATGTTCCGGCATCCGCCTGTTCACGTCCGGGTCGGCGCCGATGACCGCCGCGGTCCACGCCGAGTTCACGACGCGGACCGGCCACCGGATCATCGAGCGGTACGGGATGACCGAGGCCGGCATGATCACCTCGAACCCGTACGACGGTGAGCGCGTCCCGGGCACGGTCGGGTTCGCGCTCCCCGACGTCGAGCTGCGCGTCGCCGACGCAGACGGGACGCCGGTCGCCGCCGGCGCGACCGGGGTCGTCGAGATTCGCAGCCCGGGTCTGTTCGCCGGCTACTGGCGGCAGCCGGACAAGACGGCCGACGCCTACCGTTGCGACGGCTGGTTCGTCACCGGAGATGTCGGCTCGGTCGATGCCGAGGGCCGATTGACGCTCGAAGGACGCTCCAGCGACATGATCATCAGCGGCGGCTACAACATCTACCCGAAGGAGATCGAGCTGGTGCTCGACTCGGTTCCCGGCGTGGCCGAATCGGCGGTCGTCGGGGTCCCGCATCCCGACTTCGGTGAGGCGGTGGTGGCCGTCGTCGTCCGCGACGGGACCGTGCCGGTGACCGACGCCGACCTGGCGAGCGCGCTCGACGGCGTGCTGGCGCGGTTCAAGCACCCCAAGGCGTTCGTCGATGCCGAGGCGTTGCCCCGCAACGCGATGTCGAAGGTGCAGAAGGCCGAGCTGCGCGGCGACCTGGGCGCGCTGTTCGTTTGACATCGAGACGGGGTACCGAGTGCGGGAGTGAGCGCCTGCGAGGAGGAGACCGATGCGCTTCCGAGACCGATCCGATGCCGGCCGCCAGCTGGCCGCCCGGCTGCTCGTGCTCTCGCTCGACGATCCGGTGGTGCTGGCGCTCCCACGCGGTGGAGTGCCGGTCGGCTACGAGGTCGCGCTGGCGCTCGACGCCCCGCTCGAGGTGTTCGTCGCCCGCAAGGTCGGCGCGCCCGGCCACCGCGAGTTCGGCATCGGAGCGATCGCCGAGGACGGCGTCGTCGCTGTCGACGACGCGACGTTGCGGATGCTCGGCATCGAGCGGTCCACGTTCGACCGCCTCGCCAGCGAGGAGCGGGCCGAGCTCGAACGGCGCGTGGCCGTGTACCGGCAGGGACGCGAGCTGCCCGCGCTGAACGATCGTGAGATCGTCCTCGTCGACGACGGCCTGGCCACCGGAGTCACCGCCGAGGCGGGCGCCGTCGCGCTCGCCCGACGGCACCCGCGCCGGCTGGTGCTCGCCGTGCCGACGTGCGCCACCGACTCGGCCGCGCGCCTGGCGACCCTGGTCGACGACGTCGTCTGCGTGATCAGCGCCGACGACTTCGCCGCGGTCGGCGCCTGGTACTCCGACTTCCGCCAGACGACCGACGCCGACGTCGACCGCCTGCTCCGTCGCGCTGCCGAGCGCTGGACGGACGGTCGTTGATCAGGCCGACCAGGTCTCCCGGCCGCCCATGCCGTAGGCCTTGAGGGCCAGTGCCCGGTCGAGCTGGACCGCGACGAACACGGTGTTGGGCGAGTCGTCGGGGCCACCGGGGGAGAATGCGTTCAGGTCGTAGTCGAACACACCGCTCCACAGCCGGCGCTTCGTGTCGACGTCGTCGTGCACGGTCGCGGTGCCCCACACCTCGACGCCGTCACCGGACTCGTCGACCTGCCAGTGCGCCGCGACATTCGGATTGGCGGCCAGGTTGCGGGCCTTGACGCTGTCGCCGAACGTCATGAACCAGAGCGTGTCGCCCTCCCAGGCGGGGTGGACGGGCACGACGTCAGGGAGGCCGTCGGCACCGATCGTGGCGACGTGCGCCCATGGTGACAGGCGGGCGGACTCGGACTTGATGAACTCGAGTGTCGACATCGCCCAAGTATGTCGGGCTCAACCGGACGCGTCGGACACCAGTCGACAACCCTGGGTTGACGGCAACCGAACGACAACCTAAGGTTGTCGCATGACCGATCAACAACTCCGTCCCGCTGTCCGGCTCGATGACCTGATCGACGCCATCCGCACCGTGCACGCCGACGAGCTCGAACAGCTCACCAGCGCGGTCGTCGCCGCCGACCACCTCGGCGATGTGGCCGACCACCTGATCGGACACTTCGTCGACCAGGCCCGCCGCTCTGGCCGCTCGTGGACCGAGATCGGCGGCGCGATGGGGGTCACGAAACAGGCGGCGCGCAAGCGGTTCGTCCCCAAGGACCCGGGCGACGCCACGGACCTCGACGCCAACGGAGGTTTCAGCCGCTTCACGCCCCGGGCCCGCAACGTGGTGGTCGCGGCGCACAACGAGGCCCGCGAGGCGCGCAGCGACGAGATCGTTCCGGCCCATCTCGTCCTCGGCCTGCTCGCCGAGCCGGACGGGCTCGCCGCGCGCGCCTTCACCGGTGTCGGCGTGGGCCTCGACGCGATCCGCGAGCGGGCGGTGGCCGCGCTGCCCACCCCGAGCGACGCGCCGCCCGATCTCGTGCCGTACGGAGCCGACGCGCGCAAGGCGCTCGAGCTCACGTTCCGCGAGGCGCTGCGCCTCGGGCACAACTACATCGGCACCGAGCACCTCGCGTTGGCGCTGCTCGAGATCGAGCCGGACGACGGCGTGCTCACCGGTCTCGGCATCGACAAGGCGGCGGTGGAAGCCCAGGTTGCCGCCGCACTCGGGGGTCAGTGATCGGACCGGTGGGGATCCCACGCGTCAGGGTCGGCCGCCAGCTCGGCGATCGGCTGCGGGAGCGACCCGGAGGCCAGATCGGCGACGGTCACGTGCTCCAACACCGAGCGGAGCGAGGCGCGGACCGCCACCCACATCGACACGAACGGCTCGCGTCCGCCCTGCTCGCCGAGCTCGTGCGGCCGCACACCGCGTACCGACGCGAGCGGGCCGTCGAGCGCGCGGATGATGTCGGCGACGGTGATGTCGCTCGCCGGGCGGGCGAGTCGCCATCCGCCCTCGCCGCCGCGCTGGCTCCGTAACAGCCCGGCATTGCGGAGCAGCCCGAGGATGTCGATGAGGAAACCGGACGGCAGGTCGTCACGTTCGGCGAGCACCGCCCGCGGGACCGGCCGGCCCGGCTCGTTTGTGTCGAACTCGGCGATCGTCGCCATCACCCGGACCCCGTAGTCGACCTTGTGAGAGATCCGCACCCGGCGACCGTACCAACC
>CAZYWK010000024.1:40050-47836 GCA_964651825.1 uncultured Ilumatobacteraceae bacterium | reverse complement strand
CGGTCTGGCCGACCTGGTAGCTGTAGGGCACCCAGCCGGCGTCGACGATGGCGCGGGAAGCACCCGGGGCGCCCTTCAGCGCCTTGGCGAGCTGCTCGATGAGCTCGAACTTCTCGGCCTCGCCGAGACCGCGGCCACCGGAGACGACCACGGCCGCCTCGTCGAGCTTCGGACCGGATGTCTCCTCGACGTGCACGGCGGTGACCGTCGCACCACCGGTCGAACCGAGATCACCGGCCGGAGCCGACACGACCTCGCCCGCCGCGCCCGCGCCGGCTTCGGCGACGAAGCTCTTCGGACGGAAGGCGGCCAGGAACGGCTTCTCCCCGGTGAAGCTGGAGTTCACGAGCTTGGTGCCACCGAAGATCGGCGTCTGCACGGTGACCGTGTCGCCGTCGACCGTGATCGCCGTGGAGTTCGTGAGCACCGTGCGGTCGAGCTTGACCGACAGGCGGCTCAGCACGTCGCGGCCCTCGTAGCTCTGCGGGAACATGATCAGGTCGGGGCTGTCGCCACCGTTGATCACGGCCTGCATCGCCGAGGCGACCGCGACACCCGGCAGCGCACCGGCGAGATCGCCCGTGGCGTAGACCTTGGCCGCGCCATGGTCGCCGAGGGCAGCGGCCTCGGCCGTACCGTCGCCGGCGATGAACGCCGACACGGTGCCGCCGATCTCGCGCGCCTTGGTGAGCAGCTCGAGCGTGCCCGTGGTGGGGGCGCCGTCGGACGACTGTGCGAACACCCAGATGTTGTCGATACCCATGACGGACCTCAGATCACTTTCAGGTTGTCGAGGAACTCGACGATCTTGTTGAACGATTCACCGTCGTCTTCGATGATCTCGCCGGCTTCGCGAGCCGGCGCATCCTCGACCGAGACGATCTGTTGGGCCCACGACACCGACTCGACGCCGAGGTCGGCCGTGGTGACGGTGTCGACCGGCTTCGACTTGGCGGCCATGATGCCCTTGAAGCTCGGGTAGCGGGGCTCGACCACGCCCGCGGTCACCGACACGACGGCCGGGAGCGGGCAGGTGACCTCGTCGTAGCCGGCCTCGGTCTGGCGGTCGACCTTGAGGGTGCCGTCGGCGATCTGGACGGTCTTGGCGAACGTGACCGACGGCAGGCCGAGCACCTCGGCGAGCTGCTCGGGCACGGTGCCCGTGTAGCCGTCGGACGACTCGGTGCCGGCGATGATCAGGTCGTAGTCGCCAGCCTTGCCGACCGCGCCGGCCAGCACCTTGGCGGTGGTGAGGGCGTCGGCGCCCGCGAGCGAGGCGTCGGACACGAGCACGGCCTTGGCCGCGCCCATCGCCAGCGCCGTGCGCAGACCCGAGGTCTCGTCGTTCGGCGCCATCGACACGAGGGTGACGTCGCCGCCGCCGGCCGTGGTGACGAGCTGCAACGCCATCTCGACGCCGTAGCTGTCGGACTCGTCGAGGATCAGCTTGCCGTCACGCTTGAGGGTGTTGGTGGAGGGATCCAGCTCGCCGGGGAGCGCCGGATCGGGAATCTGCTTGACACAGACGATCACGTTCATAAGGCGTCAAAGTTACCGGCCGGTTCGGAGCGGTCCCAATCCCGTCACGCCATTCGCGACGCCGAACGGCGTGACAAGTGGCTACCGTCCGACGTCTTGAAGGTGTTGCTCGTGGTCAACTCGTTCGCCTCGTCGGTGACCGCGCGCAACACGGTGGTCGTACACCGCCGGCTGAGCCGGGGCCACGACGTCGAAGTGGTCGAGACGAACCGTCGCGGCCACGCGACCCGGTTCGCCCACGACGCCGCCCGCCGTGGGCTCGACGTGGTCGTGGGCTTCGGTGGCGACGGCACCCTCAACGAGGTGGCCACCGGGATCGCGGGGAGCGAGACGGCGCTCGGCGTGCTCCCGGGCGGCTCGACGAACGTGTTCGCCCGCACCATCGGGATGCCGAACGACCCAGTGCAAGCGGTCGAGTACCTGGCGGCCGGGATCGACGCCGCCGATCTCCGCCCGATCGGCCTGGGCAAGGTGAACGGCCGCTTCTTCTGCTTCCACACCGGCGTCGGCTTCGACGCCGCGGTCGTCGAACGGGTGGAACGGCGGGGTTCGTGGAAGCGATGGCTCGGCCACCCGCTGTTCATCACCGCCGGGGTCACCACGTGGTTGAACGGCTACGACCGGCATCACCCCCACTTCCGCGTCGGCGGCGACGGCGGCACCGACCTCGACGGCGGCTACTTCTCGATCGTGCTCAACACCAATCCCTACACCTACCTCGGCAACCGGCCGCTCGACCTGTCACCGGAGGCGACGCTCGAGAACCCGCTCGTGGTCATCACGTTCACCACCATGAGCGCGACGGCGATCCTGCGCTCGCTCGCCGGCGCGCTGCGCGGTGGCGGGGTGAAGCCGGCGCCGCATCTCGACATCCGCTGCGGAGTCCGTCGGCTCGTGATCGAGCACGACGAGCCGTTCCCGTACCAGCTCGACGGCGACGCGCTCGGCTCGACCCGGCGGCTCGAGTTCGAGCACGTGCCCGACGCCGTCAAGTTGGTGTACCCGACCACGCCGGTGTCGGATCCGCCGGCTTGACCTCGCGGCCGAGCGCGGCCCGGGCCAGGCCGGGCACGTCGGTGCACACGGCATCCACGCCGATCGCGGCGAGTTCGACGAGTCGCTCGGGGTCGTTGCACGTCCACACGTTGACCGCCAGCCCCGCGGCGTGACACCGCTCGACGACGGCGGCGTCGACGAGCAGCTCCCACGGGTGGATCGCCGCGTGGCCGGCCGCGGCGATCCGTGTGATCGTGCGGTCGTCGACCGTCATCGTCAGCCAGGCCGTCGGGATCTCGGGCGCCGCACGGCGGCACGCCTCGATCGTCGCCCACGAGAACGACGAGATCAGCCAACGCCTGCGCTGCTCGACGCCGCGGCCGCGCAGTTCCTCGATCGTGCGCTCGACGATCGTGAGCGTCGGATCGAAGCCCCCGTCGGAGGCGAGGTTCTTGATCTCGACGTTGACCAGCATGCGGTCGCCGCACGCGTCGAGAACGTCGGCGAGCGAGGGCGTCGGCGACACAGTGCCCACGGTGTCGTCGATGCCTACGGTGTCCGCTGGGAGTGGATCGTGTCGCACGACGAGTGCGCCCGCCGGCGTGATCCTGACGTCGAGCTCGACGCCGTCGGCGCGCTGGTCGTCGGCGAGCAGAAAGGCCGCGGTCGAGTTCTCCGGCGCGTCCGCGGACGCGCCACGGTGGGCAAGCACGAGCATTGACACAGTGTGTCTCCCGGCCGCGCAGGTCACAGAATCAGCCCTTGTCATCGATGCGTCGGCCAGGTAATTTTTGCGGAGCCGACTGGGCCGAAGTTCCGCGTCCGAAGTCAGCAGCCTGCACCCCCCAGGCGGGTTACCGCCACCGACCTCATCGAGGAGCACTCATCGTGTCCATCCTTGCGTCCAGCCTCACACTCGGCTCCGCTGACTACGAATGGCGCGACGACGCCATCTGCCGCGATACGGATCCCGAACTGTTCTTCCCGGTCGGGACGACCGGAAACGCGCTGGTGCAGATCGATCGAGCCAAGCACGTGTGCGGCGAGTGCGGCGTGGCCCGGGAGTGCCTCGACTTCGCGCTCGACACGAACCAGGACTCCGGCATCTGGGGCGGGCTGACCGAGGAGGAGCGCCGGGTCATCCGTCGCCGCCGGGTCGCCGCCGCCCGCGCCTCACGGGTCAGCTGAACCAGCGGCGGCGTCAGTCGTCGGTCGGCACGCCGAGACGAATGACCGTGCCGTGCCGGGTGTTCGGTCCGGCACCGAGGCCCGCCGCTTCCAGGTCGTCGGGCGTGGCCGAGCGGATCGAGATCGTGCCGTTCAGTTCCGTTGTCACGAGCGTACGCACGATCGACAGGCCGAGCCCCGTCGCCTGATCGAGATCGAACGACGGGTCGACGCCTCGACCGTTGTCGATCACCCGGATGTCGAGCCGCCGGTCGCGGTTGGAGAGCAGCACCACCACCTCACCACCGGGGCCACCCTCGGGGAAGCCGTGATCGACGGCGTTCTGCAGCAGCTCGGTGAGCACCACCGACAGCGGTGTCGCCGTGTGCGCCGGGATGCGTCCGCCGTCGCCGGCGACCCGGAAGCGCACCGGCCGGTCGGGTGACTGCAGGCCTTCCTCGGCGAGGCGCAGCAACGGCCGCACGATCTCGATGAAGGCGATGTCCTCACCCGGTTCGCGCGACAGCGACTCGTGGACGAGCGCGATCGTGCGGATCCGCCGCACCGAGTCCTGCACCGCGGCCTTCGCTTCGAGGTTGGTGAGCCGACGCGATTGCAGCCGCAGCAACGACGAGATCGTCTGCAGGTTGTTCTTCACGCGGTGGTGGATCTCGCGGATCGTCGCGTCCTTGCTCAGCAGGAGCCGGTCCCGCTTGCGGAGTTCGGTCACATCACGCACGAGCAGCAGGCCGCTGTCGACCGCAGGCAGCGCGTCACCGATCGGGACGGTGAGGATCGGGACGCACCGGCACAGCAGCGTCACCTCCCCACCCTGCTCGAACTCTTCGACGATCGGTTCGCGGCGTTCGAAGGCCTGGCGCACCGGGCCGTCGTGGAAGCCGAGCTCGGAGAGGCGCATCCCGACCGGGTTGGCCTGGATCCCGACCCGGTGCAGGGCGGAGCTCGCGTTCGGCGACACGTACATGACCGTGCCGGCGGCGTCGACGGTGAGCACGCCGTCGCCGATGCGCGGCGCGGCGCTCGAGTCGGCGACCCGTCCGGGGAACGGGAACAGCCCACTTTCGATCATGCGGGCGAACTTCTCGAACATGACCATGTAGTGACGCTCGAGATCGCCCGGGGTGCGCCCGGCACGGACGCGCCACTCCTTGCTGAGCATGGCGATGATCCGGCCGTCGCGGCGGACGGGGATGGCGAGCATGCGCCCGCTCGCCCGTTCCTCATCGTCGACGGCGCCGGCCCCGTCTGCCTTGATCTCGCCTTCCACCTTGACACCGCTCGCCGACGCCTGCGACAGGATCCCCGACTCGATCGTGTCCGCCCACGCTCCGACGTAGTCGCTCGCGTACATCGTCTGGCTCGTGGCCGGCCGGACCTGGTCGACGACGAGCCAGCGACCGTCGTCGGTCTCGATGTAGAGGAGGAGGTCGGCGAAGCACAGATCGGCGAGAAAGCCCCACTCGGCGGTGAGCCGATGCAGGTGATCGATGTCGTCGCGGCTCAACGCCGAGTGCTCGCGTGACAGTTCGGCCAGGGAGGTCATCGGGGTTGATTCTGCCCCATCGGCCGCCAGCGTGCCCACCATGCGGCCGAGCAAGGTCAGGCGTCGCGCAGGTGGTCGGCGAGCGTGGTGAGGCCGGACAGGTCGTGGATGTCGCCGGCCAGCCACGGCACCGTCAGCAACATCGGGGCCATCGCCGCCAACTCCGTACGGCGTTCGGACTCGGCGGAGGCGACCATCGCCAGATCGTCGAACTGAGCTCCGATCTGAGCCAGCACCGGCGACACCGCCTTGGCCGACACACCGGGAAGGGCTCGCGCGACCGCACGGGCCAGCGGGCTATGGGCCAATTCGGTCAACCGTTGTGCGCTCGTCGCGGCGTCGCGGCTGGCGAGACCGGCCGGCAGGACGCGGTTGGCCACGATCGCACCGAGCGACATCCGTCGCTCCTTCAGCTCGTGCGCGAGGAACCGGGCCTCGTGGCTCGGCGCCGTCTCGAGCGTGGTGACGACGACGAACGCGGTGCGCGGGTCGACGAGCAGCGCCTCCACCTCGCGCGCCCGGCGTACGAAACCTGGCTCCATCGCCTGGAAGAGCACGAAGAAGTCGGCGATGTCCTGCAGGAATCGGGAGCCGAGCACCCGGTCGGCGACCTGGTAGAAGGGCTTCGATGCGGCGGTGAACAGGCGCGACCGGTACGGCACGGTCAGCCAGCGCAGCAAGCGGCTGCCGAAGAAGTCGGCCATCCGGCTCGGCGCGTCGAGGATCGACAAGGCGTTGCGCGACGGTGGTGTGTCGACGATGACGAGGTCGAACTTGCCCGTGGCGTGGAGATCGTGGAGCTGCTCCATCGCCAGGTACTCGTGGCTGTGCACGAAGCGCGTCGTGATGTTCTCGTAGAGCGGGTTGGCCAGGACCGCGTCACGGGTGGCCGCGTCCGGGGCGTGCCGGCGGATCAGGTCGTCCCAGCCCGCCTTCGTGTCGAGCATGGCGGCCCACAGCTCGCCGCGCAGCGGCGTCGACGTGCCGGGGGTGACGCGCACCGGCGTGTTCCCGAACGACTCGAGACCGAGCGCGGTGGCCAGGCGGCGCGCCGGATCGACGGTCAGCACGAGCACCTTGCCGCGTTGGCGCTGCGCGGCTGCCACGGCGAGCGACGCGGCGATGGTGGTCTTGCCCACCCCGCCCGATCCCGCGACGAGGATCATCTCGCGGCTGGCGAGCAGGTGGTCGAGCTCACTCATCGCGCTCCGCCCGACGGGTCGAGGTCGGTGACGTCGAGTTCGTCGTCGAGCGTGTCGGCCACGAGCGTGACGACCCGGGGCCCCGACGCCCGGGAGAAGAGCTCGGGCACGGTCACGATCGGCAGACCGGACAGGTCGGCGCCGATCGGGCCGTCGGCGCCGGCATCGAGTGCGGCACGCAGGCGATCGAGGTGCTCGGCGCCGGTACTTCGCTTGGCCTCGGTGAGTCGGGCCGCCTGCAGCACGATCGGAGCAGCCGGGCCGATCGCATCGATCAGTACGGGCAGCGCCTCGTCGAGGCGGTCGACGATGGCCTGCTCACGCCGGTTGAACAGCGCCGGCAATACACGGTTGGCGATCACCGCGCTCGGGTGGACACCGGTCTCGTCGGTCAGCCGGGCGAGAAGTTCGATCGTCTCGGTGACTGGCATCTCCTCGGGCGTCGTCACGACCGCGACCCCGGTGCGGGCCGGATCGTCGAGGATGTCGAGCATCCACTGCGTCTGATCGCGCACGAGCCCGACCTGTACGAGGTCGCGGATCACGCGGGGTGCGCCGACCTGGCTGACGATGTGGCCGGACGCCTCGGCGTCGACGATCACGATGTCGTAGTTGCGCTCGCGCACCTCGTAGCAGAGCTTGCCGACGGCGAGGATCTCCTTGACGCCGGGCGCGGCGTCGGCGACGAAGTCGAACGTCTTCGCGAGCGGACCGATGCGGCCGAGCAGCGGGATCCTCACGAACAGTCGGAGGTACTCGCGCAGTGAGTCCTCGGTGTTCATGGTCATCGCCGACAGGTTCCGCGCCACCGTCGTGGGCTCGAACTCGAGGGTGCCGACGTCGAACGCCTGGCTCAGCGCGCCCTTGGCATCCATCTCGCATACCAGCGTGCGACGACCGTGCCGGGCCGCGATGTCGGCGAGTGCCGCCGCGACCGTCGTCTTCCCCACGCCACCCTTCCCGGTGACCCAGACGAACTGGAGGTCGAGGAGCGACGGCGGCGCGGCCAGGTTCAGCCTCCGAACCCGATGCGGCGGTCGCCGTCGGACGAGCCGAGCTCGATGTAGGCGATCTTCGCCGACGGGATGCCGACATCCTTGCCGCGCTTGTCGACGATCCACAACACGTCGGTGGCGCCGGCGAGCGCTGCTTCGACCTTGGCCTTGAGATCGTCGCGATCGGTCTCGTCGGGGAGCTCGATGTTCAGCTCGCGGGGGGCCTGGGTCACTCCGATGCGTACGTCCACCGGCCGAACGCTATCGGCCACGCCTGACCTCGTTCGTTTGGGGCCGGGGCCAGAACGCACGGGTCGTTCGTT
>CAZYWK010000024.1:3714-39950 GCA_964651825.1 uncultured Ilumatobacteraceae bacterium | reverse complement strand
GGGCCAGAACGAACGGGGTCGCGCTCGAGCTGATGGCGTGAATCGTGGGAGGTGCGTCATTGACGCCGTCGCCCGGATGACGCACAGTGGGCGCCGTGCACCGAGTGGTCATCTTCGTGTTCGACGGCATCCAGTCGCTCGACGTCACCGGGCCGGCCGAGGTGCTCGCGGGCGCGTCCCTGATGCTCCCGGGGCGCGGCTACGACGTCTCGATCGTGTCGATGCGCGGCGGAACGGTGTCGACACAGAGCGCGGTCGTGATCGATTCCCGTGCGCTCGCCGACTGGTTCCGGGCCGACGAGGGTGTCGACACGGTGATCATTCCGGGCGGCACGGGCATCCGCGACGTGATCGGCGAGCCGGACACGCTGCGGGCGGTGGCGGCCCTGATCGAGCAATCGACCCGGTTGGTGACCGTCTGCTCGGGAGCGCTCATCGCGGCTGCGACCGGCGCGCTCGACGGGCACCGCGTCACCACCCACTGGACGCGCGCCGCCATGCTCTCCCAGCGGTGGCCGGCGGTCGACGTCGACGCCGACCCGATCTTCATCCGGAGCGCTCCCGCCGGCGACCGGTCGGACTCTCGTGAGGTGTGGTCGTCGGCGGGAGTGACCGCCGGCATCGACCTCACACTCGCTCTGGTCGAGCACGACCACGACACGCAGGTCGCCCAGAGGATCGCCCAACACCTGGTGATGTTCCTCCGGCGGCCGGGCGGGCAGTCCCAGTTCGCCGCTCCGACGTGGATCCGCCAGGCGCCGCCGGGGCCGATCCGGCGTGCGCAGGAGCTCGTCATCGACGACCCGGGCGCCGATCATCGGGTGGGCGAGCTCGCCCGCCACGTGGGCATGAGCGAACGACACTTCGTTCGCACGTTCAGTCGCGACGTCGGCCTGTCGCCGGCCCGGTTCGTCGCCCGGATCCGGGTCGACACCGCCCGGCAGGCGCTGGAATCGTCGACCGACACCGTCGAGTCGATCGCCCGCCGATGCGGGTTCGGCACGGCGGAGACGATGCGACGAACCCTGGTCCGCCACCTCGGCGTGTCGCCCGACGACTATCGCCGCCGCTTCCGTCATCAACCAGAAAGCAGATCGCCATGACCCAGATCGTCATCCCGCTGTTCCCGAACTTCACGGCGCTCGACGGGATCGGCCCCTACGAGGTCCTCCAACGAATCCCCGGGTTCGACATCACGTTCATCGGCCACGAGCGCGGGGTCGTCCGGTCGGACAACGGCATGCTCGGCATCGAGGTCGACGGCACGTTCGAGGACTTCGCGCATCCCGACATCGTCGTCTTCCCGGGCGGCGTCGGCACGCGGCCCTTGATGCACGACGAGCGGGTGCTCGACTGGGTGCGCGGCGTCCATCCCACCACGACCTATACGACTTCGGTGTGCACCGGGTCGCTGGTGCTCGCGGCGGCCGGTCTGCTCGACGGGCTCACCGCGACGACGCACTGGAGCGCGCTCGGCACGCTCGCCGAGCACGGTGCGATTCCGGTGAGCGATCGTGTCGTCGAGCACCTCGACCGGCGGATCATCACCGCCGCCGGCGTGTCGAGCGGCATCGACATGGCGTTGCGCCTCGTCGAGTTGCTCGTCGATCGCACCGCCGCCGAGGCCTCCCAGTTGATGATCGAGTACGACCCCCAACCGCCGTTCGACAGCGGCTCCACCGCCAAGGCGTCCGAAGCAGTCGTCACCCGCGTCATCGAATACGCCCAGCAACGCAACTGACCTGCAACGCTTGGTGCCTGACCCCAGCGTTGCAGCTTGGTGTCTGGCCGCGAGCGTTCAGACGGCGGTGGCGCAGAAGGTGTCGCCGCGGGCGAAGCTCGACTCGGTGGTGACCGAGCCGAGTTCGTCGGCAGCGTCGTCGTCGACCAGCGCGGCGAGCATGCCCTTGACCATGCCGCGATCGACGGCGCAGATCACCGGGTGCTCGGTGGCGACCTCGCCGAACGGGCAGTGGTTGTTGATGATCCGCAATTGGTCGTTGCGGCCCTCGGCGTGCGCGGCGAACCCGTGGGCGGTGAGGGCATCGGCCACCGCCTGCATGGCGGAGCGCAGCGAGCGGCGGCCGGCGACGAGCGCATCGCCGCGCAGACCGTCAGCCATCGCCCGGCCGTACTCCTGGCCGACCTCCTCGGCGATCTGCTCGGCCTCGTCGTGGGGAAGGCGATCGAGCGCTCGACCGAGCAGCGACAGCAGCAGATCGTCGCTGCGCACCGGGAACTCGACGTCGTTCATCCGTACCGCGTCGGCCACGACGACGTAGCGCTTCGACGGGCGCCCCGCGCCAGCGCCGGCGACCCTGCCGGTGACGACTTCGAGGTAGCCGCCGGCAGCGAGCTTGTCGAGGTGGTGACGCGCGACGTTGGCGTGCACCCCGACCTCGGCGGCGACCATCGAGGCGGTGACGCCGGTGCCGGAGGCATCAGCCGTGGAGTGGTCGCGGGCGAACAGGTAGATCGACCGGCGGGTCGGATCGCCGAACGCATCGGTGATCGCCGACACGGTTGCGGTGAACGACGGGGACGTCATTGCCCGATTGTACCCCTCGACCAATTGCACCTATGCGCGTAGTGCAAATTCGGGCCCCCGTCGCCACAATGAACCCATGGCCACCCCCGTCACCGAAGCGCAGGTCGTCGACGCGCTCCGACCGGTGCAGGATCCCGAGCTGCACCGCTCGATCGTCGACCTCGGCATGCTGCGCGGCGTCGACATCCGCCCCGACGGCGTGGTCGGCGTGCTGATCGCGCTCACCGTTCCCGGTTGTCCGCTGAAGAGCGAGATCCAGCGACGCGTCGCCGAGGCGGCCACCGCGCTCGACGGCGTCGAGTCGATCGACCTCGAGTTCACGGTGATGACCGACGGCGAACGCGAGGAGCTGCGCAAGCAGCTGCACGGTGACGCCGGCTCGACAGCAGGCCAGGGCGGGCCCGCCCACGGCCATGCCGAGGGGCGCATCATCCCGTTCGCCCAGAACAGCTCCAAGACCCGACCACTGCTCATCTCGTCGGGCAAGGGTGGTGTCGGCAAGTCGAGCGTCACCACCAACCTCGCCGTGGCGCTGGCCGCGCAGGGCTACTCGGTGGGCGTCGTCGATGCCGACATCTACGGCTATTCGATCCCCCGCATGTTGGGCGCCGACCGCGACCCGACCGTGATCGACGAGATGATCGTGCCACCCGAAGCGTGGGGCGTGCGCTGCATCTCGATCGGCTACTTCATTCCCGAGGGCCAGGCGGTCATCTGGCGCGGCCCGATGCTGCACAAGGCGCTCGAGCAGTTCCTCACCGACGTGTTCTGGGACGAGCCCGACTTCCTGCTGATCGACATGCCGCCCGGCACCGGCGACATCGCCCTGTCGCTGTCGCAGTACCTGCCGCGCGGCGAGGTGTTCGTCGTCACCACGCCGCAGCCGGCGGCCCAGAAGGTCGCCGCGTTGTCGGCGGCGATGGCAGCCAAGGTCAACTTGCCGGTGCGCGGCGTGATCGAGAACATGTCGTGGTTCACGGGCGACGACGGCAAGCGCTACGAGATCTTCGGGTCGGGTGGCGGCCGGGCGCTCGCCGACGACCTCGGCGTGCCCCTGCTCGGGCAGCTTCCGCTCCTGACCGAACTGCGCGAGGGCGGCGACGACGGCAAGCCGATCACTGCGGTCGCGCCGGAGTCGGAGGCAGCGCTCGCGTTCCACGAGATCGCCCGGCAGATCGCGGTCGAGATGCGGCCGAAGAAGGTGTACAGCGACGCCCTGCGCGTGGTGTGAGCGGTGGAGCCGATCCCCCGCTACCGATTCGACCGGATGGTCAGCGACGCGCTCGACGCCCTCCCACCTGAACTCGACCACGTGCTCGACAACGTGGTGATCCAGGTCCGCGAGCGCAACCACGAGGAACCGACGTTGCTCGGCCTGTACCAGGGCGTGCCCCACACCGATCGCACTGGCATCGAGGGTCCGGACATCATCTCGATCTACCGGCTCGCGTTGTGCGAGGCGTGTGACGACCTCGACGAGCTGGAAGAGGAAGTGTTCGTCACGGTGATCCACGAGGTCGCTCACGCCGCGGGGATCGACGACGACCGCCTCGACGAGCTTGGCTGGGGATGACCCGGCTGCTCGCGTTGGCGGTCGCCACCCACGGCGCCGCCATCGTGCCGGTCGACGATCCGGCTGGCGGCGTGTGGCTCGCGGGGGACGCAGCGGGCGATGAGGCGGGCGATGCCTGGGTCGCCGAGATCCGCCGCATCGAACGGGCGGAGTCGCCGCGCTGGGTGTGGTGGCCCGAACAGACGTCCCGGCAACTCGTCGCCGCCGGCATCCGGCCGGCCCGGGCGTGGGATCTCGGAGCGGTGCACCGGATGCTCGTCGGGGGGTGGCGGAGCTCGCCGGCCGCGATCTGGGCGGCATGCCACGACCTCGACCCGGCCACGATCCCCCGATCGGCCGGCGCACCCGACCTGTTCACCGTGGCCGACGTCGACGACGCGTCGGCCGTGCATCCATCCGGTCACCTCGCGCCCGCCTGGGTCGAGGGCGGGTGGGCCGACACCCCGGAGCGCACCGTCGAGTGGGCGCGCCTCGCCGCCGAGTGCTGTGCGATCCAGCAGCGACGGTTGGCTGAGCTCGGCCCGGTCGCGGTTGCGACCGCCCACTCGGAATCGGCGGCCGAAGTGCTGTGCGCCGAGCTCGAAAGCGACGGCCTCCCGATCGACGTCGCGGTCGCCGAGGAGTTGATCGCCGGCTTCATCGGCGCCCGACCCGCCGACGCCGTCGAGGCCGCAGCACTGATGGCCGAACGCGACGAGCAGGTGCTGCGGCACATCCCGGTGGAGCAACGCCTCGACCTGCGCAACCCCGCCAACGTCAAGGCGTTGCTGCGACGCGTCGGCATCGAGGTGAACGACACGCGGGCCTGGCGGCTGGAGGAGCTGCGCACAACGCATCCGTTCGTCGACGACCTCCTCAACTGGCGCAAGGCCGAACGGATCTCGACGACGTTCGGCTACGGCTGGCTCGATCAGCACGTGGGCGCGGACGGCCGGTTGCGCGGTCGGTGGTCGGGTTCCGACGGCGCCGCTGGGCGGATGACGGCAACGGCCGGCCTCCACAACCTGCCGGCCGATCTGCGGCCGGCAATCGCGGCCGACGCCGGGCACGTGTTCGTGCGCGCCGATCTCGGCCAGATCGAACCGCGCATCCTCGCCGCCGTCTCGGGCGACGCCGCGCTCGCCGCGGCGACGCAGGAATCCGACATGTACGCGCCGGTCGCGACGCGGCTCGGGGTGTCACGCGAGATCGCCAAGGTCGCCGTGCTCGGCGCGATGTACGGCCAGACCACCGGGAGGGGCGCCGAGGCGCTACGGGGCTTGGAGGCCAACTACCCGGTGGCGATGACCTACCTGTCGAACGCGGCGCGGGCCGCCGAGGGCGGCAACGATCTGCGCACGCGGGGAGGGCGGCTCGTGCGCATGGGTGGCGGGTCGATCGGCGAACCGGCGGCCGACGGTGCGGTAGGTGCGGGCGACGGCACCGGCGCGGACCGTGACGCCCGCTCGCGAGCGGCGGCCAGGGGGCGCTACGGCCGCAACGCGATGGTGCAGGGCGCGGCAGCGGAGTTCTTCAAGGCCTGGGCGGCCACGGTGCGCGCCCGCCTGACGGCGCTCGACGACCGGGCACGCATCGTGCTGTGCCTCCACGACGAGCTCGTCGTCCACGTGCCCGCCGAGACGGGCGCAGCCGTCGCGCAGGGTCTCGACGACTGGTTGCAGGAGGCGGCCTTCCGCTGGCTCGGCGCGCCCGATCGGCGCGGCGGACGATCAGCGGTGCGCTTCGTCGCCGACGTCACCGTCGTCCCCCGCTGGTCCGACGCCAAGTGACCGTTCTCGTGAACTGGTTGCGCACCCGCGTACGCAGAACAATCACGAGAACAGATCAATCGTGGGTGAAGCGCTGCTCGCGGAACGGGTCGGCGTACATGTGGTAGCCGTTCTGCTCCCAGAATCCGGGCGCGTCGCCGGCGATCAAGTCGAGCGAACGGATCCACTTCGCGGACTTCCAGAAGTAGAGGTGCGGCACGACCACCCGCACCGGTCCGCCGTGCTCGTCGGGGATCGGGGCGCCCTCGAAGGCGTAGGCGATGATCGCGTCGTCGGTCGTGATGTCGCTCAGCGGGAGATTCGTGGTGTAGCCGAACTCGGCGTGCTCCATCACATGGGTCGCCTGCGGCTGCACACCGGCCCGGGCGAAGAGGTCACGAGCCCGGACACCGGTCCAGGTCGTGTCGAACTTGCTCCACTTCGTGACGCAGTGGATGTCGAACGTCGGCGTCACCGCGGGCATCGCCACGAGCTCGTCGAACGTGATCGTGAACGGGTGATCGACAAGCCCTGTGATCGAGAGATCCCACTGGCCCGGCTCGTAGTCGGGGATGTCGCCGACGTGCAGCACCGGGAAGCGCTCGGTCGTGTACTGGCCGGGCGGGAGCCGCGCCGGGTCGACGCCGTGCTCGACCAGACTCGCCCGGTTGCGTTCGAAGAATCCCATCACCCCAGTGTGCCGCGCGTCAGCGGCCGGGCATGCGCCGCCCCGATATCCTCCCACCGGTGACCGACGTTCCTCCACCGCCGGGCGCCGCGCCTCCCCCACCGCCGCCGTCGCTGAACCCGCCGCCACCATCGAGCTACGTGCCGACCCCACCGCCCGGGTACGTCGCGTACGGGAACCACCCGACCCCGACCACGTCGTTGCGACGAGTGCGCGGGCTGTCGGTCGCCATCGTCGTCCTGACCGCGGTCGTCGCCGTCGGCAGCGTGCTCACCACGATCCTCACCGCCTCGATCACGCAGGACGCGAGCGACTTCCTCGACGGTGAGCTGAGCCAGGACGACTTCGAGTCAGCGATCGGCCCGCTCAACGCAGCTCAGCTGATCACCGGCCTCGCCACCATCGCGATCTTCGTCGTCACGGTCATCTGGATGTACCGCGTCGCCACGAACATCCGCGCCTACCAGCGCGACACGACCTGGAGCCCGCTCTTCGCCATCTTCGGGTGGATGCTGCCGCCGTTCGTGCTGTACATCATCCCGACCCTGATGCTGCGCGAGCTGTGGAAGGCGTCCGACCCGACCGATCCGAACGACACGCAGAGCTGGCGGGATTCGAAGGACAACCCACTGGTCTGGGCGTGGTTCGTCCTCTACGGGCTGGCGCCGATCGTGCTGCTGGTCTTCTCGGTCAGCTCGTTCCTCGACGCCGGTCTCGGCGGGAGCAGCGTGGAATCGCTCGCCGACACGCTCGACACGTTCGATGCGTTCAACGTGGTTGCGGCCATCGTCAACGTCGCTGCCGCCGTCGTGTGGATCCTGCTGGTCCGCCAACTCACGGCGCGCCACGTCCGCCTCACGAACGAGACCTGACCGCCGGTGGGCCGATCGACGATCTACCTCGTACGGCACGCCAAGGCAGGCGAACGCCGCGTGTGGGAAGGCGACGACCTCGCCCGCCCGCTGAGCAAGGCCGGCTGGAAGCAAGCGAACGCCGTCTGCAAACGGCTCGCCAAGAAGGGGGCGACCGAGTTGGTGTCGAGCCCGTACGAGCGCTGCCTGCAGACGCTCGAGCCGCTCGCCGTCACGCTCGGTCGGGTCGTGCGCCCGGACGATCGGCTGCTGGAGGAGGCGAGCTTCGAAGGCGTGCTGGATCTGATCGGTGAGCTTCCCGACGGCGCCGTGATGTGCAGCCATGGAGACGTCATCCCGGCCACCATTCAGGCGCTCGTGCGCCGCGGTATGGAGGTCAAGACTGCCCCCGACTGGCGCAAGGGCACGGTGTGGGTCCTGAAGGTGAAAGACGACCGCGTCATCTCCGCCACCGTCTGGCCACCTCCGACCTGACGGGTCCGGTCGACGTTTGCGTCGGGATCTGATCACACCGGTCGGTGCCAGATCCCGACGCAAACGTCGACCGGAGGGGTTCAGCCGGTGGTGGTGGCCGGTGGCGTCGGGGGTGTCGGCGTGTCGGCGGCCGGATCGTCGAGGGATGGATCGTCGAGGGCGGCGCGGATGTCGACGATGAACGCCTCGATCAGCTCGGCGACCTCGCTCGGCGGATCGTTGGCCTGGCACTGCTCGGCGTACGGGAGCGCAGCCGTGGCATCGCCGCGGAACTGGAACTCGATGATGGCCTGGAAGCAGTACGGGTCGGCGTAGGCCGGCTCCATCTGGGTCGCCTGGGCGAGCGCGAGCTGCGCGGCGTCGAGGCGCACACCGACAGCATCGTCGTCGGTGTCGCCGACGGTGAGCAGCGCGAGGGTCCAGCCGAAGTAGGCGATCGCCTCAGCGTTGTCGCGCCCGCCGGCCCGTTCGTCCTGGACGACCTGACCGAACAACGAGTTGGCGAGCTCGAAGTCGCCGACATTCATCGCCTGACGCGCGTTCGCCATCAACACGCGGGCATCGTCGCCCGGGGTGAAGCCGGTGATCTCCTGGCCGTTCTGTCGCTCGCCCCACGCGCCGGCGAGCACGAAGCCGATGCCAACCGCGACGGCGACCACGGCAACCGCCACCATCGCCATCCGGCCCCAACGGCGAGGCGGCCGCTCGGGAAGCTGGGAACGCCCCGTCTCGATCTCACGCAACACCGCGGCGGCCCGCACGGTGTACCCGTCGCGGAGCGTCTCGTAGTCGGCGTCGTCGATGTCGCCGGCATCGTGTTCGCGCTCGAGGTCGGCGAGCGAGCGGAGCAGGAACCGGCGCTCCTCCTCGCGCTCTGCAAGCTCGTCGAGATCGACCCTGCTCGTACGGCGGACCGGCCGCACCTCGACCTCGCCCATCACGCGTCACCGGCGACCGGGCGCTCGTCATCACCCGACGCCGTCGCCGTTGTCACCGTCGTCGTTGTCGCCGTCTGATCGCCTGCCGCGGCGAGTGCGGCGGCGACCAGCTCACGGTCAGCGTCGGTCGGCTCGGGGGTGGTGTCGGCGTCGCGCTTCCAGCGGCGGAACGCCACGACCAGGCCGGCGATGCCGCAGCCCAGGGCGACCGCGGGCAGCACCCAGATCAGCGCGTCGAAGCCCGATGACCGTGGCACCAGCAGCACCTCGGCGCCGTAGCGGGTCTCGAGGTAGGCGATGATGTCGTCGTCGTCGAGTTGGTTCTCGGCGACCAGGCCTTCGATCTGGCTGCGGATCGCCCGCGACGAGTTGCTCTGCGACACGAACACGCTCTCGCCGGCGCAGATCGGACACGCGACGCGAGAGGCGATGGCATCGACGCGATCGGCGGGTGTCTCGGGTCCCGACGATCGGAACGCGCCAACGGTGAGGAACGCGGTGATCACCAACACGAGCGCGAGCCATCCGGGCCAGCCCTTCACTCGCCGGTTCCACGCGCTGAGCGAGCTCATCCGGTGTACTGCTCGCGGTACTGCTGGAGGATCGAGTCGAGCTGCTCGGCAGTGACCTTGGAGATGATGCGGAGCTGGACGACGCCGCTCGGATCGATGATCCACGTCTCGGGCACGGCCGACACGCCGAACGCGACGGGGAACTCGTCGTTGTCGGAGTAGATCTGCGGCCAGTCGCCGCCGCGGTCGGTGAAGAAGTCGTCGACCTTCTGGCGTGTGCCGTACGTGATCACCGAGTACAGCTCCGCGCCCGCGGTGCCGAGCGCCTCCTGGTGCTCCACGAACTGGATCAATTCGGGGTGCTCCTGCTGGCACGGGATGCAGTCGGGATCGAAGAAGTTCAACACGACCCAGCTGCCCTTCCGGCGGGAGAGGTCGAACGACGTGCCGTCGTCGAGCGTGCCGGTGGCCGCCGGCGCCGGGAGCCCGATGAGCGCCGACCCGCTCGTCTCGTTCGTGTCGGGGGTCGCTCCGGCGAGCACGACGAACAGCCCAGCTGCAACGACGAACACCGCCGCGACGATCCACGGGGCGCTCCGTCGCCGACGACGGCCTGCGGAGGGTGCCGGTGCGTCGGGAACCTCCGGCCCGGAGTCGAGCGCGGTCATGCGGGGACGACCTCGTTCTCCGGCTCGGGGGTGGCTTCGGGGTGGTGGTCGATGCCGGAATCTGCCCGCTCGGGCTCGGGAGTGGGGGCTGACACGGGGTCGATCGCCCGGCGTCGCCTCGATCCGGGGAAGGCGGCGAGCAACGTGCCGATCGCCATGATCGCACCACCGATCCACAGCCACAGGATCATCGGCTTGACGAACACGCGGATCGTGGCCGTCGTGTCGCCGGCCGCCGCGCCGGGGTCGAGCGTGAGATAGACGTCCTCGGCCAGGCCGGTGCGCACCGACGGCGTGCCGATGTCGCGGCCCATGTTCAGATACGTCGTGATCGCCGGCCGGTAGGTGTTCGCCCCGTCGAGCACCACGTTCGCTGCGATCACGCGCTTGCTCGCGTTGTCGGTCGTGCGCTCGTCGACCGACGTGAGCTCGAGCGTGTGGCCACCCCACGACACCGGCTGGCCGACCTCGAGCTCGATCGTCGCCGAGTGGGTGAAGCTGTTCGACGCGGCCAACGCGACGGCGATGAGGATCACGCCGATGTGGACGACCATGCCGCCGTTGGCGCGCCCGACGAGGCCGCGCCAACCCTGCCGGCGTGTGGCGAGCACCAGTTGACGCAACGCCGAGCCGGCGGCGAACCCGCCGAGCCCGAACGCCACGAGCGGAGCCCAGCCGTCGGCGCCCACGAAGACGGCGAGCGCCATCGCTCCGGCTCCCATCCAGGCCGGCCAGAACAGCCGGGTGCGCAACAGCTCAGCGGACGCCTTGCGCCACGGCAACACCGGCGCGACACCCATCAGGAACAGCAGCGCCAACCCGAGCGGCATCGACAGCCGGTCGAAGTAGGGCGCGCCGACCGACGAACGTCGGTCCTGGAACGCCTCGACGAGCAACGGGAAGATCGTGCCCAGCAGCACGATGAACGCGAACACGGTGAACAGCACGTTGTTGGCGAGGAACGCCCCCTCGCGGGAGACCGGCGAGTCGATCGCTCCGGGCGAGCGGAGCCGGTCGCCGCGCCAGGCGATCAGGCCGAGCGACACCACCACGACGACCCCGAAGAACCCGAGCAGCCACGATCCGATCGGGCCGTCGCCGAAGGCGTGTACCGAGCTGAGCACGCCCGAGCGGGTGATGAACGTGCCGAGGATCGTCAGCGAGAACGTGGCGACGAGCAGGCTCAGGTTCCACACCCGCAACATGCCGCGCCGCTCCTGCACGAGCACCGAGTGGATGTAGGCGGTGCCGGTGAGCCACGGCAGCAGGGAAGCGTTCTCCACCGGGTCCCAGGCCCACACCCCCGACCAGCCGAGCACCTCGTAGCTCCACCAGCCGCCGAGCAGGATGCCGATGGTGAGGAACGCCCAGGAGAACAGCGCCCAACGACGGGTCTCCATCAGCCAGCCCTCGCCGAGCCGTCCCGTGACCAGCGCCGCGATCGCGAACGCGAACGGCACCGCGAAGCCGACGTAGCCGAGGTACAGGATCGGTGGGTGGAACAGCACCAGGATGTGGTTCTGGAGGAGCGGGTTCGGCCCAGGCCCCTCGGTGACACCCGGCGCCCCGGCGCCGAACGGATCGGCCGGCCCGAAGCTGAGCGCGGCGAAGAAGGCCGCGATCGTGAACATCACCACCAGCGCCCAACCGACGAGCGGGTCGTTCGTGCGCTTGCGGAACCGC
Organism: uncultured Ilumatobacteraceae bacterium; assembly: GCA_964651825.1. GTDB lineage: Bacteria > Actinomycetota > Acidimicrobiia > Acidimicrobiales > Ilumatobacteraceae > Sva-07. The sequence goes on along the minus strand of CAZYWK010000024.1, from coordinate 28,246 downwards.
CACGCAACCGCCGCGGTGTACCCGCCGAGCACGAGCGCCCACAACAGGATCGACCCTTCGAGCGACGACCACATGGCGGCGAAGTTGTACAGCGCCGGCGTGTCGGCCGAGCCGACCTGCTGGATGTAGGCCATCGAGAAGTCGCGGGTGATCAGCGCCCGCTGCATCATCACGACGGCGAGCACGACGCCGCCGAGCGCCATCCACGCGTAGCGGGCACCCTGCTGCAGCAGCCGTTGGTCGCCCCGGCGGACGCCGACGAGCACCGTCAGCGCGCCCATCACGCACGCGGCCAACATCAACAGCAGCCCCGCCCGGCCGAGCGCGGCGTTCACACTCGCCGCGATCATGGCGTGGCGGCGCCGCCTTCGCAGCCGGCGGCTTCCGCCTCGGCCACCCGCTCGTCGTTGACCGACACGTACTCCTCGGAGTGCTTCACCTCGACCCGGTCACCCTGGAGGGCACCGTCGCGGATCACGCCGTGGACGACCACCGGGATGCACTCCTTGAAGATGCCGCCCGGCTCTCCCTTGTAGTACACGGCGATGGTGGCCCCGTTGAACGAGATCGTGAACGCCGTGGTGTCGCCCTCCTTGTCGACCGAGCCCTCGTCGACGGTGCCCTGCAGGCGGATCCGCCGGTCGGCATTGCAGCCCTGGCGCACCCCTACCTCGTCGACGTTGCAGTAGTAGTCGACCGCGGAGGTGAGGAACTGGGTGACGATCACGCCGCCCGCGATGAACACGAGCGCGAGAACGACGATCGGGAACCAACGACGGCCCGACCGTCGCTTGGCCGGCTCGTCGGGCGTCGCCCGCGGCGACAGGTCGAGGTCGGTCATCGCTGTCTCAGGTCCCGGTCGTTCACCGTCACGTCCAGTACTTCTCCTCGTCGGGGGTGCGCTTGGCGAGCCGCTTGCCGGCGCGCAACACCCAGGCGGCGAGGAGGGCCGCCGTCGCGAACGTGACGGCGTACCCGCCGATGATGAACCCGGCGTCTTCCATCACTCCGCTCCTTCCAGCCGGCGAGCGGCCAGCGCCTCGTCGAGCCCGTGGTCGTCGACCAGGTCTTCCATCGCCATCACCCTCGTCCGCAGCATCACGAACCACACGTAGAAGAGCGTGAACGCGACGACGCCGACGAACAGGCTGAAGAGCATCAGGCCGTCCATGTCGACGTCGCCGTCGGTGTTGAGCACGGTGGCCTCCTGGTGAAGGCTGCGCCAGAGCCTCACGCTCCAGTGCACGAGCGGGATCTCGAGGACGGCGATCAGGCCGATCACCGCGCTGCGCTTGGCCCGCTGCTGATGTGTGCCGCCGAGGCGGCGAACGGCCAGATACCCGATGTAGGTGACGAACAGCAGTGCGGTGGTGGTGAGGCGGGCGTCCCACTGCCAGAACACACCCCAAGTGAGGCGGCCCCACAGCGCTCCGACCACGAGCGTGACGGCGACGAACGCGGTGCCGATCTCGGCGCTCGCTCCGGCGAGACGGTCCCACCCCAGCGCCGGCTGCCTGCCGCCGCGTCCGAGGTAGAGCACCATCGCCGAAGCGAGGGCGGTGACGACGAAGCCCACGTACGCGACCCAGATCGTGGGCACGTGCATGTAGAGGAGCCGGACAGCCTCGCGCTGGTCGCGGTCGGCCGGGGAGAAGCCCAGTCCGAAGGCGATCAGCCACGCCATCGAGACGAGCGTGAGGATCCCGAGGACGCGCGTGCCCTTGGTGCCGACCGTGTGGATCTGGGGCGGCGCGAGCTGCGGGGCGGTGCCGGCCGACGTGGCGGCGCTGGCGGGGTCGGTGGTGGTCATCGAGGTCCTGTCATCCGCGCTGGTGCTGCTGCCTGGCTCGTGGGTTGGTTTGGTGATGTCCGCTGTTGCTATTCGTCTGTTGCTATTCGTCTGTTGCTATTCGTCGACGAGCGGTCCGAACGCCAATGCGCCGCCGACCCCGAACGCCACGGCGAAGACGACCAGCAGGCCCACCCAGGGCCAGCCGTCCGACACCACCGCGCCGACGGTGCCGAGTGCCGCTTCGACAGCTCGTGTTGCTCCGATCAGAACGGGCGCCACCGCTGGCAACGTGAGCAGCGGGAGCAACGTCTCGCGGCCCTTGATCCCAGCGGCAAGGCCTCCGTACAGGGTACCGACCGCGGCCAGTCCACAGGTCGCGGAGATCAAGGTCACAACGAGCAGCACAACCCCGCCCGCCGGCACGGTCTGGCGGTACAGGACGATGGCGAGCACGAGCAGCACGACCTCCAGGAGCAGGAGCTGCACCGCCAGGGCGAGGGCCTTGCCGGTGAAGATCGCCCGGGCGTCCACACCGGCGACCCGCATGGCGTCGATCGCTCCGTCGTCGGCCTCGATGGCGAACGAGCGCTGGACGAGCACGAGCAGGCTGAACATCGTCGCCAGCCAGATCAGGCCCGGGGCGACCTGTTCGAGCACGGTCTCCTTGTCGAGGGCGAACGCGAAGATCACCATCGTCACTCCGGCGAACGGCAGCACCTGGTTCGTCACGACGCGGCTGCGCCGCTCGATCCGCAGGTCCTTGCCGGCAACCAGCCACGCCGTCCGCCAGAACCCCGGCCGGCTCACTGCCCCGCCCCCTGCGATCGCCGACTCCACGGTTTGTGGCAGCCGATCGGCCGACCCGTGGGCAGATCGTCTGCCACAAACCACGAAAGCGCCCGGTTCGACACGGTCACGGCGTGGCCCTCCCGGTCCGGGGCTCGGCCTCGCGGGTCTGGCCCCCGACGACGTCGACGGTGCGGGTGGCGAGCGAGCCGGCGCGTTCGAGCTCGTGGCTGGCCACCATGATCGTCGCACCGGCGGCGGACGCCTGGCGGAGCACCCGGTCGAGCTCGTCGCGGGCTGTCGCGTCGAGGCCGGCGTGGGGTTCGTCGAGCAGCCAGAGCTCGGCGCGCCGGGCCACGAGGCATGCGAGGGCGGTGCGGCGGCGCTGTCCGGCCGACAGGCGCCCGACGGCGACATCGGCGAGGCGGCCACCGACCCCGAGGCGTTCCATCGCCGCGGTGAGCTCGTCGCCGCTCGCGCCGACGGTCGCACCCCAGAAGCGGACGTTCTCGGTGACCGAGAGGTCGCGGTAGAGCCCGTTCTGGTGCCCGAGCATCCCGACGCGGCGGCGGACGGCATCACGGTCGGCGGTCAGGTCGTGGCCGACGATCGTGCCGGTCCCGCGGGTGATCGGCACGAGCCCCGCGCAGAGGCGCAGCAGCGTCGTCTTGCCGGCGCCGTTCGGGCCGCGGAGCAGCACGATGTCGCCCTTCGCCACGTCGAGAGACGCGCCGGCGAGCGCGGGGAAGTCGCCGAGAACAGCCACGACGTCGCGTAGGGCGACGACGGGTTGCGGCGTGTCGGCGTCGGTCGTCATGGCTCGGCCCGCCACGCTACGACCGCGACCCCCGAGTTCGTGTGCCCGCGCCGGGCGACGACCTGCGGTTCGGCAGTAGCGTCTCCCCCCGATGGCGGAGACGAACACGGGAACCTCCGGCGCGTCGGCGCCAGGGTCGGGCACGGTGCCGCCACCACCTCCCGTGCCCCCCTCCCCACCGAGCGCCGCTCCTGCGCCCGCACCGACACCGCCGCCTCCACCAGTTCCTCCGGTCGGAGTGTCGGGCGCACCGGTTCCGTCGGCGGCGCCGACCCCCGCAGTGGCTCATGCTGCGCCGACCGGCCCGGCGCCGACCCCGCGCAAGCTCAGCAAGTGGGACCGGCCGAAGCCACCGAAGGACTGGCGGTTCTGGGTCGGCGGGCTCGGCAAGGTGCTGATCGCGACGGGTCTGTTGATGTTCGGATTCGTTGCCTACCAGCTGTGGGGCACCGGCATCGAGACCGCACGTGCACAGAACGCACTCGAGAGCGAGTTCGACGACCTGCTCGCGTCCGCGGGCGTTACGACGGTGCCGGATTCGACGGTGCCGGTCGACGCCGCGCCCGCCACGACCGACGTGCCGCCGACCACGGCCTCCCCGGTGCCCGCGGACGCGCAGAACCTGCCCGCGTTCCAGGAGGGCGACGCCGTCGCCAGGCTGGAGATCCCGCGGATCGGCACCGACTGGATCGTCGTCGCGGGCGTGGAGAAATCCGACCTCAAGAAGGGGCCCGGCCACTATCCGGACACCCCACTTCCGGGCCAGCTCGGCAACGCTGCGATCGCCGGCCACCGCACGACGTACGGATCACCGTTCTACAGCGTCGAGCAGCTCCAGCCCGGCGACGAGATCATCACGACCACTCCAGCAGGCCGGTTCGTGTACATCGTCACCGGCCAGCAGATCGTTTCACCCAGCGACTACCAGGTGGTCGCCACGACCGATCCGACGATGGCGACGCTCACCCTCACCTCGTGCCATCCACGGTGGACGGCACGGGAACGGATCGTGATCACCAGCGAGCTCGATGTCGCACAGTCGTCACCGGTCGGCGAGCCGATCCTCAACTACGGCCGCCCGAACGAACCCCAGGTCGCGGAGGAAGTGCCGACAGACGTCGACTCGCCCACGGTCTCCGCACCGGTCGACACCGCGACGACGGGGTCGGCGCCAGTCGACAGCGCACTGCCGGGAACCGGCGCGAACGATCCCACGACGAGAGCGCCGGATACCGAGGCGGACGATGCCGTCGCTGCTCCGGTCGCCGACCACGGCGAGATCGCGGACGCCTTCGCCGAAGGCTGGTTCAGCGATCCCGGCGCCAACAGCCAGGTGGCCCTCTGGGGTCTCGCGCTGACGGTCATCAGCATCGGCGCCTACCTGATCAGCCGCAAGACCAGGCACGACTCGATCGGCTTCCTCGTCGGGATCGTCCCCTTCGCCATCGCCCTCTATTTCTTCTTCCAGAACGTCAACCGACTCCTCCCGCCGAACCTCTAGCAGGGGTTTCGCGGCGTCAGCCGTCGATCGCCGCGGTCATCCGCTCCTCGTCGTTCGGCCACAGATGGGCGTAGGTGCTCAGCGTCTCGGTGGCGTTCTTGTGCCCGAGGAACGACGCCACCGACTGCGGCAGCGGATGGTGGGTTCGACGCCGGTGAATTGACGATGTCACACCCCCCTGGGCATACTGATATCAACTTCCGCATCTCTTCGGGGATGCGTGATCTGCAGGGCCTCTCGCTTCGGCGGGAGGCCTTTGCGCGTCACGACCATTCGGTCGGTCGCGACTTCGGGCCTGACGGTGTGTCGACGATGTCGGGCAGCTGATGTCGCAGCAGGTGGGCCCGTCGGATCCTCAGCGCTTCCGAGCCGGTCAGCGCTGGTCGGTAGCGTCGGTTGCGGGTGCCATCCGGCTTGCGCCGGCTCCGATGATGCGGATTGGCAACCAGCACCTTCACGCCCCGCCGCAGCGCGATGTCGACGGCGCGCTGCAGATCTGAATCGTTCGAGATGACCAGCGCCACCTGGAGCCCGCTGCACGAATCCTCGACGAGATCGGCCGCGAGGTTCACGTCTGTGCCCTTCTCTTCGTACACGATCGCCTGAGCGAGCTTGCCGCCCTTCTTGAGCCGCACCAGCTTCTCGCGTCTCGCGAATCGGCCTTCGATCACCTCGACACCGGTTGCCTTGATCGCCTGGATGTAGATGTTCTGGCGCTGACTCTGTGACGGATCGCCGAGGTCGACGACCTGGGCGGTGTAGTACTTCACCGTCTGGACCTCTCCGTGGCGACCGAGCAGCTCGCCGCACAGGCCGATGAAGTCCAGCCACTTCAGCGGCGGCGAGTCCTTCATCGCGCCGTGATAGAAGTTGTGCCCATCGATGTACGCGATCGCCGCCGAGCTCATTCGAACGATCGTACGGCACGGTGTTGACCAGCCTCACGGGAGCGGTTCTTCGACGTGATGAGCCGGGCAGCAGGACCGGCACAAGCTCTTCCAGAACGTCAACCGACTCCTCCCACCGAACCTGTAGCAACCTCGTTCGTTCTGGCCCCGTCCCCAACGCACGAGGTGGGCGATTGGTCTGTGGTTCAGGCGCCGGTGAAGTGCGCCGGGCGCTTCTCGAGGAAGGCGGTGCGGCCTTCGGCGGCGTCGGCGCTGGCCCACGCAGCGACACGAGCCGCTTCGACCTCCGCGACGATCGGCGGGGCTGGATCGCGGTGTTCGAGGGCGATCTTGTGGCCGGCGATCGTGAGCGGTGCGAGCACGGAGAGCCGCTCGGCCCAGGCCAGGGCGTCATCGAGGCCGCCGAGACGATGGATGCCGCCAATCGTGTGGAGTTGCGACGCCGTGTAGGTCTCGGCGCCGAGGAGCATGGCCCGGGCAACCGGCGGGGAGAGCTCGTCGGCGAGGCGGCGGACTGTCCAGTGGTCGACGACGAGGCCGAGTTTGGCGGCCGGGACGCCGATCACGCTGTCCGGTGTCGCCACGCGCAGATCGGCGGCGACGGCGAGCTGCGCACCGGCGCCGAGCGCCGGGCCGTCGATCGCCGCGATCACGGGGATCGACAGGCTGCCGAACCCTCGCAGCACCTTGGCCAGGTCGGCCGCGAACTGTCCCTCCTCGACGCCGTTGAGGTCGGCACCGGCACTGAACGCGGGCGGCGCACCGGTGAGGACCAGAACCCGAACGAGGTGCGTGGAGTCGGCCATCAGCTCGGCCTGGATGGCGGCGAGGTCGAGCAGCGTCTGGTGATCGACCGCATTGCGGCGGTCCGGCCGGTCGAGGGTCGCCAGCATCACCGCGCCGTCGATGTCGACGGTCTCGACCCGCACGCTCATCGCGGGCTCGCTGTCGCTGAAAGGGCTCGTAGCATGGCCCGACTGTATGTCGACCCCTGACCCGTCACCCGCTCCCGCGATCGACCCGGTGCGGGCCCGCCGGGCCACGATCGCGAAGTGGACACTGCTCGCCAACCGGGTCGGGTATCTGTTCGTCGCGCTGGCGATGGCGCTGTTCTTCATGGGCTTCGTGTTCGAGTTCACCTCGACGATGGCCACGTTGGTCATGGTCTCGCTCCTGATCGGCTGCGCGTTGCTCGCCCCGTCGATCATCCTCGGCTACGCCGTGAAGGCAGCCGAGCGCGACGACGCGGAGCACGGCCTGTAAGGCGAAACTCAGGGTCGGACCCTGATGCGCTGAAACCGCCACCTCGCCGACTTCCCCGACCTGCTCGACGTGGTGCTGAGCTTCACCGGCGACATGGAGTCGGCGCACCCGGCCCGGACCGCCCGTTGCTTGTTACCATTGGGTAGCCGATGGCCTTTCGCGCTCACCTTCCCGTTCACCCGCTCGTTCGCCGCTCGCGCGGGTCTGCATCGTGCAACGCCTGACCGCGCCGGCTCGCCGCGAGCAGATCCTCGCCACCGCGCTCGAGGTGTTCGCCACCGCTGGCTTCCACGGAGCGTCGATGAACGACATCGCTGAAGCGGTCGGGGTCACCAAGCCGGTTCTGTACCAACACTTCGACTCCAAGCGCGACCTGTACCAAGCCCTGATCGACGAGGTCGGCAACCGCCTGCTGGCCAACATCGCCAAGGCGGCCGCGGAGGCGACCGACGGCAAGAGCCAGACAGAGCTCGGCTTCCAGGCCTACTTCCGCTGGGTCGCCGAAGACCACGATTCGTTCCGCTTCCTGTTCGGTTCGGGCTCGCGCCGCGACGAGGAGTTCAACGACGCCGTGCGCCGCATCACCGCGGAGGCGGCCACCGCCGTGGCCCCACTCATCGCCGTCGACATCTCCGAGGAGCACCGCAAGACCCTCGCCCACGCTCTCGTCGGGTTGGCCGAGGGCGCCAGCCGCCGGCTGGTCGAGCTCGGCGACGAGTTCGACCCCGACGAGATCGCCCGCGAGGTGTCTGCCCTCGCCTGGGCCGGCCTCCGCGCCATCCAACCCGCCCACTGACCCGCCGAACGGCCCCAAATCGGTCGTTTGCGTCGTGATCTCGTCACGCCTGTCGGTGCTCGATCCCGACGCAAACGTGGGTTTGGGGCCGCCGATCAGCGATGTGTTGACAAGTGTTCACTCATCGTGTTGAGTGGACGGCATGACCGACACCGCCGCTCGCACCACCGCTGGTCGCTCCGACCGATTCCTCGACGAGGCCGACATCGAGATTGCCCGCCCGAACGACAACCAGTACCTCGCCGGCAACATGGCGCCCGTCGAGCACGAGGTGACCGCGTTCGACCTGCCCGTCACCGGCGAGATCCCCGCCGAGCTGGAGGGCCGCTGGCTGCGCAACGGGCCCAACCCGTTCGACACGCTCGACGGGCCGCCTGAGCACTGGTTCGTCGGCGCCGGAATGGTGCACGGCGTCCGGCTCCGCGGCGGCAAGGCGGAGTGGTACCGCAACCGCTACGTCCTGCCGGGCGATCGAGGACCGAACACGAACGTCGCCGGGTTCGCCGGCACCACATGGGCCACGGTCGAAGCGGGCCAGCCGCCGGTGGAGATGAGTTACGAGCTCGACTCGCTCGGCGTCAACCGCTTCCACGACACGCTCACCGGGCCCTTCAGCGCCCACCCGAAGTACGACTCGGCCACGGGCGAACTCCACGCGATGGCGTACCACTGGCCCGACCTGGTCGATCACGTGCAGTACGTCGTGGTCGGCCGCGACGGCCGGGTGACCAAGACCGTCGATGTGCCGGTGCCCGACATGCCGATGATGCACGACATGTCGCTCACGCCGACGTACGCCGTGGTCTACGACCTGCCGGTGACCGTCAACTTCGACCTCGTGATGGCGGGCAGCACGTTCCCGTTCGCCTGGGTACCGGACCGACCAGCGCGGGTCGGCCTGCTCCCGCGCAACGGCATCGCCGACGACATCGTGTGGTGCGACGTCGACCCGTGCTACGTGTTCCACCCGCTCAACGCGTTCGACGCCGACGACGGCAGCGTCGTGGTCGACGTGTGCCGGTACGAGCAGATGATGGTGTCCGACCGGCTCGGCCCGTTCGGCGACTCACTCGCCACGTTCGACCGCTGGGTGATCGACCCGGTCGCCCGCCGGGTCACCGAAACGCGGATCTCCGACCGTCCGCAGGAGTTCCCCCGCCACGACCCGCGTGTCGGGCTGCGACAGCACCGCTACGGCTACACCTCCGAGGTGCGCACCGACGGCATCAACCTGCACGGCGCGACACTGAAGGTCGACGTGGAACGCGGCACGGTCGAGGCTCACGAGTACGGCCGCGGCCGCGGGGGCGCCGAGCCGGTGTTCGTGCCGAAGGCCGATCACACCGAGGAGGATGCGGGGTGGATTCTCTCGGTCGTGTACGACGCGACCACCGACACGAGCGAGCTCTGCATCCTCGACGCCGAGGACATCACCGGTCCCGAGGTCGCCCGCATCCACCTCCCCCAGCGCGTCCCCTACGGCTTCCACGGCAACTGGTCGAACGGCTGACGACCTGCAACGCTCGGTGCCTGACCCCTGCGTTGCAGGTCAGCCGCGGAGGACGAGGCCGCGGTAGCCGTCGGTGAAGCCGACGGTGCGGAGCTGGTCGAGCACTGCTGGCGGCGCGTCGTGAAGCGTGGCGCCGTCGACCTTGCGGACCTCGACCGACGCGGCACGACCGTTCTTCACGAGTGACGCCAGAGCGTCCGCCCAAGCCGGGTCGGTCGCCGTCGCCGGAAACGTGACGAGGTGGCGACCCTTGCGGTCGAACCACGCCAAAGGCTCGCCGGCGTGGAGCACGACGAGCGCGTTGGCCGCCCGCGCTGGCCGGCCGGAAGAATCGGGCCAGGCCAGCGTCGCCCCGTACGGCTGCGCCGGATCGGTCGCTGCCAGCACGATCGGTGGCGGGACGTCCTGCGGCCGGATCGCCGCGTCGGGAGTTTCGCGCACCGCCCGCAACCGGTCGACGGCGCCGGGCACGGCGAACTGGGCCGCGCCGAGGCCGTCGACGAAGTAGCCGCGCCGCACCTGGCCGCGCTCTTCCAGGATCTTCAGCACGCCGTAGACGTTGGCGAACCCGCCGACGATCCCCTCGGCCAAGACCGCCTCGCGGGTGACGATGCCGTAGCGCTCGACGAGCTGGAGCGCCTGCGCGTGGGCGGCCTCGGTCGGGGTCGGCGCCGGCTCGAGGAGCGGCGCGACGAGGCTCCACCGGCCCTGGCCGGCGGGCGGCCCGATGCGGTTCAGCCGGCCTGGACGCGGTCGACCACGGAGACGGCCCGATGCCCCGCCCCGCTCGGACGCCTTCGGTGAAGCTCCTGCGAGCACGGCACGCAGGGGGGCGAGCGAATCGTTCGTCACCTCGCCGGCCCACACGAGGTCCCACAACGCAGTCAGCAGCTCGGCGTCGCTCGCCCCCGACCGGATCGACCGGAGCTGCCCCCAGAAGCTCGCCCCCTGCTCGGCCAGGTGGGCACGAACCGCGTCGTGCAGCTCGCCCTCCGGTGGATCGCGCTGCTCCCAACCGGGCGCCAACAGGGCGAGCTGGTCGGCGAAGCACAACCGGATGCGACCGTCGCGGGCGCCCAGGCCACCGGCGCCGATCCACACGACCTCACCGGAGGTGCACAGCTCGTCGAGCATCGGCGGTCGGTATCCGCGCACCCGGGCCGGCAGGACGTCGGCCTCGATCGACGACGCCACCAGCGGCGCGCCGGCCAGCATCCCGAGCGACTCCACGAGCGACTCCAGCCCGCCCCGGTCGGCCGGTACGCCGTGCCAGGCCGGCAGGAAGCGTGCCAGTGCCGACTGGTCGACGGCTTCGACCTCGCGACGCAACGCGGCGAGGGAGCGGCGGCGGAGCTGGCGCAGCACGTCGACGTCGCAGTACTCGCGTGACACACCATCGGGGCGGAACTCACCGAGCACGACCCGACCGTCGGCTTCGAGCGCCGCGATCGCGCCGATGACCCGCTCGTTGGTGGAGCCGAACCGGCGGGCGACGTCGGCGACGACGAACGGGCCGTGCGTGCGGGCGTAGCGGCCGATCAGCTCTTCGAGCGGCCGCGCCACCGGTTCGGTGTAGGCCATCGGCAAACCGAGCGGGAGCGAGCAGCCGAGCGCATCGCGGTACCGCGCGGCGTCCTCGCCGGCTGCGAACCGGGCCTCGCCCCCGACCGCGATGTCGATCGCCCGCTTCTGCGCCACCAGATCGTCGATCCACTCCTGCCCGGGCCCCTCCACACGCAGGTCGATCTCGCTTGCCGAAAGGTCGCCGACCTTGCGCAGCACGTCGTGCAGCTCGTCGGCCGAGCGGGCCCGCCGGCCGTCGGCCAGACACTGCAGCTCGAGCTCGACGTCGGCCAGCACGTCGGCGTCGAGCAGCTCGCGCAGCTCCTCGGCGCCGAGCAGGTCGCGCAGCAGGTCGCGATCGAGCGCCAGCGCGGCGGCACGACGCTCGGCGAGCGGCGCGTCGCCTTCGTACATGTACGCCGCGATCCAGTTGAACAGCAGGCTCGACGCCATCGGGCTCGCCGAGTGGGTGTCGACGTTGACGACCCGCACCGCCCTCGACCGCAGTTGGCCGAGCACCTCGCGCAACGCCGGCACGTCGAACACGTCCTGGAGGCACTCCCGCGACGCTTCGAGCAGGATCGGGAACGTCGGGTACTTCGAGGCGACCGCGAGCAGGTCGGCCGCCCGCTGCCGCTGCTGCCACAACGGCGTCCGCCGGTCGGGGCGGCGCCGCGGGAGCAGCAGCGCCCGCCCGGCGCACTCGCGGAAGCGGGCCGAGAACAGCGCCGTCTGCGGGAGGGCCGACACGACGAGCTCGTCGATGTCGTCGGGATCGATCAGCAGCGCGTCGAGCGGGAGCTCGTCGGCCGACTCGGGGAGGCGGATGACGATGCCGTCGTCGCCCCACATCGACTCGACGGGCAGGTCGAACTGGTCGGCCAGGCGCCGTTCGATCGCCATCGCCCACGGGGCGTGCACGGGCGTGCCGAACGGGCTGAGGATGCACACCCGCCAGTCGCCGATCTCGTCGCGGAACCGCTCGACCACGATCGTGCGGTCGTCGGGCACCGCGCCGGTCGCCTCGACCTGTTCGGCCACGTACTGCACGAGGTTGTTGGCCGCGAACGCGTCGAGCGAGTAGTGCGTCATCAGCCGCTCGATCGCGGCCGGCGCGTCGAGCTCGCGGATCTCGCGGACGAACCCGCCGAGCGCCCGCCCCAGCTCCAACGGCCGGCCGGGACGATCGCCGTGCCAGAACGGCATCTTGCCGGGTTGACCCGGGGCCGGACTCACGGTGACACGTTCGAACGTGATGTCCTCGATCCGCCACGTGGACGCGCCGAGCACGAACGTCTCGCCCGGGCGCGACTCGTAGACCATCTCCTCGTCGAGCTCGCCGACCCGCGTGCCGTCGGGGAGGAACACCCCGAACAACCCACGGTCGGGGATCGTGCCGCCGGACGTGACCGCGAGCCGCTTCGACCCGTCGCGGGCGCGCAGCCGATCGTTCACCCGATCCCACACGAGGCGCGGCCGCAGTTCGGAGAACTCCTCGCTCGGGTAGCGGCCCGACAGCAGGTCGAGCACGTTGTGCAGCAGGTCGTCGGAGATCTGGGCGAAGTTCGCGCACCCCTGGACGAGCCGCGTGACCTCCTCGACCGAGCACTCGTCGACCGCCGCGACGTGAGCCACGATCTGCTGGGCCAACACGTCGAGCGGGTTGCGCAGGAAGTGGGTCGACTCGATCTGCCCGTCGATCATTCGTCGGACGACGATTGCCGCCTCCAGGAGATCGCCACGGTGCTTGGGGAAGATCGACCCGCGCGACGGCTCGCCGACCGAGTGCCCCGCCCGGCCGATCCGCTGCAACCCCCGGCTGACCGCGCCCGGTGATTCGACCTGGATCACCAGGTCGACCGCCCCCATGTCGATACCCAGTTCGAGCGACGACGTGGCCACGATCGCCCGCAACTCACCGCGCTTCAACTGGTCCTCGATCACCACCCGCTGATCCCTGGCGAGTGACCCATGGTGGGCCATGACGAGCGGCGCGTGCTCGGAGTCGTTCGATGTCTCCTCGTACAGCTCGTTGAGCTTGGCGGCGAGCCGTTCGGTGGCGCGGCGGCCGTTGCAGAAGATGATGGTGGAGCGGTTGGCGAGGATGCGGGTGAGGATCTCGGGGTAGATGCTCGGCCAGATCGAGCTGCGCCGTTCGGTGAGAGCGGCCGACGCGGGGCCCGGCGTCAGCTCGACCGTGGCCTGGCCGAGCTGCGACATGTCCTCCACGGGGATCACCACTTCGACCTCGAGGGGCTTGCGGATCCCGGCGTCGACGATCGCCACCGGCCGCTTCACCCCCGGCGCGGAGTATCCCCCGAGGAACTCGGCGACCTCCTCCAGCGGACGTTGCGTGGCCGACAGCCCGATCCGCTGCGGTGGTCGCTCGGTGACCAGCTCGAGCCGCTCCAGCGTCAGCGCCAGATGGGCGCCGCGCTTGGTAGCGGCCATGGCGTGGATCTCGTCGATGATCACGGTCTCGACGCCGACCAACGTGTCGCGCGCCGACGACGTGAGCATCAGGTAGAGCGACTCGGGGGTCGTGATCAGCAGGTCGGGCGGCCGGCGGATCAGCTTCTGGCGGTCGTTGGCCGCCGTGTCGCCCGTGCGCATGGCGACCTCGGGCACGACGAACGGCTCACCGATCCGCTCGGCGGCGAGCTCGATCCCCTTGAGCGGGGCGCGCAGGTTCTTCTCGATGTCGAACGCCAACGCCCGCAGCGGCGAGATGTAGAGCACCCGAGTGCGGTGCGTCCGGCCCTCCGGCCGCGGCGTGGTGGTCAACCGGTCGATCGAGGTGAGGAAGGCGGTGAGGGTCTTGCCCGACCCCGTCGGCGCACAGATCAGCGTGTGCTCGCCCGCGCTGATGCGCGGCCAGCCCTGCACCTGTGGCGGCGTCGGCTCGGGGAACGACGCCGCGAACCACTCCCGCACGGCCGGCGAGAAGCCATCGAGCACGGCGTGATGGGCGATGCCGACGACTGTACCGAGGGGCTGTGACACCTCGACCCGGGTCGCGCTACAGGCCGCGCACCTCCGCGTCGACGGTGACCGACACGCCCGCGGGCGTGCCGTCGCCGAACACGAACGTCACCTCGACCGGATCGACGACGACCGACGAATCAACGCGTTCGAGCATGACGTGGGCACCGCCGGGTTCGAGCACCATGGCGGCGCCGGCGGCGATCGGAAAGCCCGCCGACAGCTCGCCCATCGACATCGTCCCGTGCGAGTCCATGGCCGTCTCGTGCACCGACACGTCGTCGGTGACCGGACTCGTCGCATCGACGAGGGTGACCTCACGGTCGGTCGCGTTGACGATCGTCCCGTAGACAGCGGCGGTGGTCTGTCCGGCCGCCAGCTCGCGGATCCACACGTCCTCGACGGTGATGGACCCATCGGCATCGCCGCTCCCTGAGCCGCACGCCGCCAGCCCGAGCGCCACCGCGAGGATGATCGACCCGATCCATGTGGTCCGGCACCCCGCCTCGACCGGTCCGGTTGGCCCAGCAGACGTTTGCGTCGGGATCTGGCACCCACGGGTGTTCCCAGATCCCGACGCAAACGAGGACTGGGCAGGTCGATGGCGAGGCACAGGAGCAAGGGTCGACCGGGCGAGGTGACGAGTTCCCAGCCAGGAGTTCGCGGTCACACCGCGATGTCGGCGACCACGCGTCCGCGGGCGAGTTCGATCGTGCGCGTCACGCGGGTGCGTTCGAGCAGCGAGCGGTCGTGGGTGACCAACAGCACGGTGCCGGCGAACGTGTCCAACGCTTGTTCGAGCTGCTCGATCGCCGGAAGATCCAGGTGGTTCGTCGGCTCGTCGAGCACCAACAGGTTCGCTCCGTTGGCCATCAGCAACGCCAGCGAGGCACGGGTCCGCTCGCCTGGCGACAGCGTGCCGGCGGGCCGGAGCACGTGATCGGCCACCAGCCCGAACTTCGCCAGCAACGTCCGCGCCTCGGGCACGGTCAGGCCGGTCTCGGCCATGAACACGTCGAGCAGCGTCGCGTCACCGATGAAGTGGTTCCGCGCCTGTTCCATCTCGCCCACCACCACACTCGAGCCGACACCGGCGTCGCCCTCGGCGGGCGGGATCCGACCGAGCAGCAGCTCGATCAACGTCGACTTGCCCGAACCGTTGGCGCCGACCAGAGCGATCCGTTCGCCGAGCGTGACCTGCACGTCGACCGGCCCCAGACGGAAGTCGCCCCGCTCGACGACGGCTCGCGTCGCCTGTGCCACGTGATCGCCGCTCCGACCGGTCAGCGGGATGTCGAGCCGCAGCTCCCACGGTGTGCGGGGCTCGTCGACCTCGTCGAGCCGCTCGATCGCCTTCTCGGTGCGGGCGGCGCGGCCGGCGAGCTGCTCGGTCTGGTTCATCCGGAAGTGGCGGATGTTCTTGTCCGGCTCGTCGGAGCTCTTCACCTTCGACCGTCCCTGCGCCGCCCACTCCCGCTCGCGCTGTGCCCGACCGAGCAGCGAGCGGCGCTTGGTGTCGTACTCGTCGAAGCGCTCCTGGGCATGCTGACGCTCCAGTTCCCGCTCGGCGAGGAACGCCGACCATCCCCCGGCGAACCGGCGGGCACGGTGCGAGTGGAAATCGATCTCCACCACGTCGGTGACGACGCGCTCGAGGAACGTGCGGTCGTGGCTGACGACCACGACGCCGGCGCGCAGGCCGCGCACCCAGTCCTCGAGTCGGGCCAGGCCGTCGAGATCGAGGTCGTTGGTCGGCTCGTCGAGCAGGAACACGTCGAAGCGTGCGAGCAGCAGCGACGCCAACGACGCCCGCGCCGCCTCGCCGCCCGACAGCACGCTCGTCGGCCGTTCGAGCAGCTCCGGCGTGAGGCCGAGACCGTTCCACACGTCGCCGACGCGCGCGTCGAAGTCGGCCGCGCCGAGCGTCATCCATTGTTCGAAGGCGACGCTGTAGTCGTCGTCGCTTCCCGTGACGCCCTCGGCGAGTGCTCCGGTCGCGGCGGCGAGGCGGCCTTCCGCCGCGGTGACCCCGGTGCGCCGGGCGAGGAACTCCCGCACGGTTTCCGCGTCGGATCGATCGGGTTCCTGCGGGAGCAGCCCCACCACGGCGTCCGGGGGCGCGCACTCGACCGACCCCGATTCGAGGGCGACCGAGCCGGCGAGCGCGTGCAGCAGGGTCGTCTTGCCGACGCCGTTCGGGCCCACCAGCCCGATCCGCTGACCGGGTGCGACGGTCAGGTCGATGTCGTCGAGCACCGTCGACGCGCCACGCGACACCGTGACGCCGCGGGCGATCAACGACGCGGACATCACGCCAGTCTCGCCGACCGTGGCCCGGCCGAGGGCATGAGTTCCACGGGGGTAGGCTGGGGCCCATGCCAGCGCAAGGAGAGCACCACCCGGCGTTCGAGGAGTACTGCGAGTGCATCTTCGAACTCGGCGAGGACGACGTCGAGATCATCCAGGCGCGGATCGCCGAGCGCCTCCAGATCAGCCGGCCGGCTGTGAGCGAGATGATGAAGCGGCTCGAGGCCGAAGGCCTGATCACCTCTGAGAACGGCATCCGGCTGACCGAGTCCGGCCAGCTCCTCGGCGAGCGAGTCGTGCGCCGTCACCGGCTCGCCGAGCGCTTCCTCACCGACATCTTGAAGCTGTCGTGGGCCGACGCGCACCACGAGGCCGGCCGGTGGGAGCACGTGATCAGCGACTCGGTCGAGCAGGCGATCAACGACCTGCTGGGCGACCCGACCACGTGCCCGCACGGCAACCCCATTCCCGGTTCGAACTACACCGCGCCGCCCGACTCCGAGCCGCTCGCCGACGTGACTGTCGGCGTGCCGTTCACCGTGCGCCGCATCACCGAAGAGCTCGAGTTCGCGCCAGGCCTCCTCGAGTTCCTCGAGGCATCCGCGATCCAGCCGGGCAACATCGGCACGGTGACCGCTTCGTCGCCCGACGGCACGCTCACCGTCGAGATCGACGGCCGCCATGTCGGGGTGGGTTCGTTCGCCAGCGAACGGATCCTGGTCACCACGTGACCCGAGCCGTCTGGCTCGTCATCCTCGTCGCCGTCACGGCCGCCTGCAGCAGCACCAGCTCGAACGATCAGGCCGCCGACGACGTCGCGCCCGCGCCCGGCTCGGCGGCGACCGCGGCCGACGACAGCGCTGCCACGACGACGATCGTGTACAGCGGTCCGGCGTCTGATCTCCTGCCCCAGCTGGCCGTCGAGATGAGCCGGCTGAGCGCGCAGGTGGCCGAGGACGGCAACGAGGACGACGCGACGCTCTCGCGCATCCTGGCCATCTGGGCGGCCGCCAAGCCCGAGGTCGAGGCGAACCGACCGGAGCTGATCGAGAACTTCGACACCGCGGTGGTGTGGTCGCGGTCGGCGGTCGAGCGCAGCCGCCCAGCCGACGCCGACAAGGGCTTCAGCGTCCTCACCGACCTGATCGACGAATACACCGCCGCCAGCTGACGGATCGGCCGGCGGGTGCCGCCGAGGGACGCGCCAGCGGCGAGGCTGCCGCTCGGCCGACCTCGAATGTCGCGACGCGACGTGGGGTCAGGCCGAGCTACCTGAGAGGTTCGGGGAGCGGCGCAGCGTGGACGACGGTCAGACGCTGCGTCGAGCGCGTGAGCGCCACGTACAGCGAACGCATCCCGTGCTCGAGGTCGCTGACGATCTGGGCCGGTTCGACCACGACCACGCCGTCGAGCTCCAGACCCTTCACAACGCTGACCGGCACGAGGGTGACACCCGCGTCGAGGCCGGTGCGGGTCGCCGTGCCGTGGTTGATCCCGGCCGCCGTGAGCGCCTCGGACAGGTCGGGGATCAGGCGGTCGGGGGCGACCACGCCGAGGCCGCCGTTCGGCAACGCGTCGATCATCGACCGCACCTCACGGGCAACCGTGGCGGCGAGGGCATCGGCCGACGACGCGGCCACGATCGACGGCGCGGCATCGCCGACGCGCACCGAGCGCGGCGGACGCAACGACGGCGTCGCGTGGGCCATCACCCGATCGGCGAGCTGCATGATCTGCTGCGGGATGCGATAGCCGACCGACAGGCCGATCACCCGCGACGGCTTGCGGTCAGGCAGGAACGCGAGCACATCGTCCCAGCTGTCGGGTGCCAGCGGGCCCGTCGCCTGGGCGATGTCGCCGACGATCGTCATGGAACCGCCCAGCGAGCGGCGCGTCGCCATCTTCAACTGCATCGGCGTGAGGTCCTGGACCTCGTCGATCACGATGTGGCCGTAGGTGCGGATCTCGTCGAACTCGTCGACCTTGCCGTTCTTGCCGAGCTTCGGTCCGAGCACGTCACGTGCGTCGTCGAGCAGGGCGACGTCGGAGCTCGTCCAGCGCACGTCGTCGACCGAATCGGAGCGCTGGCGGAAGAGCTGGAGCGCCTCGCCGTCGTCGAGCACCCCCCGCCCGGCGGACTTCAGCAGGGCCTTCGAGCCGAACAGGTCGTGGAGCAGCTGTGCCGGGGTGAGCACGGGCCACATCCGGTCGAGGGCCGCCCTGACCTCGTCGGTGCCCCGCAGCACCTCACGCACCTGGCGCGGGCCGACCTCGTCGTCACGCCAGGTCGCGGCCAACGCGGCCCAGAACTCGTTTTCGACGAAGCGACGGCCGCTGTTGTGCCGGCGGAAGCGCCGGCGGGCCGAACGCACGATGCGCGCCGAATCCTCCGCTCGCAGCCGCACGTACCCGGTGCGGAACGGCAGCACCAGATCCTCCCGCAACTGCCGCTGCCGATCGCCGATCGCCTGGTCGATCACGTCGGACATCCGCGTGTCACCCTTCAGCCGGGCGGTCGCAGGGCCGTCGTCGCCATCGTCACCGGGACGCAGGAACTGCACGTCGGGCACCAGATCGGCGAGCACCACCTGGTCGATGCCGGCCTCGCCCAGCGACGGCAGCACCCGCTCGATGTAGCGCAGGAACACCCGGTTCGGGCCGATGACCAGCACACCCTGGTCCTCCAACGGGAAGCGGTGCGTGTACAGGAGGTAGGCGGCCCGGTGGAGCGCGACGACGGTCTTGCCGGTGCCGGGCCCACCCTGCACGACGAGCACGCCGGCCTGGGGAGAGCGGATGATCTCGTCCTGCTCGCTCTGGATGGTGGCGACGATGTCGCCGAGCGTGCCGGTGCGGCCCCGTTCGAGGGCGGCGAGCAGTGTGGAGTAGCCGCGCAGCTCGGCACGGCCCGACGTCGACTCGTCGCTGCCGTCGAGGCCCTCGTCGTGGCCGACCCCGAGGTGGCCCTCGCCGAACAACTCGTCTTCGATGCCGAGCAGATGCTGGCCCTCGACGGCGAAGTGACGACGGCGGGCGAGGCCCATCGCGTCGCGCCCGGTGGCGCGGTAGAACGGCTCGGCAACCGGCGCCCGCCAGTCGACCACGATCGGCTCGCGGGACTCGTCGGCGACGGCGAGGCGGCCGATGTGGAAGCTCTCCAGGGCATCGGGCGACTCGGCGTAGCGGTCGATCCTCCCGAAGACCAGCGATGCGTTCCCGAGATCGAGGTCGGTGAGCCGCTTGACCAGCGCCTCGTCGAACGCGTTGCGCTCGAACCGCGCCTGGAACGTGCCACCGAGGTCGGCCTCGGTCATGTCACGCATGCGCCATGCGGCTTCACGGCTGCTGTTCAAGCAGTCGTACGCGTGATCGATGTAGGCCTGCTCTTCGGGGAGATCCGGGTGCTGCTGGGTCATATCAGGACGCGTCGATGCTATCGGCCCATCCACCGAACCCGGAATCGCCCCACCGAACCGATTCGCCCCCTGAACCATCGTTTGCGTCGGGATCTGATCACGCCCGTCGGTGCTGAATCCCGACGCAAACGTGGGGTGCCTCCGATGCGGATTCGGGCTGTTCGCTCGTCGCCAGTAGCGTCGGTCGCGCCATGCGTGTGCCGACCGAGACCGTTCCCTTCCTCGACGCAGCTCGGGGCGTGCGGGCGGGGCGGACACCGGTGTGGTTCATGCGCCAGGCCGGGCGGTCGCTGCCCGAGTACCGGGCGATCCGGGGCGAGGGGTCGATCCTCGACGCGATCAAGCAGCCCCAGCTCGCGGCCCAGATCACCCTGCAGCCGGTACAGCGCTACGGCGTCGACGCGGCCGTGCTGTTCAGCGACATCGTCGTGCCGGCGCACGCGGTCGGGTTCGGCATCGACGTGGCCCCGGGCACCGGTCCGGTCGCCGACCATCCGCTGCGCGATCGAGCCGGCCTCGCCCGCCTCCGCCCACTGGAGACCGGCGACGTCGACTACGTCGTCGAAACCGTCCGCATCCTCACCGGCGAACTGCCCGCCGAGGTGCCATTGCTCGCGTTCGCCGGCGCCCCGTTCACCGTCGCCAGCTACCTGATCGAGGGGCGGCCGAGCCGCGACTACCGGCACACCAAGGCCCTCATCCACGGCGACGAGGCCCTCTGGCACGACGTGATGGAGCGACTCACCGAGTCGGCGATCACGTTCATCGACGCCCAGCTCGCCAACGGCGCCACCGCGTTCCAGCTGTTCGACTCGTGGGCCGGATCGCTGAGCCGGCGCGACTACGACCGCTACGTGCTCCCCCACTCGCAACGGGTCTTCGACGAGCTCCGCGTGCGGCATCCCAACGCGCCGTCGATCCACTTCGGCATCGGCTGCGACCATCTCCTCGAATCGATGCACGCGGCCGGGCCCAGCGTGCTCGGACTCGACTGGCGCACCACCATCACCGACGCCCGACGCCGGCTCGGGCCCGAGCTCGTGGTGCAGGGCAACCTCGATCCTGCCCTCGTGCTGGCCGGCGAGACGGTGGCGCTCGACGCCGCCGGTCAGGTACTGGCGGACAACGGTGCGTCGCCGGGGCACATCTTCAACCTCGGCCACGGCGTCCACCCCGACACCGATCCGGGCGTGCTCCAGGCCGTGGTCGACCTGGTCCACGAGTCGACGCCGTGAACGGTACGCCTCACGCGGCCGGCGCTCGGCCGGTCGGCGTCGTGCTGATGGCCTACGGCACGCCGGGCGACCCCTCCGAGATCGAGGAGTACTACACCGACATCCGGCGCGGCCGCCCGCCGACCCCCGAGGCGCTCGCCGACCTGACGGCGCGGTACACCGCCATCGGTGGCGTCTCGCCGCTCGCCGAGCTCACCGCGGCACAGCGGAGCGCCCTGCAATCCGCGCTCGACGATCGCGTCCCCGGCCGCTTCGACGTAACGCTGGGCATGAAGCACACGGCGCCGAAGGTCGAGGCCGCTGCTCAAGCTGCCGCCGACCGTGGCGCACGACTGATCGTCGGGCTCGTGCTCGCGCCGCACTTCTCGTCGCACTCGGTCGGCGACTACCTCGACCGCTGCCGCGCCGGGATCGCCGAGGCCTCCACCGCGACCGAGCTGCGCGGCATCGAGAGCTGGGCCACCGAGGCAGCGCTCGTCGGGTTCCTCGCCGGCGACCTCGCGCCGCGCCTCGACGAGATGCGCGAGCGCACCGGCCGACCGGCACACGTGCTGTTCACCGCCCATTCGCTCCCGCAGCGGATCATCGACGCCGGTGACCCGTATCCCGACGAGTTGCGTTCCACCGCGACCGCCGTCGCCGACCGACTCGCACTCCGCGAGGGCACCGACTGGACGATCGCCTGGCAGTCGGCCGGCCGCACGCCCGAACCGTGGCTGGGCCCGGACATCCTCGCGGTGATCGACGAGCTCGGCGCGTCGGGCGAGTACGGCGGCGTGATCGTCTGCGCGTGCGGGTTCGTCGCCGATCACCTCGAAGTGCTCTACGACCTCGACATCGAGGCCGCCGCACGCGCCGCATCGGTCGGGCTCGCCTTCGACCGGACCGCCAGCGTCAACGCCGACCCCGCCGTGATGGCCGCCCTCGCCGACCGCATCGTCGACATCGCCCGATGAGCGGGGTGCGCCGGATCGCGGTGGTCGGCGGAGGGGTCACCGGCTTGGCAGCGGCGTGGGAGGCGGTCCACCACGACGATGTCGAGGTCGTGTTGTTCGAGGCGGCCGGTCGGATCGGCGGCCGCATCGACTCCGGCCCGTTCGCCGGGCTCGACTCGATCGACAGCGGCGCCGACGCGTTCCTCGCCCGCGTGCCCGACGCTCGCCGGCTCGCCGAGGAGGTCGGCCTCGGTGGCGACCTCGTGTCGCCCGAGCCGGTGCACGCCGCGGTCTGGTACGACGGTCTCCACCGCATCCCCGAGGGGCTGCTGCTCGGGGTACCAGGCCGCGTCGGGCCGCTCGCCCGCACCCGGCTGCTGAGCTGGCGGGGCAAGACCCGCGCCGCGCTCGAACCGCTGCTCCCCCGCACGTCGCTCGACGACGACTCGGTCGGAGCGCTGGTACGGGCCCGCTTCGGTGACGAGGTGCACGAGCGCCTCGTCGACGCGCTCGTCGGCAGCATCTACGCCGCCGACACCGACCGGTTCAGCTTGCGTGAGGTGCCGCAACTCTTCGAGCTCGCGTCGAGCAGCCGCAGCCTGCTGCTCGGCGCCCGGCGTCGCGCCGGTGCCGGCACGGCGACCGCGGCGACCGCCGGGCCGGTTTTCGCCGCGCCACGCGGTGGCCTGCCGGCCCTCACCGAGGCGACAGCGCTCGCGATCACGTCCGCCGGCGGCTCGATCCACACCGGCACCGCCGTCGACCGGCTCGCGCGGCGCGCCGGTGCTTGGCACGTCGGCGACGAACGGTTCGACGACGTGATCCTCGCCCTACCGGCGCACAGCGCGGCGCGGCTCGTCGGCGAAGTCGCGCCGCCGGCGAGCGGACTGCTGGCACGCGCCGAGACCGCCGACGTGGCGATGATCACGATGCACGTGCCGGCCGGCCAGTGGCCCGCGCGGTTGCGGGGGCTCAGCGGATACCTGGTGCCGAAGCCCGTCCAACGGTCCGTCACCGCCGCGTCGTTCGGGTCGCAGAAGTGGGCGCACTGGCGCCCGCCGGCCGGCGGCGAGGTGCTGCGGGTCTCGATCGGCCGCGACGGTCTGTCCCCACTCGACCGCTCCGACGACGAACTGTCCGCGGAAGCCCTGAACGACCTCGCGCATCACCTCGAGGTCCGCTTCCACCCGATCGAGCAGCGGGTCACGCGCTGGCCCGCGGCGTTCGCCCAGTACCGACCGCATCATCGCGAGTGGGTCCGAGACGTCGAACGGTCACTCCCGGCCGGGCTGCACGTCGCGGGGTCGAGCTATCGCGGAATCGGGATCCCGGCTTGCGTCCGTGACGGGCGCGCCGTCGCACGGACGATCCTCACAGGTCAAGCCGGTCTGCCAGACTGAGCGGCGTGGAGGAAGCGCCCACACCACCGAACCCCGACCGCCGCCGACGCATCGGGTTGGCGATCGCGGTCGTCGCGCTCGTGATCGGCGGGATCGCGCTCGTCGGCGCGGTGACCGGCGGCGACTCCGAAGCTCCGGTTGCGGTGGCCGCGGCGACCACCGAGACACCCGTTCCGGCGACCACACTCGCCCCGTCGACGACCCTCACGTCGACGACGACCACCACGTCGACGACCACGACGACCTCGACGACGACCACGACCTCGACGACGCTGCCGATCCAGCAGTCCCAGCCGGTCGCACCACCGACTGACACCCGTGGCGCCGAGCCACTCACACAGATCGGGGCGATCTCGATCCCGACGATCGGCCTCGACTCGGCCATGTTCGAGGGCATCCGGCTGACGACGCTCGACCACGGCCCCGGACACTGGCCTGGTTCGGCCTCGCCAGGCCAGGTCGGCAACGTCGTCGTCGCCGGCCACCGCACCAGCCACGGCGCCCAGTTCCGTCACCTCGACAAGCTCGTGCCTGGCGACATCGTCACGTTCACCACACCCGACGGCGTGTTCGACTACACGGTGACCGGCACCGATTTCGTGGGCCCCGACGCGCTCTGGATCATCGACCCCTCCGACACGCCGACGGCCACGCTCTTCGCCTGCCATCCACCCGGCTCCACGCGCCAGCGGATCGTCGTCCACCTGGCCCTCGTCCAACCCTGACCAACCGGCGAACCTCGCCACAACTGGCGGTTACGCAAACTCGGGACCACATCGGCACTGACACCGTCCCCAACGCGGCGTTGAATCGGTCCCATGTCCTGCTCGATCACTGAATCACCTCGGCGCCGACGGCCGTCCGGCGCCCTGCTGGCAGCGCTCCTTGCTGCGGCGGCGGTCATGCCGCTCGCCGATGCAGCCGCCGACGATCGGGTCCGCGATCCGGCCCTGGGTGCCCTCTCGGCGCCGTCGATCGTCGTCCCCCTCGATCCCACCCGCATCCTCGACACGCGCGCCGGCGTGGGGGTGGCCGCCGGTCGCCTCGCCGCCGATCAGACGATCACGTTGCAGGTCACCGGCGTGGCCGGGATCCCGGCTGACGCGGCCGGTGTCCTGATCAACCTGACCGTGACCGAAGCGTCGGGTGCGGGATACGTCACGGCGTACCCCACCGGCGCGACGCGCCCGAACGCGTCGGTGATCAACTACTCGCCGGGCGAGGACGTGGCAAACATGATCGTCGCCACGCTCGGCACCGGTGGCGCCATCGACGTGTTCAACGCCCAAGCGGGAGCCCACCTGATCGCCGACGTTGCCGG
>CAZYWK010000024.1:0-3614 GCA_964651825.1 uncultured Ilumatobacteraceae bacterium | reverse complement strand
GCCGGCTCCGGAGTGAGCGTCGGGGCACGGGTCGCGGCGGACGGTTCGACGAACCGCACCCATGTGACGGGCGTGCTGCGAACCGCGTCCGGCGCATTCCTCCAGGTCGATCTGGCGTTCACGCTGACGACCACCGCGTGCACCGTCGACGGAGTGCTGACGCCAGCGGCGTAGTCATCCGATGCCGTTACCGTGTGGCGGCCATGGCCGACCGGACGACGCTCGAAGCGGAGGCCCTCGACGCATCTCCGAGCACGCCACGGACGGTTCGGGAACGCATCGCACGGCCGGCACTGGCGCTCGGCGCTGGTGCGCTGGTCGCCTTGGCGATGCCGCCGTGGGGGTTCTGGCCGCTGGCGGTGATCGGGGTGATGCTGTTCGAGGTGGCCCTCGGCGCTGACCCGCCGCGACGCGAGCGTTTCGTGCTCGGCTACCTGTTCGGCGCCGGGTGGATGTACCTCGGCATGGGCTGGATGGTGCAGCTCACCCTGCCGGGATACGTGGTGGCCGGATCGGTGTTCGCGCTCTATCACGCCACGGCAGCGCTGATCGCGCCGGGCGGTCCGTGGCGTGTGATCGGCAGGCCGGCCGCGCACACGCTGGCCGAAGTGGTCCGCTTCTCGTTCCCGTTCGGCGGTGTGCCGCTCGCGTCGCTCGGCATCTCCCAGGTCGGCGGGCCGTTCCTGGGCGTGGCCCGCCTCGGCGGAGTGATCCTGATCACCTGGCTCGTGTTCCAGCTCGGCTTCGCGCTGGCCGGCCCGGCGCCGCGGGTGCCCGCGTTCGCCCGCCGGTTCCGGCCGGGCGCCTCCGGTTCTCCGCTCGGCCTGCTGGGCGTGCTCGCCGTGGTGATCGTGACGATCGTGTCGTTCATCGCGCCAACCGGCTCACCGACGGGCGAGACAATGAGCGTCGCCGCCGTCCAAGGAGGTGGCGAGCAGGGCACGAGCGCGCTCGAGGTTCCGTCGTCGCTCGTCACGCAGCGACACCTCGAGGCGACCGCCACGATCGCCGACGATGCCGGCGTCGACCTCGTCCTGTGGCCGGAGAACACGATCGACATCACCACGTTCGAGGGCTCGGCGATCCACGAGCAGCTCGCGGCGGAGGCCGCCCGGCTGGACGCGCCCATCGCGGTCGGCGTCACGGAGGACTCGCCCGACGGCAGCCAGTTCGTCAACGCCCAGGTCGTGGTCGCCCCATCGGGGGAGATCGTCGACCGGTACGAGAAGGTGCGCCGGGTGCCGTTCGGCGAGTACGTGCCGTTGCGGGGGCTCCTCGAAGCGCTCGGCGCCCCGGTCGACCAGATCCGCCGCGACGCCGTCGCCGGCAGCGGTCCGGCCGTCATCGAACTCCCCGACGGCACCAAGCTCGCCGTCGTCATCTCGTGGGAGGTGTTCTTCGGTGGGCGCGCCCGCGAGGGCGTCAAGGAGGGCGCCGAGGCGATCATCAATCCAACGAACGGGTCGAGCTACACCGGCACGATCGTGCAGACCCAACAGGTGGCCTCCAGCCGGCTGCGAGCTGTGGAGAACGGCCGCTGGGTGGTGCAGACCGCGCCGACCGGCTTCACCGCGATCGTCGATGCCGACGGCACCGTCCTGCAGCGGACCTCGATCAGCGAGCAGCGGGTCGTGTACGCGGACATCGAGCTGCGCACCGGGTACACGTGGTACACGAACCTCGGCGACGGCCCGATCATCGCCGCTCTCGTCGTGGTGCTCGCCGTGTCGCTGTGGTTCGGCGGCCGGCTCGATCGCCTGCGGACGCGCGTCCGCCGCGGTGGCTCCGGGGCGTCGACCGCTCCGGCGGCGTGATCGACGCGGGGGCTACACCTCGAGCATCACGGTGACGGGCCCGTCGTTGACGAGTGCGACCTGCATGTCGGTGCGGAAGCGACCGGTCTCGACCGTCAACCCGCGGGCACGGAGCCCGTCGACGACCGCGTCGACGAGTGGCTCGGCCTGATCGGGCGGAGCGGCTTCGATCCAGCTCGGCCGCCGGCCCTTGGCGGTGTTCCCGTAAAGGGTGAACTGGCTGACGACGAGGACGCCACCGCCGACATCGGCAACCGAGCGGTTCATCACGCCCGCGGCGTCGTCGAAGATGCGCAGGCCGGCGATCTTGTCGGCGAGCCGATCGGCCAGGGCGGCGGTGTCGCTGTGGGTGACGCCGACCAGCACGCACAACCCGGGCCCGATCGAACCGACGATCGGACGATCGCCGGATGGATCGGCGCCTACCGCCCGACTCGTCACGGATGCTCGCACGACGCGCTGGACCAGGGCTCGCATCCGCCTAGCCTCGCACCGATGCCCGAGCCGGATGCGACCGTCGAACTGCGATCGGGCGACGTGCGGGTCACCATCGCCCTCGCGCACGGCGGCCGCGTCGCCCAGATCACCGTGGGCTCCCAGGCACTTCTGTGCGACGACCGGTCGTCCGGTCCCATCGGCTGGGGTTCGTACCCGATGGCGCCGTGGGCGGGCCGCCTGCGCGGCGGCCGCTTCACGTTCGAGGGCGTCACCCATCAGCTCGAGCTGAACCACACCGACGACGACGGCGCCCGCCACGCGATCCACGGCACCGTCTTCGACGCGGCCTGGACGCTCGACTCCGTGCCGACGCCCACGAGCAGCTCGCTGCGCTGCGCCCTCGACGCGTCGCTCGGATGGCCCCTCGGTGGCCTTGCCCGGCAGTCCATCACCCTCACCGACGATGCCCTCACCTGCGAGCTGAGCGTCGAGTCAGACGATGGGAGTTTCCCCGCCTCGATCGGCTGGCACCCGTGGTTCGTGAAACCTGACCGGCTCGTGATCCGTCCGGAGGGGATGTTCGAACGCAACGGGATCGGGCTCCCACTCGATCGGCTCGTCCCGCCCGCGCCGCACCCGTGGGACGACACGTTCCGCAACGTCGAACCCGTCGAACTCTGCTACGACACCGGCCCGGATGTGGGGACCGTCACCGTCACGTCCGACTGCGACCACTGGGTCGTCTACGACCACCCACCCCACGCCACCTGCGTCGAACCCCAGTCAGGCCCGCCCGACGCCCTCAACGTCGCGCCATTCATCATCACGCCCGGTCAGCCCCTCCACCGCTGGATGCGCATCGCCTGGTCCCGCTGATCTGTTCACATGAACGCCATCGAGCAGCACTACCGAGCGGTAACCAGGCGCCGATAGCCTCACCCGAATGTCGCCGGCTGGACTCGATCCTGACTCGCCGCTCAAGATCGCGTACCTCACGTACCGGGGAAAGCCGCACGTCGGCGGGCAGGGCGTGTACACGCGCCACCTCACCAAGGCGTTGAGCGATCTGGGCCACACCGTGGAAGTGTTCGGCGGTCAGCCCTACCCGATCCTCGACGAGCGGGTGAAGCTCACCAAGCTGGCGAGCCTCGACACGTTCAACGAGTACTTCCCCGGCCGCCTCCCCGGGTTCTGGGAGATCAAGACACGCGCCGACCTGCTCGAGTTCGGCCAGTTCATGACGGGCACGTTCCCCGAGCCGCTCGCGTTCAGCTCCCGCGCCGCCCGCGAGCTGCGTCCCCGTCGCCGCGAGTTCGACCTCGTCCACGACAACCAGTGCCTCGGCTACGGGATCTTGAAGAT
>CAZYWK010000023.1:0-48988 GCA_964651825.1 uncultured Ilumatobacteraceae bacterium | reverse complement strand
ACCTCCCGCTCGCCCGAAGTGCGGCAGGCTAGACGAGGAGTGAGCAACTGTCTAGGTCGATGTCAGATCCAGCTCGAAAGCACTTCCTGTGTCACGGCCGGCGAGCTGACTGACGTGGTCATCGACGTCAACGGCTGGTTCGCTGACTTATCGGCACCGCCCGCTCACTCCGGGCAGGCGCCGCCAGGCTTGGCGACCACCTTGAGGTTGCGGATCTTGTCGGCGCGGACCGGGTCGGTCTTGGCTGGCTCGAGTCGGAAGCAGCCCTTCTTGGTGTGCTCGGCGAAGACGATCGGGTCCGGCACGCCGTCACCGTTCAGGTCCGACAGCGTGAAGTATGCGCCCTGGTTGTACTTGTCGGTGCCAGCGCTGTCGCCGTAGAGCGCCCAGCCCGTGCCCCGTCCGATGCCGTCCCAGTCCGAGATGCCGTGGCGGGCCTCGGCGGCTGCCACGGATCGCCAGACCAGGATGGTCCCGTCGGTCGTCTGCTCGATCCGGTAGAGCGGCTGCAGGTTGTCGGCCAAGCCGTTGTCGTCGACGTCGGCCGACGCCGCGGCTCGCCGGCAGTTCCGCGTGTCGGTGTCGAGCGTCAGTCCGCGGTTCTGCCCGGCTTTCACGCGGTCGAGTTTCTTCGGGGTCAGGGTGACGCACCCCTTGCGGGGGTGGCGCAGGGCGGCGTGCGGGACGCCGTCGTCGTCGACCCAGAAGTTGGCCACGATGCCCTCGCGGTTGTCGTTCTGGCTCTGGCCGACGACCGCCCAACCATCCCCGTCGGGGTCGTGGTCAGCGACGCTCGACGGGGAGGCAGCGATGGTGCGTTCGACGATGATGAGCATCGGGTCCTCACCGCGCGTCGGGTCGCCGTTGCGGGCCCGGTAGATGCTGTTGGTGAACGTGCCCGGGTCGACGATCACGCCGTTGACGGTGCCGTCGGCGTCGCCGAAGCCCCCATCGATGATCGAGATCGTCACCGGCCACCGAGGGACGCCGCCGATCATGACCGAGGGCAGGAACGTGACGAGCGATGTCGCGTCGGTCCAGGTGCCGTTCGTCTCGTCGTACTTCCAGTACTGGGTCGCCGGGGCCGGCAGGAGGATCTCGAACACGCCGGTGATCGGGTGCCCCTCGTCGATCGGCGCACCGAGGTCGGCGGGGTCGCGGTAGTCGGCGCTGAAGGAGATCAGGCTCGTCTGCGGCGCCGCGCCGGCCGGCGGCGTGTTCTGTGGGTCCACCGCGGTGAGCGACACCGCGGTCAGCGCGGCCGCCGTACCAGTCGCCGGTGCTGCCGTCTGCGACACGAGCGTGATGTAGTTGGCTCCCGGGTGCTCTGGATCGGGATCGGGCAGGCTCGGATCGAGGAGCGAGGCGACCGCGGGCTGTTCGGCGTCGGGGGTGCCGTCGCCGTTGCCGTCGCCGCCGTTCGGCGCGCCGGTCTCCTCCTCGTCGTCGACACCGTCGCTGTCGGGGTCCGGATCGGGGTCCGGATCGGGATGGACGCCGAAGTCGATCGGCTCGACGTTGCACACCGGATCGTCAGCGGAGCCGACCACGGGAAGCGTGCAGGTGGCGGCCTCCGACCCGGCGACGCTGAACGTCGCTGTCTTGGTGAGCATCGTGCCGACCATCCACAACGGGTCGTAGGACACGGCGCCAACGGTGTAGGTGCCTGGGGTCATGAACTCAGCGCGGAACGTCGAATCGTCGCGGGCGAAGCTGCCGAGCATCCCGCTCCGCTGACCGGTCACGGGATCGACGCATCCGAAGGTTGTGGTCCCGATGATCTCGGGTGCCGGGCATGCGAGGAACATCACGGTGCCCGCGGGGAGCGAGCCGCCGGAGACTTCCACCTCAGCGGTCGCGTAGCGCTCGAGATGGACATCGCGCAGCACGTATTCCTCGTTGGCCTCCACGTCGAGCGTCTGTTGGGTGAGGTAGACAGCTTCGCTGAATTCCGTGACGTATGAGTTGGTGTCGGGGTCGCTGTACCACTCGGCGAGGCTGTACTGATCGAGCCCGTCCATTCGGGACGGTTCGGTGATCGCGATCCGGTAGGAACCGGTCGGAACGCTGAACTCGTAGTAGCCATCGACGTCGGTGGTGTCACCGGCCGTTGGCAGATACATCGAACGGTGGGCCCCGACGTTGACGCCGGCGATCGGCTGGCCGTTCGGGCCTATCACGCGGCCGCGGATCGTGGCGCCTGTTGGTTGGGGACCGACCGTGCAGCTCGCTGCGCCCCCGAGTGACGAGATCGGCAACGTGCAGTGGAA
The DNA here is from genome assembly GCA_964651825.1 of uncultured Ilumatobacteraceae bacterium. GTDB lineage: Bacteria > Actinomycetota > Acidimicrobiia > Acidimicrobiales > Ilumatobacteraceae > Sva-07. The sequence continues at coordinate 46,718 of CAZYWK010000023.1, read as the reverse complement.
CGTGTCGCCCGACGCGAGGTCGATCGTTGCGCTGACGGGCGACGGCAGGGTGGAAGCTGCACGCAGCGTGTATTCACCGGGGCTGAGCCCGGCGAACAGGAAGGTACCGGTCTCGAGGTCGAACTGCCCGGTCGAGCTTGGCAAGCCCATCCCTTTGCAGCCGTAGTAGTTGATGATGAACTCGCCTGCCGCGCAAGCGAATGCGTTGAGCGTCGTCGTGCCGGCGGTCCGGTGGGTCACGGGGTCGCCGTCGGCATCCACCAAGGTCGCTGTGCCCGTGATAGTGGCGCCGAGCTGCACGTCGATGTCGGAGATCGCTCCCGTCTCCGGGATGGTGACCGGATGGGCGCTGGCCAGCGTCGTCGCGTCGGGGTAGTACTTGCCGGCGAGCCAGGGTGCGGTGCCGTTCGGGAAGAACCCGAGCAGCACCTGCCCCGGCGTGAGACCCGTGAGCTCGTACGAGCCGTCGGCCGCGGTGAAGACGGTGTGAGACGAGGGGAACGGCGAGTTCGCAACGGTCGAGGCGCTGACGGAGATGCCGGCGAGCGGTTCGCCGTCAGGGCCGCTGACCACTCCGCGGATCATCCTGCCGTCCAGCAGCTGGACGTCGGCCGTGGCCGACCCGTCTGAGGTCAGCTCGATCGGTGTCGCATCGCCGATCTCGTAGACGCCGCCCGAGTACGTGACGGCGTAGCGGCCGACACTCGTCAGGCCATTGAAGCCGGTCGACGACGCCTGCACGACCCACTCGCCGGGTGGCACATCGTCGAAGGCGTACGTCCCGTCGGGTGCGGAGATCCGCGGCGGCGGGTCGACTGAGACGCCAGCGCGAACGTCGAGCGGGAACAGCACCACCCAGGCTGGTGTCGGGTCCCCGCCGGGGTCGGTGATCGTGCCGCTGATCGAGCCGGGTTCGCCGACGACGCCATCGATGCCGGTGAGGTCGGCGCCCGACACCGGGGTGAGGATCGTGGCGGCCGATGAGGCGGGCGCGCCGTGGAACGTGCTGGCCAGGCCGCTCCCGGCGGGCGGGACGAACTCCACGATGTGTCGTCGGGGCAGGAAGGCGACGGAGGTGTACGTGCCGTCGGCACCGGTCGTGGCGACGGGACGCCGCGTGGCCATGTACGTGTTGGTACCGTCGCCGTCGATCACGTTGACGGTGACCCCGGCAACCGGCTCGCCGTCATCGTCGAGCACCCTGCCACTCACGGTCACGAGGCCGGGAATCTGTAGATTGACCTCGAGCACCTCGCCGGCTGCGACGTCGATGAAGTCGTCGGGTGCCGGGTTGAGTGTGGAGGGGGCAGAGACCGTCATCCACGAACCGAGGCTCGGCTCCTCGATCGCGACGGTGTACGTCCCGGGTGGCACATAAGGGAACGTGTAGCTGCCGTCGGGCGCCGACTCGGTGTTCAGGGCGGTGCTGCCTACGGGGTTGCCGGCCGGGCCGACGGTGATGATCCGCACCGATCGGCTGATCGGTTGTCCGGCGGCATTCGTGATCGTGCCGCTGACCGAGCCGAAGTGATCGAACGCAACGGTGACCGCACTCGGGTGTCGGTCGGTCGGTGTGACGCTCACCGGCAGATGTCTACCGGGCGCCGACTCGACCGGGTACGAGCCGGTGGCGCCGCTGTCGAGATCGTTCCACGAGATGTAGTAGTCGCCGTCGGGGACGCCGCTGAACGTTACGGAGCCCGCCCCGTCGACGCGCTGGGTCCGGGTTCGACCGCTGATCGCTTCGGTCAGCACGATGTCCAGGTCGCGAGCCGCACCGTTGAGGGCGCCGCCGCTGTCGGTGGCGAGCACCGTAACCGTGCCGGTCGGAATCTCGATGTCGACGTCGCTGGTCGTGCTCGACGCGGCGGGAACCACGACGACATCCGCGTCGAACGGATGAGCGACACCAGGGGCGTACGCGCTGCTCGTGATGGTCGGTGGGTACATCAGCGTCGGGCCGGCCTCGTACGACACGACGTAGGACCCCGGGTACAGGCCGGTGATCTCGTAGGTGCCGTCGGCGTTGACGATGGTGTCCGCGGACTCGGACGAGAACGCGCCCGTGGTCAGGTCGGCCGTGAGCCTGGCCCCGGCGGGCGGGGCAACGGGCGCTCCGTCTTGGGTGAACCTGCCGGTGATGCGGCCATTGGGAAGCGCGATGTCGACGTCGAGGACCTGTGGGGTGGTGGTATCGATGGTGACGATGCGGGCGTCGACCAGATCGCGGACCCCTGGCGCATATCCGGCCGACGCCATGCCGTTCGAGAATGAGACGCGGTACTGCCCGTCGTCGATGTTGTCGAAGGAGTACGTGCCGTCCAGATCGACACTGCGCATCTGGCCACCGGGTCCGGTCAACGGTTCCAGGGTGACCCAGCCGCTCGTCACGGGAACGCTGCCGCGGCGGATCACGCCACTGATCCGGCCGGACGGAATCGCCAGCTCGATCCCACTCGTGATCGTGGTGCCGTCGGTGGTGAACGCGCCGGCCAGCTGAATGGTGGCCACGTCGGTGGTGGCGGAGATCCGGTACGTGCCCGCCGGCAGGTAGCGGAACGTGAACTCACCGGTGTCGTCGCTCGTCGCGTTGGCGGTCAGCGTCGTAGCGTCAGGGCTCGAGGCGGTGGCCACCAACGAGGCGAAGGTCACGGGAGCATCCGCCTGGCGGACGAAGCCGCTCAACCCGCCGGTGGCCATGTCGATGTCGATGTCGATGAGGTCGTTCTCCACTCCGCTGAGTGCGATCGGCGTCGCCTCGTCGTAGGTGGCCGCGGTGCTCGCGCCGCCGTGGTAGTACTCCAACTGCGCGCCCGGGGGGCTGACGGCGACTTGGTACGTGCCGTCGGGGAGGCCGGTGAGCGTGTACTCGCCGGAGGCGTCGGTGGTCGTGTCGGCCCGCTGCATCGTCGGGGCGTCGTAGATGCGCACCGTGGCGCCTTCCACCGGAGCATCACCGGCGGTGATCGTGCCCGACACCGTGCCGTCGGGCAGGTGGACGTCGAGACCGGAGTGCGTTTGGTTGAGGGCGTCGATCACGATCGGGGTCGCGCCCGCGATCGTGGCGCTCGACGGGTAGTACGCGGTCCATCCCGACCCCTCGGAGAAGCGGAGGTAGTAGGTGCCGTCGGGGAGGTTGGCGAACCTGAAGCTGCCGTCCATCTGTGCGATCGTCTCGCGCAACGACACGCCGGTGTCGTCGTTGAGGTCGATCCAGACCATCGGGCTCATGTCTTGGATCGGTGAGTCGCCGTCCAGCACGTGCCCCTCGATCACACCGCTCGCCAGCGTGATGTCGACGCCGGTGACCGTGGGTGTGTCGGCCGAGATGGTGTAAGTGGTGGCGGTCGAGAAGTCGATGCCGCCGACCCACATCTGCCCGGCGCCGAAGCTGTAGGCCACCTTGTATGTCCCGTTCGGCAGCGAGCCGACCATGAACGCTCCGTCGCCGGGGGTGGTCGGCACCGATCCGAAGTATTGCCCTTCGTTCATCGCGTCGTAGACCGACACGTCGATGCCGGCGGCACCGCTGCCGCCGCTGGTGACGTTGCCGCTGATGGCACCGGTGGGCAGGGCCACGTCGATGTCGACAACGGCACGGGCGTCGGGGCCGACCGTGATGACGGTGGCATCGGCGGTGCTCCCCGCGCTCGGGTGGTACGTGCGGTTGGTGAGCGACATGGGTTCGACCGAGACGTAGTACTGGCCGTCGGCCACATGGGCGAAGCTGAACATGCCGGTCCAGGTGTTGATCGCGACGGTGCGTTCGGAGGAGTTCGCCGTGGTGGGTGTGAGGTGCGCGGTGAAGTACTCGTCGATCACGGGCGTGCCGTTGCGGGTGACGGTGCCCCCAATCGAACCGTCGGGGAGCACGACGGTCAGTGGGGTGAGCGAGGCGCCGTCGGAGGAGTAGGTGTCCGGCAGCGGGACGCTCGCGTAGGTCATCGAGTCGGTGACTGTCACGGAGTAGGTCCCTGCGGGCAAGTAGCGAACGGTGAACGTTCCGTCGTCGTCGGTGACGGTCGACCCGCCGACGCCGTTGTCCGGCACCGGCGGTGGGGTGAACACCACGGTTCGCCCGGCCAGCGGACCTTCCGAGTCGGACAGCGTGCCGGTGAACCCGCCCCCGCCGAGGACGATGTCGTTGTCGATCGCCGGGGATTCTTCGATGGTGATCGTGGTGGCGTTGTACAGGTCGGTGCCGCCGCCGAGGTAGTAGATGTTTGGGCTGTCGGCGGGGTTGACGCCGATGCGATATTCACCTGAGGGCATACCTCGCACGGTGTAGGCGCCGCTGGCGTCGGTGGTGGCGGTAGGGGCTGTGCCCATGAACGACGGGCCGGCGGCGACGTGGATCTGGGCGCCGGCGACGGGCGTACTGCCGGCCGTGACCGTCCCGCTGATCGAGCCACCTGCGAGCGTGATGTCGACGTCGGAGCGGCCGGGTGTCGTCTCGTCAATGGTGATCGTCGCCGCGCTGGCGGCGTCGTTGACTTCGGGGTGATACCGGGAGGGGACCGAGCCTTGGTCCAGCGGGCCGTAAGACACCGTGTAGGTGCCGTACTCGACGGAGGCGAAGTGGAAGGTGCCGTCGGACTGCAGCGGGATTTCACTGATCTGCATCTGCATCGCGGCGTCCTCCAGCCGGACGCGCCACGTCGGGTCGGCGTCGACGAGCGGTTCACCATCGAACAGAACCGTCCCCGAGATGCCCGGCAGATCGTCGGCGGCGGCCGGCGAGGGCGCGCTCATGACGATCCAGATCTGTGCAACCACCAGTGCGCCGATCACCAGCGCCCGACCTCGCCCGCCCATGTGTCCCCTTGTTGATACCCGAGGGCGCCCATCCGTGGTCACCCGTAGCGACAATTCTTAGCACGCGCCGCGGCGTGATCAGATCAGCGTCGTCTGGAGCCATGTTGACGCGCGCAAGCATTCTCGTGCCATACTCGATGACGAAATGTGGTGCGGGCGGCACGAGTTGGAGAATTCACTATGAGCGTTCTGACGCGGTCCGTGTTCACGCGGCGCGGTCGCGGTAGAATTGTCACCGTGCGAGACATCCCCCCTGGTCAGCACCGCATGGGCGCGTCCCGATGGACGGCCACGCGATGACTCGGCTCGGTGATGCGCTGCGGCGCCGGCTTCCGCTCGTCCACTTGGCGGTCGACAGTTCGCTGTGGGCGATCGCCCTCGCGGCCGGTGTGTGGCTCCGCTACGACTACTCGTTCCACGACTTCACGGCCGAGATCCTGTGGGCGGTGGCCCTGGCGGTGCTCCTGCAAGCCCTCTACGGAACGGCCGACGGCCTGTACATGCGGCGCTGGCGCTACGGGAGCTTCGACGAGCTCCGCATGGTGGCCTTCACCGCACTCGCGGTCGGGCTGACGCTCACGGCCGCCGCGTGGGGCCCGGGATGGGTCCCCCGCTCGGTTCCCCTCCTCGCCATGTTGATCGCCCTGTTCGGCCAGATCGCGGCCCGTTCCCTGTGGCGTGTCTACAACGAGAGCCGTCGCCGGCCCGAGGGCGACGGCTACGACCGCACGATCGTCATCGGCGCCGGATCGGCCGGCGAGCAGGTCGTGCGGACGATCCGCGCGAGCGGCGACTCCCGCCTCCTGCCGGTCGCGATGCTCGACGACGATCCGGCCAAGCGCCGCCTGCGGATCCTCGGTGTCCGCGTCGACGGCACCGTTGACGACCTCCCGGCCGCCGCTGCTAAGCACCGGGCCACGACCGTGCTCGTCGCCGTTCCCAGCGCGGAGAGCTCGTTCTTCCGGCGGATCGCCGACCTCGCGGCCGGGTCCGGCTTGAAGGTGTTGGTGCTCCCCGCGGTCGACGATCTGTTCGACGGCGTGCACATCGAAGACATCCGTCCGATCTCCGAAGTCGATCTGCTCGGTCGCCATCCGACCGACATCGACACCGCCGCGGTCGCCGGCTACATCACGGGTCGGCGGGTGCTCGTCACCGGCGCCGGCGGCTCGATCGGCAGCGAACTGTGTCGCCAGCTCGCGAAGTTCGAGCCGTCGGAACTGTTGATGCTCGACCGCGACGAGAGCGGCCTCCACGGCACGCAGCTCTCGATCGAGGGTAGGGCGATGCTCGACAGCTCGAACCTGATCCTCGCCGACATCCGTGACGCCGACCGTCTCGACGAGGTGTTCGCCGAGCACCGTCCCGAGGTGGTGTTCCACGCCGCCGCACTGAAGCACCTGCCGTTGTTGGAGATGCACCCGGCCGAAGGCTGGAAGACCAACGTGTTGGGCACGCGCAACCTGCTCGCGTCGGCGCAGAAGTTCGGGGTCGAGCGCTTCGTCAACATCAGCACCGACAAGGCGGCGAACCCGACGAGCGTGCTCGGTCTGACGAAGCGGATCACCGAGCGGATCACGTCGCAGGCGTCGCAGGACGGCCCCATGGTGTGCGTGTCGGTCCGCTTCGGCAACGTGCTCGGATCGAACGGTTCGGTGCTCCGGACCTTCAGCGTCCAAGCCGAGAACGGCGGCCCGCTGACGGTGACCGATCCCGAGGTCACCCGCTACTTCATGCTGATCTCCGAAGCGTCGCTGCTCACCATCTACGCCGGCGCCATCGGTGATCCGGGTGAGGTGCTGATCCTCGACATGGGCGAACCGGTCCTGATCGCCGACGTCGCCCGCCGCCTCGCCTCCCAGCACACACCGCCGCTCGAGATCGTCTACACCGGCCTCCGCCCGAACGAGAAGCTCCACGAAGATCTGATCTCCACCGACGAGCAGGGGGAGTGCCGGATCCACCCGCTCATCACGCATGTCGATGTGCCGCCGCTTCAGCTGCATCGAGATGTGGAGGCATTTACCGTCCGGGACATCTGCCAGATCGTCCGCGACGCGGGTGTGCAACCGACGAGAAGTTTGCCGTCGCCGGTGAACCCAGATTTCCGTGATTTGAGTGGGCGCAATTCAAGTCCGCCGGTAGCACAGGCCGGCATATGAACGGTCGATAGGGTCTCGCTATGCGGGTCCTGCTCCTCACGCAGTGGTTCGACCCCGAGCCGACCTTCAAGGGGTTGCTGTTCGCGAAGGAACTCCAGTGTCAGGGACATCAGGTCGAGGTGCTCACCGGATTTCCCAATTATCCAGGAGGGGTCTTGTACCCGGGTTACCGGATCCGCCCCTATCAGCGAGAAGTCGTCGAGGGTGTGGTCGTTCACCGCGTGGCGCTGTTCCCCAGCCACGACCGCTCCTCTGCCCGGAGGATCGCCAACTACCTGTCGTTCGCGGTTTCGGCGGCACTGGCATCCGCTCTCTGCTCGCGACCTGACGTGGCGTACGTTTACCACCCCCCCGGCACGATCGCGTTGCCCGCGTGGGTTCTGCGCGTCCTGCGGGGCGTTCCGGTCGTCTACGACGTGCAAGACCTGTGGCCCGACACTCTGAGAGCCACAGGGATGGTCACGGATCGCCGGGTCCTGGGCCTGGTCGGCTGGGCGATGAAGCGCACGTACGCCCTCGCGACCGAGATCGTGGTGCTGTCACCCGGCTTCGCTCGCCGGCTCGTCGAGCGTGGCGTCTCGCCCGAGCGGGTCACCGTCGTTCCCAACTGGGCGGCCGAGGACGCCATCACCAACGATGACCCGGTCCTTTCGCGAAAGGAGCTGGGGATCGGCGATGAGTTCGTGGTTGTCTTCGCTGGGACGATGGGGCCGGCCCAAGCGCTCGGCACAATCCTCGACGCAGCTGAGATACTCCGCGAAGAGACCCGCGTTCGGTTCCTGCTCGTCGGAGCGGGCGTTGAGGCTGAGCGCCTGCGCGACGAGGCAGCGGGTCGAGGCCTGTCCAATGTCACGTTCCTGCCCCGACGGCCGCCCTCGGAGATCGGACAGGTGCTTGCCGCCGCGGATGCCCTGCTGGTGCACTTGCGTGACGACCCGCTGTTCGCCATCACCATCCCATCAGAGACCCAGGCTTACTTGATGACCGGAAAGCCCGTGCTCATGGGGGTCCGAGGCGATGCGGCGAATTTGGCCGAGAGCGCCGGCGCAGGACTCGTGTTCTCACCCGGGCAACCGCAGGCGCTGGTTGACGCCGTGCAGACGCTACGGGGCCTCTCATCGGCCGATCGGGCGCGTATGGGCGCCAGGGGAGCGAGCTACTACCGGGAGCACCTCTCCCTGCGGATTGGCGCGCGCCGCATCGGAGCACTGTTGGAGCGGGCTGCCCGCACGCGCACGCGCTGCGAGCGAACCAAACGGGCGGGCGACGTCGTCGGTGCTGCTGCTGGGCTCGTGGCGCTGTCGGTTCCGATGGCCGTAGTTGCGCTGCTGGTCCGTTCGCGATTGGGACGTCCGGTCATCTTCCGGCAGGAGCGTCCGGGTCGTCATGGGCGCCCCTTCACCCTGCTGAAGTTCCGGACCATGACCGATGTGCTCGGCCCAGACGGTGAGCAGCGGCCGGACGTCGAACGGTTGACCGACCTCGGGAGGGTGCTACGCCTCACCAGCCTAGACGAGTTGCCCGAGCTCGTGAACGTCCTCAAGGGAGAGATGAGCCTGGTCGGTCCACGCCCTTTACTGCCGCAATACTCGCCGTACTTCACCGACCGCGAGCGCCGGCGCCTAAACGTTCGTCCGGGGATAACCGGATTGGCGCAGGTCAGTGGCCGCAACGAGGCCGGCTGGTCTGAGCGGCTCGAGCTTGACGCATGGTACGTGGACCACCTCTCGTCCTGGCTCGACATCAAGATCCTGGCACGGACCCTGCGGAATGTCGTCGAGCGCGAGGGGGTCGTCGTGGACCCTGAATCGATGATGCAGAACCTCGACGACGAGCGGCGTGACCTCCTGGGGACGGAGTCGTGACGGAACTGGTCCTGGGGCTCGCCACCCCCATGGACGCGTCGTGGATGGCGTTGCTGGCGCGTAACTCCTTCGACCCCGCCTTGCACCCCTACATGGTTTCGACCCAGTCCGGTACCGACGCGTGGTGGCGGGTGGTAGTCGAGCACCCCCGCTCCTTCCCCGGCGCCTGCTTCTTGGTGGCACGGACGGCTGGCGGTGAACGTGTCGGCTTCGCCGAATTCACCCGCGCTGGCGGCGACCCCGACAGCGACACGGGTTTCTTGTCGTACGTGTGTGTCGTTCCCGAGGCGCGGGGCCACGGAGTCGCCCGCCGGCTCATCGCTGAGTACATCCGGCGGACCGCCGTGCGCCACCTCGAGCTCGACGTGTTTACCGACAACGAAAGCGCACGACGCCTGTACGACGGGATGGGGTTCGAGCAGGTGCGTGCGGCGACCTGGTGGACAGGACCGGTCAACACGCACAAGCCGACCGTGCCCGCCCGCTTTGACAATCTGCACGCGTCGATGGCCCGACACCGCGTCTACGGGTTCTGCGAGCTTGCCGGGACACATGAGGGCCGTGAGTTCCGGCTTGGCGTGCTCGGTGACCGGACCTTGCGCTGCTCGACGAGTGCAGACCTGGTCGATCCGGTTCTGCACGCGATCGCGCTCTCCGTCGTGCCGACGCTCGACCGAGCCGTGGTGGTATTGCCCGCCGAATGCCAGTCCCCCGATGGGCGAGTGACCATCGTCAACAGCTCCTTGCGCTTGCGAGCCAGTGACATCGCCGAACGGATGAGGGTTTAGTGAGCATTGGCAAGCGGGCCTCAGACCCGCCACGTCGAACGCCCCCGCGCTGGTCTACGGGTCAGCCAGGGAGGGGATTGCGGACCTTTTCGCGCAGCCAACTCTCTGGAGTCGTCCGACCCGAACGGTGCTCCTTCCGGCATTCGTCGGCTGGTCCGCGCACGAGGGCAGCGGTGTGTTCGATCCGGTAGACCAACTCGGTCTCACGCACGCTTCTACGAGCTCGCCTCGGACCTCTCCATCGAGCTGGGCAGCCTCGAGCAGATGCTCTCGGAGGGCGACGTCGACGTGCTCGTGGTGATCCACTACTTCGGTCGCGTACAGCCCGACCTCGAGAAAGTGCGGGCCCTGGCGGACCAGCACCGCGTGCTCCTGGTGGAGGACCTCGCCCACGGGTTCTTCACCGCGCAGCGAGGGGGACCAGCCGGGCGCACGGGCGCAGTGGCGGCCTACTCCCTGCACAAGATGTTCGCAACGCCCGAATCGAGGGGCGGAATGCTGGTCCATCGCGACACAAGGCTCACGTCCACCAAGACGTCGAGGTCGACCAGTACACCGGCCTTGTTCGATCGCTCGTTCGAGCGCTGAGCGAACGGCACCGATGAGCGGCGTTCCTCCACATCGAGGTCGAGGAATTGCAGAAGTGGCAGGACTTCTGGCGGGCGACCGGCCGCGAACCGTTCGCACGGCCGGGCTTCGGATCGCTGTTCACTACGGCCGATGACGAGTGCGTCGCCTTGTGTTGGGAGGACGACTTCGGTCGCGTTTTGCTGCCCCTTTTCTGGACTCGCAGCGCGGGTAACTGTCTATGGATCGACGGATGACTACGGAGGAGATTTCCTGACTAACCCATCTGTGCCTTACATTCTGCGCCGTGTGCACAAGGCAGATGTCACCTTTGGTAGACATTCTGTCGTCGGCGCGGGCTCCGTTATTCTGCCCGGAGCTGAGATCGGCGAGGGCTGCGCTATCGGTTCGATGTCGCTCGTCAAGGGAACACTTGAGCCGTTCGGAGTCTACGCTGGTGTACCGGCCACTAGGATCCGAGATCGGTCGATGAAGTTGCTCGAACTGGAGAAGACGCTCCTTGGCGGATGGCCGGGAGCATAATCTCGTGACCGCACGATTTAGTGGTCAACGGGTGTCGGATGGCAGTAGCGAGGGAAGAAGCCGGTCAGATCCCGATGAGCATCGGCACTGTTGGACCGCCGGTTGTATTCATCGGGGTCAAGGGCGGCACGCACGGTCCTGAATGGAGACTCGACTTGTCCAAAGCCGCGTTTGAACTGCAGCAGTCCATCGCTCCCCGCTCCTACGCCACCGCCGAGATGAAGAAGACCGAGCCCGCGATCATGCGCCCAGCCTTGCGCGTGATGAAGGATCACCTTTGACGGCTGCAGCCTGAGAGCCTCAGTTGCCGTCGCAGACAGGTGATACTGAGCAATTCCCGACGAAGCGCTGGCTGTGAACACGGAGCCCGCGACGACCGCGTCGCCTAACCGGGCGACGAAAAGAGTCACGTCGTCACCGAGGTGCTGTTGCAGCAAATTGAAGTACCGGCCACCGAAGTAGTACTCCGAGTTTGCCTCGAGCCGGTCCATCGTTTCCTTGTATAGGCGCATGAACGCACGCCAGTCTTGGGGTGCATCGGTCGTCTCGACAGAGACGCCCGCCTCGATCGCGCGTCGAATGTCGCGTCGGTGGCTCGATCGGTTGGCCTCCCAGATGGCGTCTCTTTCCCGATGAAGATCGGTAGAGACGGTCATCCCGTGCTCGACGATCGTGCCGAAAGGGAAGACAAGGTTCCGGTTCAGAATCGGATGAAGGCGAATGAACCAGGAGACGGCGCCGGCCTCGACGAGCTTGAGCCTCGCGGCTTCGAGTGCCCCGGTCGTGAAGTCGGGCTCAGTCGAGCTAAAGACGGGTCCCGGGTACCCGTACGGAGAGATCGCGTCCCATCGGTCGCCCTCGATCTGCCGGCGCTCGATGGGGCACAACATCGTTTGGCCGTGTGACACGACGCTCACCGCGAGAGGCTCGCTGCCGTTCACAGAGGAGTGGGTCATGGTCCAACCGGGCCGGTGGTACACATCGTGTTCGCAACTAGGCAGCGCTTCTTCCCAGCGGTGGTCAGACGCCTCGATGAGTTCGGCTTTCACCCGATCTCGCCTGACAAGTCGTTGAGCACCGCGGCGAGCTGGCGGATGTCGTCGACGCAGTACCGGTAGTCGACGTGCAACGCGAGGGTTGTTCGCGAAAACTCGAGCTGACGGTCGGTTATTTCGGGGCGGTCCGGCAAGGGCCAAAGCACCGCCGGAAAGATGTTCGACTCGATCAGCTGCTGCCTGGCCCACTCAGCTGTCTCGCACGTACGAAACTGGATGAGCGTTCTCGATGGCGTGTTCGTGATTCGCAGACCCGCTGACTGGCCGACCTCACTTGCAAGGATCTCTTGGTTAGCTACTCGTCCGGCATCAATCGCCTCGACGTCAAAGTATGGCGCAAGACGAGTAGTGAAAACTGACGGGACCGCCGGTCTGGATGCGCGCCTGCTGGGCAGGTCAAGCAGGCCGATGCTCGGCAGAAAGGCCTCCTTCGAGACTGCACCCGATGCGAGGTACGCGGCCTTGAGCGCCATGGCAGCCAGAACTTGATTGGCCGTCGACTGGTGAATGGGAACGTTCGGCGGTGCGAGTCGGTCGAGGCGTTGGTCTTCAGTACTGCACAGGACAGCCCCATCGGGAAGCGGCAATGATTTCCGGATCGACGCGAACCAGTAGTCGGGAACGCGTTCGTAGGAGTGCGTGGACCATGGGTGATGGGTTCGGTCGAGAATCACTGTTCCGCCCTCGACATCGATCATCGATTCCATACCGAAGTACTCCACGACCACGACAAGGTCATCGTGCCGCACCTTGATTGGGGGCAACGTTTCGAACGGGCCGCACGGATACAACTCGACTGGAATCACTGATTGGAGCGCTGCGGTCACGTCGTGGCAGTAGTACGTCGGCACAAGCAGCCTGGTCCACCGCCTGCCTAGTCCGGATTGGACGAGGCCTTGGAGCGCCTGTCTGCCTGAGCCGAACAGTATTGCGTTCGTCGGGATCCACGGTTGGTCACACATCGGCTCGAGATCGAGGTGGAACGACGATCCCATTTCCCAGAGCGGACCTGTCACGGGATCCCGCCCAGTGTGCTGCGATTGATGTGATCCGCCAGTCCGATGTCATCAACGTCGATGAAGGCTTGCCCGGTCTCGACACCCCTCATTCGGAGGACCGCCGCCGCCGTCCCGACAAGGATTCGCAGATCGATCCGGGCAGACCCCCGGTCGACGTACTCAACGTCGAGGGCGAAGCGCTGGGAGAAAGTCAGATGCTGTCGTCCTCGAATCTGTGCCAATCCGGTGATTCCGGGTCTGACCTGATGCCGTCGCCGTTGCTCCCGTGTAAGCACTTCCAGGTGCACGGGGAGAAGTGGGCGGGGGCCGATGAGGCTCATATCGCCACGGACGACGTTCCAAAGCTCTGGCAATTCATCCAGGCTTGTCCTTCTCAAGAACTGACCAACCCGGGTGACCCTGTCGGCATCCGACATCAGCGCGATCTCTTCACCCCGAGGGCGGCGCATCGTTCGGAACTTGACAAGAGTAAACGGCCGCTCGTCGAGGCCGATGCGTGTCTGTCGAAACAGCGCAGGTGCACCGTCGCTTAAGAGAACTGCCGCGGCACATCCCGCCATGATCGGCGCCGTGACAACCAGTAGTGCGCTCCCGAGAGCAAGGTCAGCGACTCGCTTCGACCTGTTCATTACCTGTCTCCAAGCGAGCCGACATGGCCGTCAAACGTCATCGGGGACCACTTCCTCAGGCATGTCGTCCACCGATCACGCTGCCGCGAATGAGCTCGATCACTCGCTCCTGCTCCGTCTCGGTGAGCCTGCTACCTGAGGGCAGGCAGAGCCCTGTGGCAAAGATGCGATCGGAGGTTCCGTTCAGGCGCGCCGGCGATCCCCTGAATGCGGGCTGTTGGTGCATCGGCTTCCACGTGAGTCGGGTCTCGATGTCGTGGGCTTCCAGATGGAGCCGAATGTGTTCCGGACTGACGTGGCATCGTGGGTCGATGGTGATGCACGTCAGCCACGCCGTCGATCGGCCGTAGTCGGCCTCAGGCATGAATGAGATCTCCGGTAGGTCTGTGAATGAGGCTCGATAGCGACGGTTGAGGTCCCGGCGATGCTCGACGCGTCGATCAAGGTCCGCGAGTTGGCCTCGGCCGAATGCAGCGAGCAAATTTGATAGGCGGTAGTTGTAGCCGACTTCGTTGTGTTCGTAGTGGGCCACGGGCTCGCGAGCTTGGGTCGCTAGGAAGCGGGCGCGCTGGGCGAGTCCAGCGTTGTCGGTTAAGAGCATCCCGCCGCCCGAGGTCGTGATGATCTTGTTGCCATTGAACGACACGATCGCCGCACTCCCGAAGGACCCGGCTGGTCGGCCGCGGTAGTCGGCACCCAGCGCTTCGGCAGCGTCCTCGATGAGCGGGATGCTGTATTCGTCGAGGATCGGAAGGATGCGCTCATAGTCGGCCGTTTGACCGTAGAGATCGACCACGACGGCGGCCGACGGGCTCGGCCGGCCACTCGCTCGGCGCTGCGCGAGTTCGTCGGCGAGAAGATCAGGAGACATCTGCCAGGTGCTGCGATCCGAGTCGATGAACACTGGTCGAGCGCCGACGTACGTCACAGCGTTCGCTGTCGCCGCGAAGGTGAACGTGGAAACGATGACATCGTCGCCTGGTTCTACGCCGATGCCTAGGAGAGCAAGATGTAGCGCTGCGGTACCTGAGCTGAGGCCAACGCCAAATTCCCTACCGCACGCGCTCGCAGTCTCAGTCTCGAAAGCATCCAGATCCGGCCCGACCGGCGCGACCCAGCCGCTGTCGATCGCGTCGATCAAGCATTGGCGGTCCATGCCCGTGACGTCGGGCGGGGAGAGCCAGATTCGGGTCATCGTCCCTCGCTGACCGGGGGCTCTGAAATCACTCCGCAGATCACGCTCCGGAAATGGCGTACTTCGCGAAGAATGATGCGTGGCAGCCAGGCCCCCAAGGCCGGGACAACATTTGAGATACTTCGGTCGGCGAGTGCTCGCATTGATCTTGTTTGCGTCAGGATTCAGAGCACATCGATTGCCGTCGTGCTGACATCACTCTACGGGGCAAAGCCGTCCATGGCCGGATCTCCTCGGGACACTTGTACATCCGTGACGGCGCGACTCGTCTGACGACTGCCAACCCGGGATCGCACTGAGGGCCGTTATCCTCGGGTCGTCCTGACTGCCAGTTCCTGATGGAACGACCCCGAGGTGGAGAGAATTCTGATCCCAGCAGCGAGTCCGATGTTCGGTGTCGAGGAGCGAGATGCGGTCGATCGTGTGATGCGGTCCGGCATGCTGGCTCAGGGACCCGAGGTGGCTGCGTTTGAGGATGAGTTCTCCGAGATCGTGGGTGGTCGGCGTTGTATCGCGGTCAACTCGGGAACGACAGCGCTTCACCTGGGGATGCTCGCGGCTGGAATCGGTCCTGGTGACGAGGTGATCGTGCCGTCGTTCACGTTCGCCGCCACCGGCAACTCCGTGGCGTTGACCGGTGCGACGCCGGTGTTCGTCGACATCGATCCAGTCACGTTCAATATCGAGCCTAAAGCCGTCGAAGCAGCCATCACCGATCGTACGACGGCGATCATGCCCGTGCACCTCTACGGTCATCCCGCGGCGATGCGCGAATTGTGCTCGATCGCCGATCGTCATGGCCTGGCGGTCTTTGAGGACGCAGCGCAGGCGCATGCGGCGTCGCTCGACGGTACGCCCGCGGGCGCGTTCGGCGCCGTCGCAGCGTTCAGCTTCTACCCGACGAAGAACATGAGTACCGGCGAAGGCGGAATGATCGTCACCGATGATCCAGCCATCGAGCGGATGGCTCGTTTGCTTCGAAATCAAGGAATGGAGCGACGCTACGAGAACGAAGTGGTCGGCTTCAACGCACGGATGACCGACATCGGAGCCGCGATCGGTCGCGTCCAACTACGCAAGCTGGCTGACTGGACGACCCAGCGCCAAGCCAACGCTGCATTCCTCGATGCAAACCTTCGAGGTGTGACGACTCCAACGGTGGCCGATGGCGCTGTTCACGTCTATCACCAGTACACGATTCGTTCGGACGGACGCGCCGACCTCGAGCGGCGATTGACCGATGCCGGCGTCGGGTTCGGCGTGTACTACCCGACCCCGACCCATCGACTGCCGAGCTTCGGACTTGAGTTGGATCTCGTCGAGACCGAGCGGGCCGCCGCCGAGGTCTTGTCCCTTCCGGTGCATCCAACGCTGAACCAGGACGACCTCGCGACGATCGTCGCGGCGGTGAACGACTGATGTTGCGAGCAGGCGTCATTGGCCTAGGGATGATGGGCCGCAATCATGTTCGGGTGTTGCGCGATCTGGACGGAGTTGAACTCGTCGGTCTGGCCGACCCGTCCGGGGACCGTTTCGGCGTCGGGGGTGGCATCCCTGTGTTTGAGTCGCCTGAAGCGCTGATCGATCACGGCATCGATTTAGCGGTGCTCTCCGCCCCGACCGATGATCACGAGTCAGTCGGACTGATGCTCGCCGAAGCAGGCGTCCACACACTTGTCGAGAAGCCATTGGCGGTGAGTTATGAGGGTGCTGTGCGCTTGGCCAATGCGTTCCACAGCCGTGGACTGGTGGGTGCGGTCGGCCACATCGAGCGTTACAACCCCGCGTTGCAGCAGTTGAAGCGACGGCTGAGCCAAGGACAGGCAGGCCACATCTTTCAGGTCACGACACGACGAATCGGCCCGTATCCAGCAAGAATTCGTGATGTGGGAGTGGTCAAAGACCTCGCCACTCACGACATCGACAGTACCGCATGGGTGACCGAGAGCAGGTTCGAGTCAGTGTCGGCGCGCTGCGCCTCTAAGACCGACACGCCCCACGAGGATCTTGTCGCTGCGGTCGGGATCCTGGAGAGCGGCATCGTCACCAATCACCTGGTCAACTGGCTGTCGCCGATGAAGGAACGCGTGGTCACCGTGACCGGGTCGCTTGGAGCCTTCACCGCTGACACGCTGACCGGTGATCTCACCTGGTTCACCAACGCCGACGTGCCCACCGAATGGGAAGCCCTCTCGGCGCTCCGAGGTGTCGCCGAGGGCGATGTGATCCGTTACTCGTTTCCAAAGCCTGAGCCGCTCAAGACCGAACATCTTGCATTCCGGGACGCGGTGCTCGGCGAACGCAACGACGTCGTCTCAATGAGCGAGGGCGTTGAAGTCGTGAGGGTTGCCGAACTCTTTCTCGCCAGCGCCGGCCTCAGCTGAAGTCTTCATGCACCGACCGTTAGAATTCGTCGACCCTCTCGTCATGGAGACCGAATGAACATCTGCGTTGTCGCCCTCGGCAAGATCGGCTTGCCGTTGGCCGTACAGTTCGCCAAGAACGAGCACCAAGTAGTGGGCTGCGATATCTCCGATGAGGTAGTGCGCGCGGTCAATTCTGGGGTGCCGCATTTCGTCGGCGAGGCGGACCTCGCGGCTCGGCTTGCCGACGCGGTCACTCGCGGCTTACTCGGCGCAACGACGGACACCACCACGGCTGTAAAGGGTGCGGAGGTCGTCGTCGTCGTCGTGCCGCTCGTTGTCGACGACGCGGCGGTACCGGACTTCTCCGCGATCGATGCAGCAACGGAATCAATCGGTCGAGGCATCCAGCCCGGCACGCTCGTGATCTACGAGACGACACTTCCGGTCGGCACCACGAGAAGCAGATTCGGGCCAGCGATCGAGAGAGCGTCCGGGCTCACTGTCGGCGAAGACATCTTCCTCTGCTTTAGTCCGGAGCGGGTGTACAGCGGCCGGATCTTTGCCGACCTCGCCCGATACCCGAAGCTGGTCGGCGGAGTTGACGTCGAATCGACTCGTCGGGCTATTGCCTTCTACGAATCGGTACTCGAATTCGACGATCGTCCTGACCTGCCAACTCCAAATGGCGTGTGGGATCTCGGCACCGCCGAAGCAGCCGAGCTCGCCAAGCTCGCCGAGACCACCTACCGTGACGTCAACATCGGGTTCGCCAACGAGCTTGCTCGCTACGCCGACACGATTGGCGTCGACGTATATGCCGTCATCGGCGCCTGCAACAGCCAACCGTTCTCACACATTCACCAGCCCGGCATCGCTGTCGGCGGGCACTGCATCCCGGTCTACCCGAAGCTCTACATGCACAATGACCGCCACGCGACCATTCCGCGGGCGGCGCGGGAGCTCAACGAAGACATGCCGAGATACGCCGTGGAACGACTTCGGGCTTCGCTCGGCGCACTAGAGGGAGCCACCGTTGCTGTGTTCGGCGTCGCCTATCGTGGGGGAGTGAAGGAGACGGCATTCTCCGGCGTGTTCCCGACCGTGACCGTGCTCGAGAATGCCGGAGCAACGGTGTTCGTTTCCGACCCCATGTATTCCGATACTGAAATCGAACAACTGGGCTTCTCCCCGCTTGTCGAGCCGGGCGTAGTCGATGCGATCATCATCCAGACCGACCACGTCGAGTACGGCCACCTCGACCCGGCCCACTACGGCAGTCTGCGGGCAGTCGTCGATGGCCGGAAAATTTCAGATCCGTCGCGTTTCGTCGGCACGTCGGTGGATCGCATCGTTCTGGGGGCCCCGGGATGACGACACACATCGAACCGACTGCGGACGTCGGCGCGAATGTTCGATTGGGCGATGGCACGTCAGTCTGGCACTACGTCCAAATCCGGGAGGACGCCCAACTCGGTCGAGACTGCGTCGTTGGGCGAGGTGTCTACATCGGCCCGGGTGTCCAGGTTGGCGACAACGTCAAGATCCAAAACCATGCCCTCGTCTACGATCCCGCCGAGATCGGCAACGGCGTCTTCATCGGGCCCGCCGTAATCCTCACCAACGACGCCTACCCACGAGCTGTCGAACCAGACGGCACAATCAAGCGCTCGGACGGCTGGGAAGCAGCTGGAGTCGTTGTCGGAGATGGCGCGTCACTCGGTGCACGCTCCGTTGTTCTCGCTGGCGTTCACGTTGGCGCGTGGGCACTTGTCGGGGCAGGAAGCGTGGTCGTACGCGACGTGCCCGCTCACGCGCTCGTTGCCGGAAACCCTGCACGACAAATCGGATGGGTTGGCTACAGCGGACATCGATTGCAGCAGACCGGCGAAACCAGCTACTGCTGTCCGACGCTAGGTACAAGTTTTGAGCTTTCAGGCTCAGACCTGCGAGTCGCCCACGAAGACATTCCGGCCACCGTGATTTGTCACGCCCATGAGGGGGTACGGGGCGCGTGACGGGCACCCACAGGGAGGGAGCGGTCGCATCCGCGAGAGACCGCTCGACGGGTTCCACCACCCGCCTATGGCCAGCAATGGCGTTGCTGCCAGCCCTCTTGGCAGGGAATGTATTGAAGCCAGCAGGTCTACATACGTTTCTGGGAGTGGACTTGACGGTCGTTGCGGTCGGGATCCTCCTCGCAGCCACCAGCGTGGAGTTTCTCCGCTTCCCCCACTACCCATTGAAGGAAATGCTCCCATACCTGCTGCTCGTGTTTGTTGTTCTCTTGGGTGTCGGTATGAGTAATCCTGCAGGGGACTATCAAGCTTTGAAGATGCGTGACTTTTTCTTTCTGACGGGCGCGATCGTTGCTTGCATTCCAGTGGTGATTCGCGACGTTCGAGATCTCAGGGGCCTCGTGTTCGCGTGGCTGGCAGGCGGCCTAATCGCCGCAGGGGCAGTCCTACTCGTCGGGGGCTCGGAAACGTTGTATGGACGTTCCGGTATCGGCGAATCCACGCTGGGTCCGGCCTACGTCGCTGCTGGGGGTCTTATCGCAGCAGTCACAGCTTGGGGTGAGAGATACCTCGACTGGCGCTCTGCGGTTCCGGCGGTCGCTCTCACTGGGCCGGCGGTCATGGCAATCGGGTCTCGGGGACCTCTCCTCAGCGCGGTCGGAGGGATCGCTGCATGGACGTTGATGAGGGGACTGCCTCGCCGCAGATCCGCTTTGGCGGGCGCGGCGCTTGGTGTGACAATCCTGCTCGGTGTTCGGGAAGCCCCGGACGAATCGCTGAGCCGCCTTTTCTTGTATGAGGACGCCGCTCGAGAGAGTCTGTGGGCCACTGCATGGTCGACGTTCTTGGAGCACCCCATCCTCGGCGTTGGGTGGGGAGACTTCGCCACAGTCAGCGGTAGCGAGTATCCGCACAACGCGATGCTCGAAGTTGCGGCTGAGTTGGGTCTCTTGGGGCTCGCCGCCTTCATCGGGCTATTGGTCGCAAGCGCACTGCGAACCTGGCGCAGTCGGACGACAGGCGAAGCCCGCGTCTTGGGCGCCGTAGCGATGGCGGCCCTAATCGGTCAGCAGTTCAGCTCTGATCTCACCAACCGGAACTTCTGGATCGCCGTGGTGCCAACGTTGCTGTTTGCGAGCCTCCTACGTAGAACGCAGACGAACGGCGTCATGGCTGGGGGCGGTCGCGATCCGCAACCACGCGTGGGTGCAGGTCATGCGGCGCCGATGACTCCGCAGGATCATCGAACTTATGGCGTCCCGCGGCCGGCCGGCCTGCTGCCCAGAGGCACCCACACCAAGCAAGTGTGTAAACCAGAACCGTGA
The DNA here is from genome assembly GCA_964651825.1 of uncultured Ilumatobacteraceae bacterium. Classification (GTDB taxonomy): domain Bacteria; phylum Actinomycetota; class Acidimicrobiia; order Acidimicrobiales; family Ilumatobacteraceae; genus Sva-07. The sequence continues at coordinate 26,374 of CAZYWK010000023.1, read as the reverse complement.
CTATGGCTAGATCGGCCGCAACGGCAGCAATGGACTTGTTGCGTTCTGCCGCAAGCCAGATCGTGCCGGCGGTCGCAGCCAAGCGAACGGCATTCCACGCGAACTGCGTCAGGCCCCGTTGGCGCACTGTCCATACGTGCTGAACCGGCGATCCCACGATCGCGGCCCCGGCCATGACGCCCGTCCATTGCGCCAATTGAGCGGTGCCAGACCACCCGTCGCCAAGCAACGCAGGCAGAACAAGGGGCGCCAGTATCCAGATTGCGGCCGCTACGCCGACCCCCATCGCAAGAAGCGCTATGGACCAGCGAAAGAAGACCAGCAGCGAGCGAGAACGGCTCTTCGCGCGGGCAAATTCACCTAGGAAGACCTGCCCGGCCGACATGCCGAGGACCGTTGCTGGCACAGCTGACACCCGGACGGCCATCGCGTAGAGCCCAGCCGGCGCGAGTCCGAACAGGGTCGGCAGCATCAACGCAGCGACGTTCAAGCCGAGCACATTCACCGCTGCCGCAGGCGCAAATATGACCGGGAATCGCCAGTACTCCCGCAGCAGTTCCTTGGCCTGTCTCGTGCTGGGCGCCTGTGATGTGTGGACGCCGCATGCGCGCATCAGGCCCGCTATGCCCAGAGATCTTCCGACGAGCCCTCCTACGAACAGCCCCCGGCCGAAGCCGACGAATCCGAGCGCGATCTGGGCACCGACCGTCCCAACCATCTGGAGAACCGGGATGCGCCCCAACACCCCGTAGGCCTGGACGCGGATGCCGAGTTGGCTCGCAGCCGAGAACATGCAGAGCACCACCACGAAGGCGGACATGCACGCTATGTCGAGCGCGTCGAACTCAAACGGTCGCCAGATCCCAGTCGTCGAAAGCAGGATGGCTGAGAGACCCACTGCGGACGATACGGCGAGAGGTATCAGGGCAGCAAGCCAGAACAGCTTGTAGCTCTCAGCTAGGTACGCTGGCAGCGGAATCGCGTAGTCGAGCGTGAGAGAAGCGAACGACGCGATCACGGCACCGATGCCCAACAGCACGGCGTAGTGCGCGGTGTCTTCTGGATTGTATAGGCGAGCGAGGAGCGGAATAGCGCTGACGGCGAGTAGCTGCGCTATGACCGATCCGGTCATGATCCCCAGAAACCCCTTGAGGGCCCCTCGTTGCGGCTTGCGAGAAGAAGACGTTCCCCTCGGGATTCTCACCGACTTGCCACCGTCCACTGGGAGGCCTGTCCAGCCATATTCAGCGCGCCGATGACGAGTTCGAATGTCAATCGATCATTCACGGCGACGGCATTCAGCTGTACGCGGAGATGTCACGCCTCAACACTCGGCTGAGTGTGGTCTGCGTTGCCTTCATACGTCCGTACTGTTTGTCCCAGTTGGTGAAATCGGTGTAGTGGTGGATCGGGCGGCTGATGATGTCGTCGAACTCCGCATCACTGATACGGAGCTTGCGACAGAGGTATTGGCGGTCTCTGCGCAACTCATCCTCCTCGTAGAGTGGTTGGTTGAGCAATTTCAGCGCGCAGTCTCGGGTGATGCTTCCGGATGCGATCAGACTCGATAGGTGTGGCCGACGCTTGTCGAAGCCGAACTTTGTCGGCAAGTAGTAGTTCTGAAAGAACTTCGTGAACAGCGACTCGCCGTGCTTGCGGGGGTACGACCGCCAGCCGATCTGCTCCAAGTCGGCAGCCGCCTGTTCTTTGGAGTAAGGCATGAGGTTCAGCGGCCGCAACGGCGTCATCCGCTTCACGATCGGATACCAGAAGTAGTACCGGCTGAAACTGATCAAAGGGTAGTCGGTGAGGGGCCGCGTCCCGAACGCCTTGTGAATCGCCTTGAGGTTCCGGGCGTCCATGGCGGCGCCCTGCCACGAACTCGGGAAGATCCCTTCGGTAGCGACGTTTCCGCCGTTCAGGACGTACCGGACCTTGTTGTCTGTGGCGAAGTGGTAGAGCCCAGCGAAGAAGGCGTGGTCCTGGGGGACATCCTGATTCGCCACAGCGGCGCGGAGGTAGGACAGTTGCAGCTCGCGCATGTCCTCCCAATTCACGACGTGCGTGTGCAGTTCGTACCCACAGTGCTTGACGATGCGCTCGATGTTCTGCACGGCGAGTTCGCTATTCCAGCCACCATCGACATGTACCACCAGGGGTCGAAGACCCCAGTCGTACGCCTTCAACGCCAGGTAGGAACTGTCGATGCCGCCGCTCAGTCCCAGGACACAGTCGTATTCCTTGCCCCGGCCTTCCTGCTTGATGTTGCCGACCAAGGCGTCGAGGCGCCGAGCCCCCTCGTCGTTGGGGAACCAGACCGTGCCCATGAGATTCTCGAACTGAAGGCAGTGGTTACAGCGTCCCGATGCGTCGAAAGTGATGTCTGGGTCTGAGGTATCCATGACGCAGTACGTGCACACCTGGTACGGGCGGTCAGTCACTGGCTGCCCCCAGCAGAGCGGTGAGTTCCCCGTACCGAGGGTACGTGATGAGGACTGCCCGTCTCGGTCCGTGGTAGACGAAGAACGCTCCTGCTCCGACCGCGTCTGCCCCCGCTTGAATGCCGACGCTGATGTCATCGAGCGACCCGACGCCGCCGACGGCGACGAGTGGCACCGTGGTCGTACGCGCTCCAGATGCGATCAATTCGGTATCCATCCCGGACATCGTTCCGTCGCGATCCACTGCATTGAGGATGATCTCTCCAGCGCCAGCGTCGATTGCACGCCGCAGGAATCCGGTCCAGTCAGGATCGCCGTGCATCGGTGTGCCGGGAGCGAAGAGTTGCTGACGGCCGAACCGCGCCTTCTTGACGTCGATCGACACGGTCACCGACGACGACCCGGCGTAGTCGGCGATGGCGGTGACGGTTCGCAGATCGCTCATCGCAGCGGAACGTAGCACCACCTTTTCGATCCCCAGGGCGAACAGGCGGGTGGCATCTGCCAGTCCGCGAATGCCACCTCCGTAGGCAAGGGGCATGAAGCATTCCGAGGCGACGTCCTGCACGAGGTCGAAATTCGGCCCGTGGTTGGCTGGCGTGGCTGTGATGTCGAGGAGGGCGAGTTCGTCGACTTCCTTTTCGTTGAAGATGCGGATGGCGTTGATCGGATCACCGACATATTTCGGGTCGGCGAACTTGGTGGTCTTGACCAAGCCATGGTCCTTCACCAAGAGAATTGGAATGACGCGGCTTCTCAACATTGCAGTTCAGCCCAGCGCCCGAGCAACGACATCCCGAACCTGTGGCTCTTCTCAGGGTGGAACTGCACACCTCGAGTGTTCCCACGGCGATACGCCGAGGTGAAACTAATCCCGTAGTTGGTCTGGCCGATCTCTACGAGCTCGTCATCACATACAGCCCGGTAGGAATGCGTGAAGTAGTAGCGACATTCGGGAAGTGTTGGGTCGAACAGAGGGTCATCGCCGATCGGTTGCACCAGGTTCCAGCCCATGTGCGGAACCCGACGTGGCGCGACATTAAAGCGCTCGAAGTGCGCAGGAATGCGTCCGAGCCCCAGCGCTGAACCCTCCTCACTGCTGGTACCCAGCAACTGCATCCCCAGGCAGATGCCCAGAATGTGGGTTGTCTCCGGCAGCGCTCTTAAATGGTCGTACCAGCCAGCGTCACGAAGGCGACGGACACCCTCATCGAACGCACCTACCCCCGGCAAGACATACCGATCAATGTCCGAGACACCTTCCGGAGTGGAGCGAAGTTCGGCGGCGTGTCCGAGACGGTCGAACATATTTCGGACGGAGGTCACATTGCCCAAACCTACGTCCACAACTGCGATCACCGGCTCAAGCTATCGAGTTGGTCGTCCTTGCCGTACCCTCCCCGATCACAAGTTCAAGCCGAAAGAGGTTTCATGTTCCCCGATCCGGTGATCCGCCGAGCCGAGCGTCCTCGAGTCATCCACGTGACGACCGCGCACCGCGCGGACGATGTGCGTATCTTCGATCGGGAATGCCGGAGTCTCGCCGCGACTGGGAGGTACGACGTCTATCTAGCTGCTGCCGGGCGGATCCCACGCGATGCTGGAGTCGCGCTGGTCCCCCTTCCCGCAGCGCCAAACTCTCGCGTGGGGAGGTTCACCGCTGGGCCGCGAAAGGCGTTGGCCTTGACTCGAGCGATCTCAGCCGACCTCTGGCACTTCCACGACCCGGAACTGCTGCCCGTTGCCCTGAAGTTGGCTCGTTCCGGACATGTCGTCATCTGGGACGCTCACGAAGACTACGCCGCACAGTTCACCGCGATGGGCGCCAAGAGTTGGGTTCCGACACCCGCACGGGGAGTGGTCCGTGCCGGCACGCAGGGGTTGTTGAGACAAGTCGACAAACATGCTGCCGGCGTCATCGCAGCCACGCCCACGATCGCGTCGCACTACGTCAACTCTCGAACGGTGGTGGTAGGTAACGAGACGCGAATTGAGATCTTCTCGGAATGCCGACCCGAATTCTCGTCTCGTCAGGTCCTCTTCACTGGCAGCCCAAATCCCGGTCATCTGTTCCGTGAGGTGGTCGAGGCAGTCGCACAAGTGCCCGACCTCCATCTTGCAGTTGCTGGCCGAGAGCCTGTCCCCGCGATCTGGGCGCAGGCTCACGCAATTCTCGGCAGCCGACTCACCCACCTCGGCTGGCTGGACCGCACGGGCATCGTCAGTGCGATCAGCCAATCATCGGCCGGCATGTTGACGTACGCAGACCTACCGACGTATAACGCCGAGAACTCGCCCAACAAGCTGTTCGAGTTCGGTGCTGCTGGGTTACCGGTTGTGGCAACGCCCACTCGGTCCAACGTTCAGCACATGGCCCATAGCGGGGCCGGAGTTGTGGCGGAAGGCTTCTCGTCGAGGGATCTCGCCAACGCGCTCTCTCGGCTTCTGGCGGATGAGGGCGCATGGGATGCCGCTTCCTTCGCCGGTCGACAGTGGGCAGCCCGTGAGGGGTCATGGACCGGCTCGGAGGGCAACTTGTTGGATCTCTACAGCGATGTTCTCGCAGAAAGAGATCCGCAATGAGCCGGCCCTGGCCGCAAGTCGTTCCGAGTACATTGCGTTCGCCGAATCCCAACAGCAGACCGAATTTGGTTCGGTTAGCTGCAGTTACGTCACAGATGAGGAGTTGATGCGCGTCCTATACCTTCACCAGTATTTCGTCGATCCGGGTGGAGTGGGGGGGACGCGAAGTCTCGAGTTCGGCCGGAGACTGGTGCGGGACGGCCACTCCGTCACCATGGTTACGTCCACGGCCGCGCTGAGCGGGAAATATCGAAGCATCACGCGCGTGACGTCATTCGAGATCGAAGGAATCCAGGTTGTGGCGATCCCGGTTCCGTACTCGAATGACATGGGTCGCCGGAAGCGGATCTTGGCCTTCGGCCAATTCGCGCTCCGAAGCGCGCTCACTGTCCTCCGAACGGGTCGGCCCGACGTCGTCTTGGCAACGTCAACTCCACTCACGATCGCTCTACCGGGAGCGCTGGCGCGTGTCAGACATCGGGTTCCGCTTGTACTCGAGGTGCGCGATCTCTGGCCGGAGGCTCCCATCCAAATGGGTTATCTGGAGAATCCAGGTCTGAGACTGGCTGCACGCATGCTGGAACGGTTCGCTTATGGCGTCTCCGCAGCAGTGATTGCATTGTCGTCCGGGATGGTCGACGGCGTGCAGCGCGTTGTTCGACTGCGGAAGCCAGTCAGCCTCGTGCCGAATGCGGCAGACACTGACGTGTTCGGAGACTCGAACGTCAAGCCCGGTGACTTCACCGACTCCGAACAGTTCACCGTTCTCTACTCCGGAACACTTGGACGAGCAAACAACGTCGGCTGGATTGTCGATGTTGTCGATCGGATCCCGCCCGACCTACCGCTTCGCGTTCTTATCGCGGGCGATGGAGCGGAACGGTCGACGATCGAGAAAGACGCGTTGAGGCGTGGACTGCTCGACAACAGAATCGTCTTTCTGGGCAAGGTGCCCAAGGCGGAGATGCCGTCCCTCATGGCATCGGCGGACATCTGTCTGAGCTTGTTCGCTCCGGTCCCGATCCTTGAGACAACGTCGCCCAACAAGTTCTTCGACGCCCTCGCTGCCGGCCGCGCCGTTGCCCTGAACTACGGCGGGTGGCAGGCGGACATCATCGAAGCGCACGACTGTGGGATCCAACTAGATCGCGACCCGACCGTGGCCGCAGCCCAACTCCTGCAACTAGTCGCTGATCGCCAAAGAGTCAAAGCGATGGGTGTCAGAGCTCGGGCTCTCGCCCTTGCCGAGTTCGACCGGGACACTCTCTATCAGCGTTGGGTGAACGTCTTGGAGTCGGTGGCACGGGTATAAACAGACTGGATGGACGCAGGGACACAGTGTGGCCCGGATGACGAACCTGTCAGTGGCCGTGATGGCGCCCCGAGTGGATGGGCAGTGGCGGATGCAACGCGTAGCAACTGCAAGATCTTCGTCTACCTAAACCACGTCGGCATGGTTCATTTGTGCTGAACGTCGACGACATCGTCCGACACCTCGCCGCATGGGAGCTAGTCGGGGGCCCGACGGTGCCGATCGGCATTCGCGGCCGTATGACGCCGGCTGGTCTGGCCGCGGCGGCCGCACGCCACCGGGTGACCGGCGTGGCACTGCAAGCCGTCGAGCGGGGCGCGCTAGACACACCACCGGCCGAGCTCGTCGGCCAGCTCTTGATGGTCCACCACCCTCTGCTCCGCTCCTCACTTGCCGCGGAGGAGAACATGGTCGCCGTCACTACCGTCCTGCGCGATGCCGGGCTCGAGGTGCGGACGCTCAAGGGCTGCGCAACCGCCCATCTCGACCACGATGATCCGGCGCTTCGCATCACCAGCGACGCGGATCTTCTCGTCCCCGCGCGACAGTTGAGCCGAGCCGCTCGCGCACTGGGAAAGTTGGTCGAGCGGGCCTCGAGCGTTCCCGATCGCCGCGAAGGCTGGACAGACCGCTACAACGATGAGCGAACAGTCCAGCTCCAGACCGGCGGGTGGATCGATCTCCACCAGTACATCGCGCCGGGTTACTTCGGCCTTCCGATCCCGCAGGACGCTCTGTTCGCTCAGCCTGACCACTTCACCTTGGCCGGCGTGGAGATTGCGGGCCTCGACCCGACGATGCGGCTCCTGCACGCCGGGCTGCACGCGGCGACCGCCAACACGTGGATGCACTCGCAGCGAGACGTCCCCGTGATGGTCACCCGCGGCCAAGCCGACTGGCAGCGAGTCGTCGAATTGGCCACCCGATGGCGAATCGAGGCCATGCTCGCGGCCGGTGTTCGGCAGGCATGGAGCACGTTCGGGCTCGAGCGTCATCCGTTCGCCGACTGGGCGGCCTCCGTCCGCGCGACCGGCAAGCAACGGGTGGCCATCGCGATCGTCGATCGACTCGGTGTCGGGTCGCCGTCGACAACCTGGTTGGCACTGCCGTGGCGCGAACGAGCCAGCTACGTCGCTTCGATCGCGTGGCCGAGTGACGAGTACCTCGCTGCAGCCGGGCGAAGCCGTGCCGCCCACCTCGCTCGGCCGGTCCGCAAGGTGTCCGGTCTTCGTCGCCTGGCCCGCTGACCGAGGCGTCGACCGCTACCGTTGCGCTCGCAACAGCCCGATCGTCGTCTGAACACCGTGGTTCGATCCTGTGAGGTCGAGGCCAATCTCGTCGGCGATCCATCGGTCGAACAGGGTGTTGACCGATCCCGTGTCGAGCAGGCCCTTCACGGGGAACTCGAAGCCCGAGATCTCCACGTCGAGGAGAGGTCGCTCGGAGGCGCCAAACGGCATCGCCGTGTACGGAACGACTATGCCCAAACGGTGGCCTCTGCTTCTGCACGCGAGTTCGGGACTCGCCAGATCGCGCCGCGTCGACCTTGGGCTCGGAGCTTGCCGATCAGCTCGCGGGGCGAGTTGGCCGCACCGACGATTGCGCCGTTCACCTCGGCGACCCACTGGTCAGCGAACGCGTCGATCGCGACAGCCCTCTCGGTTGGCTCGGCCTCGGTGACGACCCGCCGCGACTCGAAGCCGAGGCGACTCCGGCTTCACCCAACCAGCACGAGGCATAACCCCAAACTACATCAATGTCGTTCTAACTGGACGGTATTGGGGCTAATGACAGCCAGTCCATCGTCGTCGAGGACGAGATTCGCGTCAGTCCAGTGCCCGCTCACCGCGCCGCCGGATAGCAGCGTGATCGCCTGGCGGATGGCTCGCGCCACTTCAACGATCATCTCGTTCGGAACGGTGAACCGCGTTCGGGCGAGACGTTCGAGCTGAGCCAACTGCCGGACGATCTCTGCGTAGCCCCGAGGCTCGAGGCATCGATGTTGGAAGCCACTCCACGGACCCTGGACCGGCGCCTGCGTGGACTGTCGTGCTCCAACGGGGATCTGGTTGAGTGAGCTTTCTTTACACCGACAGACGTCAGACGCCGACTCGGATCGGACTCGAGCGGCGAGTGTTCGAGTCACTCGAGCGTGACGCCGGTACCGGGCGTGGCGCGAATGAGTCGCACGAAACACGTGTTTTGTATTCCTGAATCGAGCGAACTATACTCCTGACTATGATGGCTGCGCCACTCGAAGAGGCGTTGCACACGCTCGGAGATCTGCTGGAGGAGCGCGGCCATCGGATCGGGGTTCTGGTTGTCGGTGGCAGCAGCTTGTTGCTGCTTCACGGAGTTACAGGCGCTCGGTCCGACCCGGGAGCAGTTGATCGCAGCGGCGAGATGGACGCGCACGCATGACTCCTCATCCGGCTTCGAAGGTGAACTCCTCCGCATTCTCGAGTTGCTGGGGGTGAGCGATGCCGACGTCTAGGCAACGACCCGGTCCCACGTTCGACAAACAAGCGATCGGTCTCGCGGCGGGGGCATGGGCCGAACTCGGCGTCTCCGGCTGGCAATCCACGCACAGCGATTGGGCGATCGATCCCGAGCCGCTGATCCTGTTCACCGCCTGGCTCGGCGACCGTGACCCACGTCTGCGCGACGAAGCGACGGACTGGTGCATACGAAACTGGCGTCACATCTCGCGGGGGCGTCTCAAGAACCTGCTCGGAGACGACAGAGGCAGCGACACCTGGCGCGAGTTCGCCGGCACGCTCACCGCGCATTCGGGGGTCACCTGGCCCGACTCCGGAGAACCGCGGGCCTACAAGGTGACGGGGAGGTCGACATTGGCGCCGCTGACACGGCCGTCGACGGCCTGGCTGCGCCTGCGAGCGATGTTCGGCCTCGGGGCGCGCTCGGAGATCCTTCGATGCTTTCTCTCGCAGAGTCGTCCCGCCGTCGCCAGCGTCGCACTTCTGGCCGCGCAGACCGGGTACCAGAAGCGGAACGTCTCTGACGAATGCGAGATGTTGGAGAGAGCCGGCGTCCTCTCGCAACGTGTCCGTTCGAACCGCTTCTACTACTCGTTGGGGCGACGATCCGAGCTCGAGAGCTTCCTCGGAGACCTACCCTCTGCCCGACCACCGTGGACGCCGGTGTTCGAGATCGCGAAACAACTCGTTCTGCTCGAGAAGCATGCCGAAACTCTCCCACCGAGATTGCTGGCAGTGCGAGCGCGGCAGGCCCTGACAAGTCTCCAGGACGATCTCGATGAACTCGATGTCGAGGATGACTACCGCGACGTCCATGGCGAGGAACTCTGGCCGGCCGTTCAGAGATTGGGAGCGTCCACGCTCACGCAATGGTCCGTCGGCACTTGGCCCGAGGCGAGTGAAGCAGACGCGCGGCCGAGCACGCTCCGGCTTCGTCACAGGTAGAACTCGCGCCGCTCAGGCATCGCCGTCATCCCACTCGCCTGCGTGCCGATCGATGCCGGCCGTTGGGTCCGGTGCCGTTCCCCGGCGCGGGGTACGCTGTGGCTTCGGCGTCAGCCTGATCGGTGTTCGAGCACCCGACGATCACACGCAACGATCGAGGGAGCAGCGATGCCCGTCACTGAAGCCGAACGCCACCATCTGTACGAGACGCTCAAGTCATCGCTCGGAGCGGAGGATGGAGAGACTTTCATGAATCTCATGCCGCCGGCCAACTGGAACGACTTCGCGATGAAGTCGGACATCGCCGATCTGCGCGCCGAGCTCAAGGGCGACATGGCCGAGTTGCGTGCAGACCTCAAGGGCGACATCGCCGACCTCCGAGTCGAGGTCAAGCGCGATCTCGTCGAGCTGCAGCGGACACTCGGTACTTGGTTGTTCGCCAGCCAGGCCGCGGTCATCGCGGCCATCGGCGTCATCGCCGCCGTCGCGTTGGCGATCCTGACCTGACCGCGCTCGGCGCGGGGTCAGGCCATCACCGAGTCGGCGCGTTCCAGGCCCGCACCACCGGCGTCACCCGTTGGCTCGGCGACGGTGGGCGTGTAGGCGTAGCCGTAGCTGTAGGCGTCGCCACCGAGGTCGGCGCCGTTCAACACAGTGCCGAGCAACGGGGCCTCGATCTGGTGGAGCTGGCCGATCGCCTTGGTGACCTTGCGCCGATCGGTGCGCGACACCACCACGATCACCCCGTCGGCCACCGACACCACCACGATCACCCCGTCGGCCACCGCCAGCACCGGTGGCGAGTCGACGATCACCAGGTCGGCGTGCTCGGCCAGCGAGGCGAGGAAGCGCTTCGCCGTCGGCGACGCCAGCAGCTCCCAGTCATCGAGATGCGACAGAGCGTCATCGAGCGACCGGATGTAGCCGGGGAACATGTCCGGGGGCTACTCGGGGAGCGTGCTGAACAGCGCGAACAGATCGACGGCGGCGAAGAACTCGTCGTCCTCGATCAGCTCACCGGACTCGTCTCGGAACGCGTTCGGAAAGTTGCGTTCGTCGAATCCGGGGTGTGCGGCCTTCCAGGCGTTCACGCTCGAGCGGATGTGTTCGTCGGTGACCCGAGTGCGGGTGATCGGCGGAACAGCCCTCACGAACCGGAAGACTACCTGTGGCGGTCTACCGGTTCACGGCAACGGCAACCACCCGACGAACGTCGGGACCGGCGGCTTCTGACTAACGCCAAGTATGTCACCCAATTCCTTCACGATCCGATAACGCGCCGTCGCTTCCTCCACACCGTCGCAGGTCCGGGTCAGATCCGCGAACACCGTGAACCCTTCCTCCTTGACCATCCCGTAAATGGCCCCATTGCTCGGGGCGATCGAAACGAAATCGATGGTGTTTTCTAGCCACGGGACAAACACGGTCACTGGCGGACCCTGGAGGAACACCGACTCGATCGTTCCATTCTGCTTCCGCAACCCGAGTCGGCGTGCCTCGGGATCGGTCGACGGCAGCGATTGCCGTCCAGTCGCAGCCTGGATCGACCAACTGACCGACGGTGTCACGGTTGTCCCACCGCATGGCACCGGGTGGACGCTCACCCGAAACGCCTCCGCTTGCCAAGGGTCGCCGATGCGCTCAACCGTTATCAAATTGTCGGGGAGAGGGTCAGGTTGGGGAGGCAAGCCGCTTGCAGCTGCGCTGAACTGGAACACCGGGACGACGGTGGTTGCGGCGACTACCGCTCCGCCCGCACCAAGCTTCTTGAGTGCGTCTCGTCTGTCCACCTGTGATCCTTCTCCTGAACAGGAAAGTATCGCGAATTGGCGGGGGACCATAACACCGAATCTCGGATCAGGTGCCCCGTGGATTGCGATAGCACTCCGCGTGAAATTGAGGCGTGCAGAGGGTGGTCGAGGCGGCCACCACGGAGTGTGGTCGCCAACACCACAGAGCGACGGGGCGGCTCCAGGTTCCGCGCTACTCGACCCGGGCGCCAACGGTGTCGGCGAACGGGTCCCGGGTCAGGCGTTGGAGGTTTCGTAGCGGCCGTAGGCGTAGCGATATTCGTAGCCCGAACCGGCTTTGTCGAGGTCGAAGGAGTTGAGCACGGCTCCGATGACGGGGGCCTCGATCTGGGCGAGTTGCTCAGCCGCCCGGGCCACTTGGCGGCGGTCGGTACTCTTCGCGGAGGCGACGAGCAGTACGCCGTCGACGTAGCCCGACACCTCGAGCGGGTCGGCGACGACCAGCACCGGCGGGGAGTCGACGATCACCAGGTCGGCGTGCCGGCGCAAGTTCTCGATGAACTCCTTGGCCCGCACCCCGGCCAGCAACTCCGACGGGTCGGGTGGCGGAGGGCCCGAACTCACCACGGCGAGGTTCGGTTCGCCGTCGATCTTCTGGGCGACCTCCGCCAGCTTGGCGCCGAGCATCGCGGACGTGAAGCCCTGATCGTTCGGCAGGTCGAAGAACGTGTGCACCCGCGGCCGGCGCAAGTCGCAGTCGACGAGCACGACCTTCAGCCCCGCCCGCGCACACGTGACGGCAAGGTTTGTGGCCGTCGTGGTCTTGCCGTCGCCCGGCTTGGGGCTCGTCACCTGGATCACCTGCATCGGCTGATCGATGCCCAGGAACTGGATCGATGTGCGCAGCGCGCGGTACGCCTCGGCCGGCGGTGACGTCGGCTGCTCTCGCGCCACGACGTGCGTTTCGGTCGTCGGCCAGTCCTTCAAGCGGGGAATGACCGCCAGCACGGGCAGGCCCGATGCTCTCGCCAGCCCCTCCTCGTCGCGCAGCGACGTGTCGAGGTAGTCGACGAGGAACGCCGCGCCCAAGCCGATCAGCAACCCGACCACCGCGGCGAGCACCACCGTGCGCTCGGGGTTCGGCTCGAACGGGCTGCCGGGGGGCTGTGCCGCGTCGATCACCGACGCGCCAGAGGTCTCGGCCAGGCTGATCGAGGTCCTGATCGACTCCAGCCCCGCCTCGTACTGCGTGCGGGTGATCGCCAGCTCCGCCCGCTGCTCCTCGGAGAGGCCGGGTTCGAGATCGTCCAACGCGTCGAGCTGCGTTTGCATCACGTCGGCCTGGGTCTGGAAGTCGGCCGTGATCGCTGCCCGCCGCTGGTCGATGAACTCTTGGGCGTAGGCGTTCGCCGCGTCGGCCGCAGCCTGCGGATCGGAGCTCTCGGCCCGGAACACCATCACGTCGGCGTTCTCCTCCACGGCGAGGCGCACGCTCAAGGTCGGCTCGTTGCCGATCGTGGTCCGCACCTCGTCCTGCATCGCCGAGCCCTTCGCCCGTTGCAGCTCGTTCTGGAGGGTACGGCTGTCCATCGGGTAGGCCGCGCCGCCCACGCTGCCCGCCGTCGGGGGTTGCTTCACGAGCACGTCGGCCTCTGCCGCGTAGCGCTTCGGCTGGGCCAACGTGAGCCCCAACGCCACGATCGTGACGACCAGCGTCGGCAGGATGACGAACCACTTGCGGCGACGAACGACCGCCGCATAGTCGCGCAACGTCATCTCGTCCTGCACGGGCACGCTCGCGACCTGAGACACTGTGACAACCGTACCGGCCAGCCGAAACGGTGGTGATCGCGCTACGCGACCACGACCGTGTTCGTGTTCCTTGCTTTGGAGAACGTGTACGTCCGCTCCTTCGTCTGTGCGGGTGTTCCACACGCCCAAACGATCCGCGCCTCCACCGTGAACGCCGTGCCGTTCAGCAAGGCATCGAGCAGCCCGAAGAGCGTCCTGCCGTTGACCGAAACGGGCTGCGCCCTGACTGTCGGCGTGGTCGCGGCCCCGGTGCTCGTGGCAAACACGGTGTTGCTGGCCCGCAACTGGAGGGTGGTCGCGCCGAGAAAGTTGCTCGGCGAGAACGACACGATGCGCCAGTGGATGATCGCCGACGCGATCGACTCGTCACCCGAGCACGTGACCTCGTCGACCGGGATGTCGAAGTTGTACGCGGTCGGCGCAATCGGGGAGTTGGGTGAGATCCAGCCCGACTCAGGCGCTGGCGGATTGCCTGGCAAGCCGGGGGACGCGGCGTGGGCGACGTCGAAGGAGGAGACGAGGAGGGGCGCGCCGGCCGCGATGGCGCCGCCGGCTCCGAGCTTCTTCAGTGCTGTACGACGGTCCACCCGTATCTCCTCGGCGTCGAGTTGTTCGGCGGGAGAGTAATTGCGCAATCACCTCGAAATCTGGACAAGCACTCGCCGCGACCAGCCGACCGCAGGCGGCGTTCAGCCTTTGGCGCCGTCTACCGTCTGCGTGATGCGGCCGCCGGACGACACGAGGTACGTCCAGGCACCCGATCTTGTGTGGCGGGTCACGAGCGACCGAGTTCTCCTCCGGCGCGTGGGCGACCACACGGAGCACGCGGCGGCCGACGTCGTCGGTGCCGGAGCACTCGTGTGGCTCGCCGCCGACCAGCCGGCCACGATCGACGAGCTCGCGGACGAGTTGGACCTCACCGTCGAGATGGTGGTCGACGCCGTGGACCAGCTCGTCGCTGCCCGCTGGATGGTCGTCGCATGACCGCGCGCGCTTACCAGGCACTCGACCATCGCTTCGTCCTCGACGCCCCTGACGCCGTGGTCGCCGCGTTCGGCGACGGCCTCCTGATACCCCCTGGCGTCGAGGAGGCGACGAGTGAGCTGATCCGGGTCACGGCAACCGACGACGGGTGGGTGCTGTCGACTGGCACCGACCCGGACATGCCCGGCTCACCCGGCCGGGTGCTGGCGGCGACGCTCGAATACGTCAACCGGCGGGCGGCGATGTCACTCGACGGATGGCTGCCACTCCACGCGGCAGCGGTGCGGCTCGACGACGGTCGGTGCATCGCACTCGCCGGGCGCAGCGGCTCGGGGAAATCGACCCTCGGTGCCGCGGCGCTCCTCGCGGGTTGGGGTCTCCTCGCGGAGGAGATCGCTGCTGTCGACTCGTCAACGCTCGCCGTGCGTCCGTACCACCGCCCGATAGGGCTCCGCCGCGGGGGAGCGGCCGCACTTGGCATCTCGTATCCCGACGACCCGATGTTCGCCGACGTCTACCCGTGGTCGATCCCGCCCGAGGCTCGAGCGTTCGACGGCCAGTTGATGGGCATCGCGCTCGTCCACCGTGGTGACGGGCACTCGTCGGTCGAGCCGGTCGAACCCGCCCGCGGACTCGCCGAACTCGTCGAACACACCGTGATCCCCGACGACTCCCGCGTGGTCGAGGGCTTCCGCGCCCTGGAGCGGGTCGTCCGTGCGGTACCCGTCGTCCGCCTCGACTACGACACGCCCGCCGACGGCGTGGGCCTCCTCGACGACCTCGCCGCCCTAATCAGACTCGCCCGAGACTAGGCCGAGAACTCCAGGCGTTCCGAATGCGGTCTTGGTGATCGCGTAACTCTTTCGCAGCTGCGTTCCGCCGCACGTCCATGTGACGACGATGGTCACTGTGAAGAATGCCGGCGCCATCGAATCGCTCAATCTCCAACCGGCTCCTTCGATGATGACCGAATTGGAGTCGTGCGACAAATCCAGCGTCGTGGCGCCGTAGTCGCCGGCGATGAACGACTTCGTCGCGTAGGTGAAGGAGATCTCCGCGGGATCTCCGCCGACGCCGCAGGTGACCGTGCCCGGGGTGAAGGTGTACGCCGGCACGAGGTACCACCGCTGGGGCTGAACCCAGTGGTCGCCTGCGTCTGGTGGTTCAGTCGGCGGCTCGCCCGAAACCGCATGAGCGACCTGGAACGAGGAGGCGACGAGCGGAGCGCCGACAGCGATCGCGCCGCCCACGCCGAGCTTCTTCAACGCCTCACGACGATCCATTCGTTGCTCCCACTACCGACCCGATCCGCGCCGGAACTGTAGCGGCGTGGTCGGAGCGAACGACCGCATCGCGGCGTGTCAGCGGGGTTCGATCGCTCCGGCGGAAGCGAGCTCGCGCAAGGCATCGGCCATCCATCGTGAGGCTCGCTCGCGGGTCCAGGACGTGGCGCCGACGAGATCGTCCACGAAGGCGTCGCCGTCGGTGCCGTCACGGCACGAGTCGAAGAGCAACGCGAGCGACGCCTCGAGGAGGTGCGCTCGCCGGCGATCCGGCACGAGCACCACGATCTCGGTGTCGAAGTCGGCCGCCTCCACCCCCTGGGCCACCGGCGGCAGACGTGTCACATCGGAAGCATCGCGCCCGTGCGCGCTCGTTTCGGAATCATGGATCGACGAAGACCACGTATCCGTCGTCGCTCGCCAGTCCGGCCTCGCCGGTCAGTCCACGGCGGCGGGTCCGGCGTGCGTTCGCACTCATCCAGCTCCCAGACGTTGTGGGGCGAAACTCGCTCGACGTCAAGCGTCATCTCGGCGGCCGACCCGGCCGGCGAGGATCTTGGCGGCCGACCCGGACACTTCACCGGTGATACTTGGGCTCGTCGGCGCTGCGGCGTTCGACTGTGACATCACTTCCAGGAAGCCGCGACCTGGCCGTGGATCGTTCCGGCGAAGCGATTCGGCAAGCGCTTCGGCGAACCCGCTGAGGAACGCCCGGCGCTGCTTAGCGGTCCAGTCGGCAATGAAGCCGACATCGCCGAGCATCGCAGCCGATCGGATGGACTGCTCGACGGCCGTGGCCGCAACGAGGAACGTTAAGAATATCGCCGAACTCTTGCCATTATTTCGCCAAGTGGCTCTGTTCTGACTCCGCGTTGGTCCGGACTCTGCCGGCTCTCCGCCCGCCAGCGCGGGGGTGTCGGGCGACACCTCGCCTATGATCTGGCACTTGGCTATGCAGAACACGAACGACGAGATGACCCTGCGCGACTACGCGGCCGTGGTGGCGAGACGGAAGTGGATCGTGATCATCTCGGTGCTGCTGGCCTCGGCCGTGGCGCTCGGGCTCTCCGCCATGCAGACCCCGATCTACTCGGCGTCGTCGGAAGTGCTGATCCAGCCCCGTGGTCAGGACGGTCTCTTCGAGAACCAAGTGGTTGCCCTCAACCAGCGGGCCATCTCGACCGAGATCCAGGTGATCGAGGGCGAGCAGGTGCGCCAGCGGGTGCAGTCCAACCTCGGGCTCGACAGCCCGCCGCCCCCCGCCGACGCGTCGAGCGCCGGGGAGACCGACGTGATCGTCATCAGCGTCCGCGACGCCAACGCCGCCAACGCCCAGACCTACGCCAACGCGTACGCCGTGGCCTACATCGAGGTTCGCCGTGAGGCGGCTGTCGCGGCGCTGCTCGCCGCCACCACGGAGGTGCAGACCGCCATCAACGGGCTCCAAGCCCAGATCGACGACCTGTCCGACGACGACCCCCGCCGCACCTCCCTGTTCACCCAGATGGCGAACTTCAACACCACGCTCGACCAGCTCCGCGTCGATGCTGCCCTGCGCACCGGCGGGGCGACGATCATCCGCACCGCCGAACTGCCCACCACACCTGTCGAACCAACACCCGCCCGCACCGTCGTGCTCGCCGCCGTCGTCGGCCTGCTCATCGGGCTGGGCGCGGCGTTCCTGATCGATTACCTCGACGACAAGGTCCGCGGCGAGGAAGACCTCGAACGGATCACCGACCAGCCGGTGCTCGCCGTGCTGCCCACCGACCGGCCGACCGACTACTGGCCCGTCGCCCTCAGCCACCCCGACCACGCCTCGGTCGAGTCGTACCGCGGGTTCCGCACCAACCTCCAGTTCCTCAGCCTCGACCGGCCCATCCGCTCCATCCAACTCACCAGCTCGATGGCCGGCGAGGGCAAGACCACCGTGTCGACCAACCTCGCCGTCGTCCTCGCCCAGGCCGGCCACCGTGTGGCGCTGCTCGACTGCGACCTGCGCCGACCCCGCGTGCACGAGGTGTTCGGCGTGCCGCCCACGCCGGGGTTCACCGACCTCTTGCTCGGCGCCGCCCCCAAGACCGTCGTGAACCACGTGCCGGTCGACGACACGCACGTGCTGAGCGTCTACGCCGCCGGCGCCGTGCCGTCGAACCCCTCCGAGATGCTGTCGGGCCGTCGCACCCAGCGCCTGCTCGCCGACATGGCCGAGCACTACGACTACGTCATCATCGACTCCGCCCCGATCCTGCCGGTGAGCGACTCACTCGCCCTCTCCGCGTCGGCCGACGCGGTGTGCGTCGTGGTGCAGGCCGGCAAGACCACCGACGACCAGGTCGTCGGCACGCTGGAGCGGCTCGAGCGGGTGGGCGCTCCGGTGATCGGTCTCGTGCTCAACCAGGCGGCCAAGATGGGCGCCGTCGGCTACACCTACGGCGGCTACAGCGCCTACGCCCGCGGGTCATCGATGCCTCCTGAGACGTCGAACGATCCGACGTTGTTCGACGAAGCGGTCATCACGAGCACATGACCGACACGACGCGATTCGTGCGTCGCAACCGAGTCGACGAAACGCTGGCGTCCGCGATCGCGATCATGGGCGCCGGACTCGCCGTCGCGGCCGGTGCGGAACCGACCGGCACGACGGCGATCGACGTCGTCCTGGTCGCCGCCTTCTCCGGCCTGGTCATCTGGGCGTCGGCGTCGGCTCCGTGGTGGGCGGTCAGCGCGGCGGCCGGCATCGCGGCGGCCGTAGCGTTCGATCCGATCATCGCCGCCATCGGTTTCGCCGGGTTCGTCATCGGCCTGTGGATCGGTATCCGGCGCCGCAACCTGGCCGTGGAGCGCGCCGTGGTGGGCGCCATCGCCGTGAACGTGCTGATCCGCTCCGAGCTCGGCGGCTTCCTCGGCCTGTCGGCGATCATTGGCGTCGCGGTCTGCATCGGCCTGTTCGTGCTCGGCGTCCGGCGGCGCCCGCGCGCCGTCCGGCGACCCGCCTGGATCGCCGGGGCCGTCGTCGGCATCGGCGCCGTCGTGGCCCTCCTCGGCGCCGGTGTCGTGGCGGTCAGCACGCGGTCCGACCTCCAGACCGGCACCACCCGCGCCCGCGCCGGCATCCAGGCGATGAAGAACGGCGACTACGACGAGGCCGCCGAGCACTTCGCCAGCGCGGGGCGCGCGTTCGACCGCGTCGACTCGCAACTGGGTGGGCCGATCGCCGCGCCCGCCTTGCTCGTGCCCGGCGTCGCCCAGAACGTGGCCGCGGGCGCCGACCTCGCGGCGGCGGCGAGCGAAGCGATGACCATCGCCGCCGACGCGGTGCTCCAGGTCGACCCCG
Organism: uncultured Ilumatobacteraceae bacterium; assembly: GCA_964651825.1. Classification (GTDB taxonomy): domain Bacteria; phylum Actinomycetota; class Acidimicrobiia; order Acidimicrobiales; family Ilumatobacteraceae; genus Sva-07. Next base: position 7,428 of record CAZYWK010000023.1, on the reverse strand, counting down.
ACGCCCTCACCGTGGTCGACGGTTCGATCGACCTCGACGCCGTCCGTGCCGTCGAACAACCGCTCGCCAACGTCCAGGAGGCGCTCGACGGCCTCCGCTCGGCGACCGCGGCGGTCGACTCGCCCTGGCTCGTCGCGCCGATCCAGTCGGAGCTCGGCGACCTCGAGGCGGAGCTCGACGAGAACCAGGCGCGTCTCGACGACGCGATCGCCGCCGTGGGCCTCGCCCCCCAGATGCTCGGCGGCGACGGCCAGCGCAACTACCTCGTCCTCTTCACCACGCCCGTGGAGGCTCGCGGCCTCACCGGCTTCCCCGGCAACTACGCCGTGCTCACCGTCGACGACGGCGACTTCGAGGTGACCGCCCTCGGGCGCTCGCGTGAATTGAGCAGCGCGGCGTATCCCGACGCCAGGTGCGACGCGTGCCCCCAGGAAGTGATGGACCGGTACGGTCGCTTCGGTTTGAATCGGGGCACCGGTGAGGTCGGTGAGCACTCGTGGACGAGCGTCACGCTGCCCGCCCACTTCCCCTACGTCGGGATCTCCGCCGCCGACCTGTTCGCCCAGACCGGCGGCCCGGAGATCGATGGTGTGATCGCCATGGACCCGTACGTGATGCAGGCGCTCATGCAGTACACCGGCCCGATCGAGCTGGACGAGCTCGGCATCGTCGTCGAGCCCAGCGTCGCCGCCCACTACCTCCTCAGTGGCCAGTACGACTTCTCCGACGAGACGCTCAACGAGGAACGAGTGGAGGCTCTGGACACGCTCGGGCAACAGGTGATCACCGAACTCCTCGCCTCCTCCCTGCCGGCACCCAGCCAGCTCGCCCGCGACCTCGGCCCCCTCGTCGACGAGCAACGTCTCCTCATGTGGAGCGCCGACCCCGACGAACAAGCACTGCTCGAACAGGTCGGCATCGACGGTTCGCTCCCGGCCCTCGGCGACGACGGGGGATTCTCGGTGATGGTCTCCAACGCCGGCCACAGCAAGATCGACGTCTTCCTGCATCGGACCGTCGACGTCGCCGTGCAGACCACCGACGACGGCAGCCGCACCCTCGTCGCCGACGTCACCCTGACCAACAACGCGCCCGCTGGCGGCCTGCCCGACTACGTGATCGGCAACCACTACGGCTACGACAAGGGTACGAGCTATCTGTGGATCAACTTTTTCGGCCCCGACAGCCTTGCGACGGCCACTCGCGACGGTGAGCCACTCGACCTCACTGGCGAGCCCGAAGCTGGATGGACCGCCTACCCGCACTACGAAGTGCTCGGGCCGGGCGAAAGTGTGACGTTCCAGCTCGTGTTCGCACTCGGCCCGGCAGCCGACGGCGTGGACGAACCGGTTCGCTGGACCCAACCTCTCGCCGAACGACTCCCCTGAACAAATGCAGTCGTGTGGACACAATCGGCAGACTCCGCTAGTATGCGGCCCTGAAACCGTCTGGAAAGGGCATTACCAATGAGAAAACTTGCACTCGCACTGATGGCCACCTCGGCCCTCGTGTTCGGCCTCGGCACCGTGGCCAACGCGCAGTCGTACAGCCGCACCGTCTCGGTGTCCCCGTCCACACCCACCGCCGGTGGCCCGTACTCCAGCACGTACACCAACTGCACGGCCGGCGAAACGATCACGTTCAGCCAGCCGCAGTCCACGCCGGCCACCCTCACGGCCACGTGCGTAGCGACCTCGGCTGACTCGATCACCGGCACGGTCGTCGGGTTGTTGTTCCCGCAGCAGACGGCGGGTCTCGGCAACGCCACGGTCACCTTCTCGGCCGCGCCCACCGCCGCCGGGACGTACACGGTCACTGCCTCGGGTCCCACCAGCCCGGTACAGACCGCCGTGTTCACCATCGCCGCCCAGGCGGCGACCACCACGGTGGCCCCGGCCGTCACACCGGCACCCACCACACCAGGTAGCGGTCTCCCGGCCACCGGTTCAAGTGGCATCAGCACCACCACCGGCATCGCCATCGGCCTGCTGGTCGTCGGCGCTGGGCTGTTCATCGTCGCCCAGGTGCGCCGCCGTACCCCTGCCACCACCGCCTGATTCTCTCCACGTTCCTTTCCGGACCAACAGCGCCACCCGGTCGGGTGGCGCTGTTGTCGTTTTCGGGGCCTTCGCATTCCGGTCGAGGCGGTGGCCGCCGGGTCGTCAACCGGCGCCTCGGCGAGCCCACCGCCGACTCGTCGGCCAGCCGCTCCAGCCACCGCGAGCGCGAAAGGCGCGCCTGCGTGCCGATCGATGCCGGCCGTTGGGCCCGGCGCAGTTCCCCGGCGCGGGGTACGCTGTGGCTTCGGCGTCAGCCCGATCGGTGTTGGATCACCCGGAGATCATGCAACGATCGAGGAGTCACCGATGCCCGTCACCGAAGCCGAACGCCACCATCTGTACGAGACGCTCAAGTCATCGCTCGGAGTCGAGGATGCTGCGACCTTCATGAACCTGATGCCACCGGCCAACTGGAACGACTTCGCGATGAAGTCCGACATCGCCGGCCTGCGCGCCGAGCTGAAGGGCGACATGGCCGAGCTGCGCGTGGAGGTCAAATCTGACATCAACCAGTTGCAGCGGACGCTCGGCACATGGTTGTTCGCCAGCCAGGCCGCGGTCATCGCGGCCATCGGCGTGATCGCCGCCGTCGCGGTCGCGCTCTTGAACTGAGCGACGCGTCGCCCCGACGCGAGCCGCCGACCGGGCGAAATCGGCGGGATGGGTAGATAGTCTCGGCGGCGGCGGGCGACGAGCAACGCCATGCCGCCGGCCACGAGGAGCAACGCCAGCTGCAGCGAGGTTCTGACCGAACCGGAGCCGGTCTCCGGCAGGGTTCCCCGTGAGAACGTTTCGATCCGTGGGGTGGTGCGAACCTCACTCAGTTCGACGAGCGTGAGCACGACCACCGCGTCTGCGGCGATGACACGGAACGACGACCCGACGTGCGGAGCGAACGTCTCGTGCGTCAGCAGCTCCGGCGACGTCATCACGCCCGACGCTAACGCGCGTGCAGCGGACTGTCCGGAACCCGGCGCGGCCGCTGTCAGTCGTCGGCGGGGTCGCGGTTGAGGTGGGCTTGGCCGGGTGGGCAGGTGTCGATGACGGGACACCACCTGCAGGAGGCGCCCGGGCGGCGCACGGCGGGGCGGCCCTCGTACTCCAGCTCGATGATCGCGTTGATGCCGTCGAGCGTGCGGCGGATCGCCGAGCGCAGGAGCCGCTCGCTCACGTCCTCCGACTGGGCCTCGGACGCGTCGAGGTAGAACGTCGCCAGCTTGCGGGGCGGCACCCCGCGGGCGAGCGTTTCGATCAGCGCGTAGAACCCGAGATCTTGGCGGTGGCGCACGTTCGGCCGCCCGGTCTTCAGGTCGATGATCAGCTTGCGGCTCTCGGCGCCCGACGGCCGCCCGAGCATGAGGTCGACCCGCGCCCGCAACAGGATCGGGCCGTCGAGCGGCCACTGCGCGGCGGCCTCGGTGACCGGGTTCGACCGGCGATCGAGCGGCGGGAAGCTCTCCACGAACTTCGTCACCCGCTCGACCGACATGCCACGCAGGTCGGCCTCGTCGGCCGGGCCGAGCGCCGCCATCCAGATGCCGATGCCGCGGTCCTCGTCGGCCAGCCGGGCCATGGCCTCGTCGACGAGGTCGGTGGGGGACGGCTCCCCGCGCCACGACAACATCAGCTGGATCGCCCGGTGCGCCACCTGCCCCTTCGCCGTGGCCGGCTTCCACTCGAACTCGTCGGGCGCGAGGTGGTGCTCCTCGCAATCGAGCGCCGACGCGATGCGGTGCTTCGTGACGAAGATGTCCTGGCCCGGCTCGAGCCGCTGGGCGAAGTCGTCGAGCGCCACGCGCATCTCGGTGCGGACCTCGGCGATCAGGTCGGGGTCGAACACGAGCGGGTCGCCGGAGCGCCGGAGCGCCGCCAGGGTGCGTTGCTGCAGCGGCGTGAGTGGCGGCGCGGTCTGGGCGACGTCACTCATCGGTTCGACTGTACCGAGGGGGTGTCACGACCACCGGCGATTGACCGCCTGACGAGGGCCGCGCTCGGTAGCCTCGGGCCGGCATGAAGCACCAGTGGTTGGCCTATCTGATCGTCGCAGTGCTGAGCATCGGGGCCGGAGTCGCCATCGCCGGCCTGCCCGATTCCGTGCCCGACAGCCCGACGATCGTCCCGCCGACCACCACCGAGGCCCCACTGCCGACCACCACCGAGGCGCCGACGACCACCGAAGCCGACGAGCCCGAGCAGCGGACCACCACCGAGGCCACGACGACCACGGCGCCGTCGACGACGACCACCACGATCCCTGCCCTTGCCGAGCGGGGTTCGGTCACCGTCGCGGTGGCCAACGGTTCCGGATCGAACGGGGTCGCGCAGGCGACCGCCGATCAGCTCGGAGGCTTGGGCTACGTCGACGTGCAAGCGTTGACCGGCAACCAGGTGGTCGACACGACGATCGTCTACTTCTCCGAAGGCAACGACGAGCTCGCCCTGCGGATGGCCGAAGACCTCGGCCTCCCCACGCAGGCAGTGGGCCCCATCGCGGCCGCTCCCGGAACCCAGGAGCTCGGCCCCGTGCAGCTCCTCGTGTACGTCGGCTCCGACCGCGCCTGAGCCTCGAAGATCCGTGAGCCTCGAACACCCGTGAGCCGCCACGTCGTCGTCAACGTCGTCCTCGCGCTGATCGCACTGTCGCTCGTCGGTGGCGTGGTGTACCTCGAGGCCACCAACCGAGAGACCCCGGCCACGACCACCACCTCGACGAGCACGACCACCACCACGACCCTGCCGCCGACCACCCTGCCCCCGACGACCGTGCCGCCGACGACCGTGCCGCCGACCACGACCGAGGCCCCGACCACGCTCCCGCCGACCACGTTGCCTCCGCCGGAGCGCGGAGTCGTGCCGGTCGTGGTGACCTCGGCGGGCCTGAACGGCGAGCGGGTCGGGCCGACGACCTACCTGCTCGGCGTCGGTGGATGGGCCGACGTCCGCGGGGTGAACGGCATCGTGCAACTTCCGGCCACGACGATCTTCTACGCCGACGGCTTCCAGAGCTCGGCCGAGCAGATGGCTGTCGACATGTCGTTGCCCGTCGACCGGATCGCTCCGAAGACCGAGATGCCACCGGTCGCGGGCAGCGAGAGCGCCGTCCTCGTCGTGTACCTCGGCGACACCTGAGCGCCAGCCCGACATGTCACCAAGTGCCTGACCCCTCGTGACACGTCGGGCTGTATGACCCCGTCGTCATGATGAGTCATGTATGGAACCGGCCACCACGATCGACTTTGCTGCTGCTGCCCGAGCGCTCACCCGTGAGGCCCGGCGGCGCAAGCTCGTGGCGCCCAGCTTTCGGTGCCCGCCGCGGCTCGTCGGTGTCGACCGTTCCATCCGGCGCCGGGCCACGGCCGGCGCGGTCGTTGCCGTCCGGGTGGCGGGCCGCCCGCTGGCGGCGATGCTGGCCGACATGATCGAAGGCGTCGTGGTCGCCAACCGGCTCGTCGCCCCCCACGCCGACCGGGTGCGCTCCGAACTGTGGACCGCGCTCGGCGCCACCTTCGCCGCCGACCGCATCTCCACCGCGGCCGCCTGACGCCATCAGATCCCGCTCGATCCGTCGGTCCGTCCGTTCTCGTGATCTTTCTGCGTACCCGCGTACGCAGGAAGATCACGAGAACGGGGTGGGGCGGGTGCCTTTGACGCTCGTGCGGAACAGTTCGCGGCGCACGCCGGCGTAGTCGTTGATGGCGAGGTGCTGCACGGCCCGGTTGTCCCAGATCGCCAGCATCCCGTTGCGCCACCGCAGCCGGCACGTGAGGTTCGGGTGCGTGGAGTGCTGCACGAGCCGGCCGAGCAGCTCACGACCCTCCGCCTCGTCGTCGAACCCGTCGAGGCGCTGTGTGTACACGCTGTTCACGTACAGCGCCGGGCGGCCCGTGTTCGGGTGCGCCACCACGACCGGGTGGGTCTCGGTCGCGTACGCGTCCGCGGACGGTTCGATCTCCATCGAGCTCTTGTCGGCCGTCGCGTCGAGATAACCGCCCGTGCCATAGGCGAACCCTGCCGAGTGCGTCGCGGTCATCCCGATCAGCCGTTCCCGCAGCTCCACCGGCAACGTGTGGAACGCCGCGTGCTGGCTCGCCCAGATCGTGTCGCCGCCGAAGTCGGGCACGTCGTGCGCGTGCAGCAACGTGTACGACGGCGGCTCGGGCAGATACGACAGGTCGGTGTGCCAGGCGTTGGCGAAGTTGAGCTCGTCGGTCGGTTCCTTGATCACCCGGATCACGTACGGCCGGCCATCGACCGGTTTCACGTACGGCGTGATGTCACGCCCACCGAGCTCGTCGGTCGCCCGCTCGAGCTGGTCGAGGTCGACGAACTGGTCGGGCAGCGCCACCACCAGGTGTTCGTCGAGCAACGCCGTCAACGCCGCGGTCTCCTCGGCGGTCTGCGGCCGGCGGAGATCCACGCCCCGCACGATCGCTCCGCACGCACCGGCGATCCGCTCGACGTCCCACTCCATCGCGCGATGGTACGCCCGTGTCGCGCCCGGGGTCAGGCAGTTCCCAACAGGCCGGCGCCGTCCTACGCGGCGTCGGGGGCTGGCGCGTCGGCCCAGCGCTCGACGGCTTCGAGGATCCGCTTCGCGGTCTGGCCGGGTGTGGCGATGATCGACCGGTACGTGAACCGCACCACGATCCAACCGGCGGCGACCAACTCGGCGTCGCGCACCCGATCCCGCTCGAACCGGTCGCGGTCGAGCCCGTGGTACGCCCATCCGTCACACTCGAGCACCACCGGCGTGTCGACCACCCGAAAGTCGACCTCCCATCCGCGGACCCGGGGATGGAACTCGACCGGCGGCAGGTGATAGCGATCGACCAGCTTGCGCATCGCCGGCTCGAGGACCGAGTCGGCCGGCTTGGCGTCGACCGTCCACGCGTCGATCGCTTCCCGCAGCGCCGCCACCCCACCCCGTCCCCGCTTGGCGTGCTGAGCCAGCACGGTCTCCACAGTTGGCAGCACCAGGATCTTCGATGCCAGCGCGTGGCCAACCGCGTCACGCACGCCGACCGGATCCACGGCGCCCAGATCGATCAACGTCCGCAGGATCCCCGTGCACCGGATGCCGAAACGGGTCTGGCTCGGCAGCAGATGCCCCCGATCTGTCGTGCGGTGGACGACCACGCGATCCAGCGACACGTCATGGCGGCGCCATGGGGTGAGGATGTCGACCGGATCATCGTCCGGCCGTCGATACCGGGCTGGTCGCCCTGGGTCCACCACTTGGCCTCGTAGCCGTACCCGCACCCTCCTGACCCGGCCGGACCACCCGACCCGGCCAGCCGGCCTGACCAGCTCGGTGGATTTGTGGCAGACACCCTGCCTGCAGCGGTCGTCTCGGCTGCCACAAACCGGC
>CAZYWK010000022.1:0-50042 GCA_964651825.1 uncultured Ilumatobacteraceae bacterium | reverse complement strand
ACAACCCGAACGACACCGCCACCGCCACCGCCACCGCATCGAGCCCGACCCCGCACCACCACCCGGCACCGACGCGGAACTGACCGCTGCCGGCTGGCCCATCACCCGGCTCCGCTACGCCGCCTGACAGACCGGCGCGGCCCGGCGAAGCATCAGGTCGATCGGCTACCGGAAGCGTTCCAGCATCTCGTTGAACGACCCCTGGCTGTGGCCCCACCAGAAGTCGTCTTGGCGAAGGCCAGAGTCGTAGAGGTACTGACCGACGTAGGTCGTCCCGCCACCGGGTCGCGTGATCGGGACCGACTCGGCGGCGACGAGATAGGTCGCTCCGGCGGCGACGATGGCGTCGACGTCAGCTGTCGAGTTCACGCCGGCGTTGAGGAAGATCATCTCCGTGTCGGCGAGTGGCACGCCGGCAGCGACGAACGCCTCCCATCCGGATGCCATCTTGGTGCCGTCGGTGATCACCACGATCCGGTTCGGGCCGGCGCCGAACGACTGGCCGCTGAATCCGGCGAACGTCGTGGGAACCGCCGTCGGCGGCAAGGTCGACGGTGTCGGTTCCTCGGACCCACCCGGCTCCGTCGCCACGGTCGTCGCGGTCGTCGTGCCGCTGCCGGCCGGGACGATCGTGTAGGAGTCGCCGGCGTCGATGAGCGTGATGTCGTGCTGGGTCGACGCGGCGGTGAGCAGGCCGGCGGTCACCAGCGTGTCCTCGTCGGCGTAGGTGTTGAAGCGGGCCATGTGGGCTTCCTCGGCGGTCACCAGGACGTGTTGATCGGCGGCCTGCGAGGTCTCCTCGCCCTGGTCGACGATGCCACGAACGGCCAACACGGTGATCGTCGCCAGCACCCCGAGCACGATGATGACCACGAGGAGCTCGACGAGCGTGAAACCGCCGTCCCGGGACCGCGTGGGCCGTGCCATGTGCTGGCATCGGCGCCCGCACCGGGCCGGATGAGCAGTGTCACCCGGATGTGAGTGAAACTTGACAGTCGCTCCGCCAGCAACGTGCCGTCAGGCGTCGATGCCGAAGAGTGCCCGGGCGTTGTCGCCGACGAATCGTCGCTGCTGGTCGACGGGGAACGAGGCGACCAGCTCGTTCAGGTCGTCGACGTACTCGGGTGTGTGGTCGGCGTGCGGGAAGTCGCTCGCCCACAGGAATCGATCGACGCCGTAGCGTTCGGCGAGCGCCGGGATCATCCGCTCGTCCGGGTCGCAGCTGATCCAGCAGCGCTCGCGGAAGTAGTCGCTCGGTTTGTGTTCGAGCGGCACCCGCTCGCCGATGAACGTGTGGCCGTAGACGGCGTCGATGCGGTCGAGCCAGTACCCGATCCACCCGCCTCCCGATTCGAGAACCAGCACCTTCAAGCTGGGGAACTTGTCGAACACGGCGTAGTCGAACAGCGTCGTGAACTGCTGGCGCACGCCGTCGGAGGCGGTGACCGATGCGAGGAGCCGCAGCTGCTTCACGTTCTCCCACGTGCCCATGCGCTCGCCCTTCGTCCACTGCGGCTCGAAGGTCGGGTGGATGGCGAACGGCACGCCGAGGTCCTGGGCGGCGGCGAACACCGGGTCGTTGTCGGGATGGCCGAGCGGCTTGGCATCGTGGGTGAACGGAGCGACGTAGCAGCCCTTCGCGCCCGCTCCGACGGCACGTTCGAGCTCGCGGGCGGCGGCAACGGGATCGGACAGTGAGAGGTGTGCGGTCGGCACGAGGCGGGGCGAGTCCGCGCAGAACTCGCAGATCCACCGGTTGTACGCGGTCGTGTACGCCTGGCTCAGCTCCGGGTCCTTCAGCTCCGCTTCCCACAGCAGGCCGACCGTCGTGTACAGGATCACCGCGTCGAGACCCTCGGCATCGAGCAGCTCGAGCCGCTCGTTCGGGTCCATGCTGCCGTACGGCGCCTCGCCGAGGTAGGTGCGAGCGGGGTCTTTCTGGATCGCCGGCAGGTCCGGGGCGCCCATCGCTCCGAGCGTTGCGGGGAACCCACGCCGGCTCATCATCGACCGTCGGCCACCGATCTCCAGTTCCTCCAAACCCTGCTCGTCGACGCGGATGCGCAGCGCGCGGTCGCGGAACTTCGGATCGATGTAGTCCTCCCACATCGTCGGTGGTTCGAGGATGTGCCCATCAGCGTCGATCGCGCCGGGATGCGCGATCCGTCCCGTCTCGTGCATCGTCTTGGCCATGACAAGCCTCCTCGGTGTTGCCTCGTGGTTCAGACCATCGTCTGGCCGGCACTCACGTTGAGCGCCTCGCCGGTGACCCCGCCGGCGTCGGTCGACAGGAGCCAGCAGATGCCGGCCGCGATCTCCTCGGCCGACTGGAGGCGGCGCAAGGGAATCTCACGCTCGAGGTACGCGTCGAGTCCTTCGGCACCACCGACGAGTGTGACGAACATGCCGTTCGGGTTGGTGAGATCGGTGTCGACCGTACCGGGGCACACCGCGTTGACGGCGATGCCCGACGGGCCGAGCTCGATCGCCATCGCCTGGGTCAGCGAGATCACGGCCGCCTTCGCCGCGGAGTAGGCGCCGATCATCGGCCAGGCCTTCTTGCCGGCCTGGCTCGACACGTTGCAGATCCGCCCCTCGACACCCGCCGCGACCATCCGCGAGGCGCACGCCTTCGACACCAGCCACGTCCCCGTGACGTTCACGTCGAACACGCGGCGGAACTCGCTCTCGGGCAGATCGACGAGCGCCCCGAGGCCGAAGCCCGGCCCGCTCCCGCCGGCCACGTTGGCGACCAGGGTGATCGTGCCGAGCGCCTCGGCGGCCGCGGCCACTCCTGCATCGACGGCGGCAGCGTCGGAGATGTCGGCCCGCACGGCGAACGCCTTCCCGCCGCCGGCTTCGATCTCGGCGACCAGGCTGTCGAGGTCGTCCGCCGACGCCACACCGTGCATCGGCGCGTCGTCGTAGGTGCGGGCGATGTCGAGACACGCGACCGCGGCACCTTCGCCGGCCAAGCGGAGAGCGGTGGCACGGCCGATGCTCCGCGGCCGGGCCGCCCCGGTGACGAGCGCCACCGCGCCGGCGAACCTCCCCTCACCTCGGTCGTTCAGTGACGGGGCCGGAACGAACGCGGTCACGACCATGCTCCCTTCGCACGGAGGTCGTCGAGGAACCCGAGCAACGCCTGGTTGACCTCGGTCGGTGCCTCCTGCTGTACCCAGTGGCCGGCGTCCTGGATCAGCACGTCGCCACGGTGGTCTTCGAGGAACGCGTGGCCCACGCTCGGCGGGGTCATCACCAGCACGGGGTCGGCCGTGCCACCCACGAACAGCGACGGCACCGTCACGTGGGCGCCGTCGAGCTGCGGGGTGAGCTCCCAGTTGCGGTCGAAGTTGCGGTACCAGTTGAGCCCGCCGGTGAACCCGGTGCCGCGGAACGTGTCGATGTAGTGGTCGAGCTCGGCCTGCGTGAGCCACGACGGCAGCCCGTCGGGCTCCGGCAGGCGGTCGACGAAGCCGCGGCCGTCGAGCGCGAGCGCGTTCGGGTCGGGCTCCGCCTGGGAGGTCATGCCGGCCAGCAGGCGCCGCATCGTCCGGGCCGGATCGCCGCCGAGCTCGGCGTCGGCAACCCCGGGCTCCTGGAAGTAGACGATGTAGAAGAAGTTCTCCGCGAACACGAAGCGCATCGCCTCGATCGGCGGACGGTCGCCGCGGGGGAGGAACGGCACGCTCATCCCCACCACACCCGCCACCCGCTCTGGATGGAGCACCGCGGTCTGCCAGGCGACCATCGACCCCCAGTCGTGGCCGACCACCACCGCCTGCCCGGCGCCGATGTCGTCGAGCACCCCGACGACGTCGCCGGTGAGGGCCAAGATGTCGTAGTCCTCGATCGCCTCGGGGCGGGACGAACCGCCGTACCCGCGCTGGTCCGGGGCGACGACGCGGTAGCCGGCCTCGACGAGCGCCGGGATCTGATGGCGCCACGAGTAGGCGAGCTCGGGGAAGCCGTGCGCGAGGAGGACGGGCGGTCCGTCGCCGACGTCGATCACCTCGAGATCGACACCGTTGGTGGAGATCGTGCGCGTGGTCAGTTCCATGCCGGGTACCTCATCGCGACGAGTGTGACGGGACGGATCCGGGCCCGACGAGTCGGACGCCGTCGTCGTCTCTCGGTCTACGATCCGAGTTCCACCGCGGCCGTCTGCTACGAGTGCACGGATGGGAAACTGGAACTTCGCCGACATCTGGGAGACCGTCGCCGACGATCTTCCCGACGCCCCCTGCCTCGTCCACGCGTCCGCGGGCGGGAGCGTGACCCGCACGTGGGCAGAGGTCGACCGGCGCGCCGACGGCGTCGCCCGGCACCTGCTCGACGCGGGCCTCGAACGCCAGCAGGCGGTCGCCCAGTACCTCTACAACAGCCCGGAGTACCTGGAGTCGATGTTCGCCGCCTTCAAGGGCGCCTTCGCGCCGGTGAACACGAACTACCGGTACACCGCCGACGAGCTCTTGTACCTGTGGGACAACGCTGATGCCGGCGCAGTCGTGTTCCACGGTGGGTTCGCCCCGACGATCGAGCCGATCCGGGAGCAGCTGCCCAAGGTGAAGGTCTGGCTGTGGGTCGACGATGGTTCGGGCGACTGCCCCGACTGGGCGGAGGCGTACGAGCACGCCGCTACGAGCGGTGCGACCCGTGTCGAGCCGGCGTGGGGCCGCAGTGGCGACGACTTGAACTTCCTCTACACCGGCGGCACCACCGGGATGCCGAAGGGTGTGATGTGGCGCCAGGACGACCTCGCGGTCGTGCTCAGTGCCTCGCTCGGCCAGCCGCTGGCGGAGGACGGCCGAGGGAGCGATCTCCGCGGAACACACACCGCCCCCGGTTCGCGCTTCTTGCCGGCGTGCCCGCAGATGCACGGCACGGGGAACTTCCCATGTCTGTCGACGCTGTCGGGTGGCGGGGCGGTGGTCACGCTCGACAACCGCACGTTCGACCCGGTCGTGCTGCTCGACACGATCGAGCGGGAGGGCGTGAACACGATGGCGATGGTCGGCGACGCCTTCGGCAAGCCGATCCTGCGGACCCTGGACGAGAACCCGGGTCGCTGGGACCTGTCGAGCCTCGTGGCGATCGTGTCGTCGGGCGTGATGTGGAGCAAGGAGACCAAGGAGGGCCTGCTCGGTCACCACCCGGGGATGCTGCTGATGGATGCGTTCTCCTCGTCCGAGGCGCTCGGCATGGGCAGTTCGATGAGCGGTGCCGGGGCCGCTGCCGAGACGGCGAAGTTCGAGTTGAGCCCGAACGCGATCGTGATCGACGACGAAGATCGCCCGATCGCTGCCGGATCGGGCGAGATCGGCCGGCTCGCCGTCGGCGGCCGCCAGCCCGTCGGGTACTACAAGGATCCGGAGAAGAGCGCCCGCACGTTCCTCGAGATCGACGGTCAGCGCTATTCGTGCCCCGGCGACTTCGCCACCGTCGAAGCCGACGGCCGGATCACGCTGCTCGGTCGTGGCTCGGTGTGCATCAACACCGGTGGTGAGAAGGTCTTCCCCGAAGAGGTCGAGGAGGCGATGAAGCGTCACCCGGCCGTGCTCGACGCCGTGGCGGTGGGAGTTCCCGACGATCGCTTCGGCGAGGTCGTGACCGGCGTCGTCGAGGCGCGGCCCGGCCAGACGATCGACATCGACGCGGTCATCGCGCACGTCAAGGAGTCGCTCGCCGCGTACAAGGCGCCGCGACGCATCGTCGTGGTCGACACGATCGGGCGGGCCGCGAACGGCAAGGTCGACTACAAGCGCCTGAAGTCCGACGCGACGGCCGCGCTGGGCGCGTCGCCCGGCTGACCTCGCCGCGATCCGCAGCGATCGGCGCGGTCGCTCCGATGCCTCCCGGTCAGCCCGTGGCCGACGGCACCGTGATCCCGCAGTTCGGGATCGCCTCGGTGATCGCCGCGGCGGCAGCCCGTTGGGCTTGCGCCGGCAGCATGTCGAGATCGACGAGTGCCCCGTCGACGATGAGTGTTTCGGCGCCCAGGGCGTTCACCATGAACACGGCAGCGCAGTCGGCTTGCACCTTCGGGAGCCCGAGGTTGGCCTGCACCGAGGCCGACATCAACTGATTGGCGAGCGCCACCGTGTCCGCGTCGGCGGGCTCGGCCGGACCGCCGGTCACGACCACGTCAACCGTGTTGGTCGGCTCGGCCGAAGCCGGCGCCGCCGTGTCGTCGTCGCTGCCGCCGCACGCCACGAGGAGGCCGGCGAGCGCGGCCAGGGCGATCACCGGTCGAGCGTGTCGTGGCGTCATGGCCGGCAATGTATCGCTCGCCAGATCGGCGTTTGCGTCGGGATTCGGCACCGACAGGTGTGGAGAATCCCGACGCAAACGTGGGTCAGAGGCGGGAGATGGCGTGGCGGATCTCGTCGGCGACGAGGGTGGCGCCGGTGCGACTGTTCATGACCGTGTAGTGGTTGAGGCCGTCGGCGCGGATCCAGCGGTGTTGCGGGTACCGGTCGATCAGGTCGTCGGCGATCAACGGCGGGGGAGTGCCCATGAGACCGAACTCGGCCCGGATCAGGGTCGCCGGTTCGGGGTGGCGGTCGAGGGTGCTGCGCACCTCTTCGTCGGCGAACAGCTCGCGACCGTTGAGCCGGACCGCGTCCGGATCGACCATCGTGCGAAAGCCGCCCTCCACCTCGATCAGATCGGCCAGCAGGTTCCGTTCGAGGTCGGCGCTGATGCCGTCGACGAAGGCCGGGTGCTGCGCCCACATCGCCTGATACGACACCCGGTCGGGCCACACCTTCTCGATGCGTTCGATGGCGGGCCCGAGCGACACGTCGAGCACGTGGTCGATCCATTCGTTCGCCGGCATCGGCACGCCGTCGTCTCCGACCGGCGGATCGGGGAGGTACAGCGCCGTGCCACCGTCGACGAGCACGAGCGAGCGGACCAGCGCCGGATGCCGCTCAGCGAGCAGCAGCGCGACGTAGGTGCCCATCGAGTGTCCGGCCACCACCACCGGTCCGCCCAGCTGTCCGATCACCGCCGCCAGGTCGTCGGCGTGCTGGCGCAACCCGACCGGGCCCGGTTGGGTCCAGCTCCGGCCCCGCCCACGTAGATCGACGGCGACCAGGTCGACACCACCGTGGAGTTGATGGGCCACCGGATCCCACGACCACGCGTTGGCGGTGATGCCGTGGATCGCGAGCACGGTCGGCGCCCCTTCGACGCCCGCCTGCCAGTGGAGAGCGCCGAGTTCGGCGTCGCCGGCGTCGCCGGTGCCCTCGATCGGGAACGTTCGGAACTCAGGCGTTGGCGACACGGGGGAGCCCGAGGACACGTTCGCCGAGGATGTTGCGCATGACGTTCGACGTCCCGCCCATGATCGTGTACCCCGGGGCATAGGTGAGCCCGCGGGTGACGTCGGTCCAGAGCATCGCCTCGGCACCGAGCGTGTCGGCGACGAACTCGGCCACCGCCCACTCGTGTTCGGTGCAGAAGCACTTCGTCGCCGCGGAGAAGCCGGCGGGTGCCTGGCGCAGCACCTCGCGGGTCACGAGGATCCGGCCCAATCGGTAGCCGGTCTCCAGCGACGCGATGCGCTGGCGGACGATCGGGTCGTCACGGTTGGCCCGTTGGAGCGCGATCTCGTAGAGCGCCCGGTTCGAGACCAGACGATCGATGCCGCCGCGCTCGTGTTCGAGCTGCGACATCGTCTGCTTGAAGGCGTTGCCCTCGACGCCGACGAGGTTGGCGACCGGCACCCGCACGTCGGTGAAGAACACCTCGCAGAAGTGGCGGTTGGTCGTCATGTCCATGATCGGGCGCACCTCGATGCCCGGCGTGTCCATCGACACGATGACCTCGCTGATGCCGCGGTGTGGCGGGCCTTCGGTGCTCGTGCGGCAGATCAGGTAGCAGTAGTCGGCGAGCTCGCCGAAGCTCGTCCAGATCTTCTGGCCGTTGATGACGAACTCGTCGCCCTCACGGCGGGCGCTGGTGGTCAGCCCGGCGAGGTCGGAGCCGGCGTTCGGTTCGGACATCCCGATGCACCAGGTGGTCTCGCCCGACAGGATGCCCGGCAGGAACTCGGCCTGCTGGTCGGGGCTGCCGAAGCGGATCAGGGTGGGGCCCATCTGACGGTCGGCGAACCAGACCGCGGCGATCGGTGCGCCGGCGGTGATCAGTTCCTCGCCGACGATCAACCGGTCGATCGGCGGCTGACCCCCGCCGCCGAACTCGGTGGGCCAGGTCATCCCGATCCAGCCGTGGGCCGCCATCTCCTTGCCGAACTCCTTGGAGAACCCGTTGATCCACGAGTCGTTCGAGCGCCCGTAGCGCTCGACGGCCTCGGTGGCGACCTTTCGCGCGTGCCCGCGGAGGGCGTCCTGCTCGGGGGTCCAGGCGAAGTCCATCGGCGCCGAGCGTAGACGCGGAGCGTTCCGGCCGCGCTAGCCTTGATACAAGTGAAAGACAAGTCGACCATCATCTACACGTTCACCGACGAGGGCCCTGCGCTCGCCACGTTCTCGCTGTTGCCGATCATCCAGGCCTTCGCCGGGGCGGCCGACGTCGAGGTCGAGACACGTGACATCTCGCTCGCCGGCCGCATCCTGGCGGCCTTTCCCGACCGCCTGACCGAGCAGCAGCGCGTCGGCGATGCGCTGGCCGAGCTCGGCGAGCTGGCGCTCACCCGCGAGGCCAACATCATCAAGCTGCCCAACATCAGCGCATCGGTGCCCCAGCTGAAGGCCGCGATCGCCGAGCTCCAGGCGAAGGGCTACGCCCTGCCCGATTATCCCGACGACGGCTCCACCCCCGAGGCCGCCGACCTGCGCAAGCGGTACGGCGCGGTGATGGGATCGGCCGTCAACCCCGTGCTCCGCCAGGGCAACTCCGACCGCCGGGCGCCGAAGGCGGTCAAGGAGTACGCCAAGGCTCACCCGCACTCGATGGGCAAGTGGTCGGCCGACTCGACGACGCACGTCGCCACCATGACGGGTGGCGACTTCTACTCGAACGAACAGTCCGTCACGATCGCCGACGCCGGTGCCGTCCGCATCGAGCTCGTCGCCGCCGATGGCGCCGTCACCGTGCTCAAGGAGTCGGTGCCGGTGAAGGCCGCTGAGGTCATCGACTCGACAGTGATGAACGTCGCTGCGCTGCGAGCCTTCCTTGCCGACCAGATCGCCGACGCCAAGGCGAGCGGGGTGCTGTTCTCGGTGCACTTGAAGGCGACGATGATGAAGGTCTCCGACCCGATCATCTTCGGTCACGCCGTCGAGGTGTTCTTCGCCGACCTGTTCGACAAGCACGGCGAGGCGCTCGCAGCCGCCGGCGCCAACCCGCGCGACGGGCTCGGCCAGGTCATCGGCGTGATCGAGTCGTTGCCGGCCGACCAGCGGGCCGAGATCGAGGCCGACCTCGCGGCCGGGTTCGAGAACGGCGCCGACCTGGCGATGGTCGACTCCGATCGTGGCATCACCAACCTGCACGTGCCGAGCGACGTGATCGTCGACGCCTCGATGCCGGCGATGATTCGCACGTCCGGGCAGATGTGGAACAAGGCCGGTGAGCAGCAGGACACCAAGGCGGTCATTCCCGACGCCTGCTACTCGGGCGTGTACCAGGTCGTCATCGACGACTGCATCGCCAACGGCGCATTCGACCCGTCGACCATGGGCACCGTCCCGAACGTCGGGTTGATGGCCCAACAGGCCGAGGAGTACGGCAGCCACGACAAGACGTTCGAGGTGCCGGCTGCCGGCACGGTCCGCGTCGTCGACACCGCCTCGGGCGCGGCGCTGATGGAGCAGTCCGTCGAGGCCGGCGACATCTTCCGGATGTGTCAGGTGAAGGACGAGCCGATCCGCGACTGGGTCCGCCTCGCGGTCTCGCGTGCCCGCGCGACCGGCTCACCGGCCGTGTTCTGGCTCGACGCCGACCGGGCCCACGACGCGCAGCTCATCGCCAAGGTCCGCCAGTACCTCGGCGACCACGACACCGCCGGCCTGCAGATCGAGATCATGTCGCCCGTCGAGGCCACCAAGTTCTCGATCGACCGCATCCGCCGGGGAGAGGACACGATCTCGGTCACCGGCAACGTGCTGCGCGACTACCTGACCGATCTGTTCCCGATCCTCGAGCTGGGCACCAGCGCCAAGATGCTGTCGATCGTGCCGTTGCTCGCCGGCGGTGGCCTGTTCGAGACCGGCGCCGGTGGCTCGGCGCCCAAGCACGTGCAGCAGCTCGTCAAGGAGAACTATCTGCGCTGGGATTCGCTCGGTGAATTCCTGGCCCTCGCCGTGTCGTTCGAGCACCTGGCCGAGCTGACCGGCAACGCTCGGGCCCAGATCCTCGCCGACACGCTCGACGCGGCGACCGGTCAGCTGCTGGAGAACGGCAAGTCGCCGGCGCGCCGTCTCGGTCAGATCGACAACCGCGGCAGCCACTTCTACATCGCCTTGTACTGGGCGCAGGCGCTGGCATCACAGACCGCCGACGCGGCGCTGGCGGCGAAGTTCGCGCCGATCGCGGCGACGCTCGCCGACAACGAGGCCACGATCGTCGAGGAGCTGCTGGCGGTGCAGGGCCAGCCCGCCGAAATCGGCGGCTACTACGCCCCCGACACCGACCGGGCGTCGGCCGTGATGCGCCCGAGCGCCACCTTCAACGCCACCCTCGCGCTCCTCACCTGAAACGCCGGGGTCAGGCACCGAGCGTTGCAGGTTCAGCGGGCGTCGAGGGCGACGTAGTCGCGGGCGTCGGGGCCGGCGTACCACTGGCGGGGGCGGGAGATCTTCTGCGCCGGGTCGAGGAGCAGCTCCTGCCAGTGTGCCAGCCAGCCCGACATGCGGGGGATGGCGAACAGCACGGTGAACATGTCGACCGGGAAGCCCATCGCTTGGTAGATGAGGCCGGAGTAGAAGTCGACGTTCGGATACAGCCTGCGATCGACGAAGTAGGGGTCGCTCAGCGCCGTCTCCTCGAGCTTGAGCGCGATGTCGAGCAGCGGGTTCTTGCCGGTCACCTCGAACACGTCGTAGGCGGTCTGCTTGATGATCCGCGCCCGCGGGTCGTAGTTCTTGTACACCCGGTGCCCGAAGCCCATCAGGCGCCCGTGGCCGGCCTTGACGCTGTCGATGAACGCCGGCACGTCGTCGAGCGACCCGATCTCGGTGAGCATCCGCACGACCTGCTCGTTGGCACCGCCGTGGAGCGGGCCGTACAGGGCGGAGGCAGCGCCGGCCGCTGACGAGTACGGGTCGGCCTGGCTCGAGCCGATCACCCGCATCGCCGTGGTCCCGCAGTTCTGCTCGTGGTCGGCGTGGAGGATGAACAGCACGTCCATCGCCCGTTCGAGGACCGGGTCGACCTCGTAGCCGCCGATCCGCCACATCATGTTCAAGAAATTGGCCGGGTACGACAGTTCGTTGTTCGGTTGGTTGAACGGCAGGCCGACGGAGAAGCGGTAGCACATGGCCGCGATCGTCGGCGCCTTGGCGATCATGCGCAGGATCTGCCGGCTGCGGGCATCGGCGTCGTCGATGTCCTTGGCGCCCTCGTAGAACGTGCCCAGCGCGGCGAGCGCCGAGATGAACATGCCCATCGGATGGGCGTCGTAGTGGAAGCCGTCAACGAATCGCTTGCGCATGTTCTCGTGGATGAACGTGTGATGCGTGACGTCGAAGGTCCACTGGTCGAGCTGCTCCTTGGTCGGCAGCTCACCATTCAGGAGCAGGTACGCGACCTCGAGATAGGTCGACTTCTCGGCGAGCTGTTCGATGGGGTAGCCGCCGTAGCGGAGGATTCCGGCGTCGCCGTCGAGGTAGGTGATCGCCGACTTGCACGACGCCGTCGACAGATAGGCCGGGTCGTAGCAGTAGAGCGTCGGATCGAGCTCGCGGAGCGCCGACGACGAGAACACACCACCTTCGATCGGCACGGTCACCGTCTTGCCGGTGCGGTCGTCGGTGATGGTGATGGTGTCGGGCACGTCGCTTCCTTCGCTTGCTCGATTGGACACACCGAGTGGATCTCGCACGGTGTCGCTGAGGGTGGTCGAGGGGTCACCTCGACCGCCGGTCACGATAGTGGGATCGGGCCTCGACGCACCCAGCTGGCTGGACGTGCCGGCGAGGGAAGCGCCAGCGAGAGGCCGGCGGTGAGGCCGAACAACTACAGCGGCGTGTTGCCGTGCTTGCGGGGGGCGAGGGCCTCGCGCTTGTCGTCGAGCACGTCGAGCGCAGCGGCGATCTCGCGGCGGGTGTCGGCGGGGTCGATCACCGCGTCGACGAAACCGCGCTCGGCGGCGACGTAGGGGTTGAGGAGACGTTCGGTGTAGTCGGCCTCGAACGCGGCGCGCTCTTCGGGGCTCGCCCGGCGTTGCAGGATCGCCGCAGCCTGGCCTGCACCCATCACGGCGAGCTCGGCGCCGGGCCAGGCGAGGCACAGGTCGTTCCCCATCGTTTTGGAGTCCATCACGATGAAGGCGCCGCCGTAGCTCTTGCGCAGGATGACACAGATGCGGGGCACTGTGGCCCTGGCGTAGGCGAACACGAGTTGGGCGCCATGGCGGATCATCCCGCGCCACTCGAGGTCCTTGCCCGGATAGAAGCCGGGCGTATCGACGAGTGTGATGATCGGCAGGTTGAACGCATCGCAGAACGCCACGAACCGGGCCGCCTTCTGCGATGCCGGGATGTCGAGGGTGCCGGCCAGCGACAGCGGCTGGTTGGCGACGATGCCGATCGGGCGGCCGGCGATGGTGGCGAACGCGGTCACCGCATTGGACGCCCAGCGGGGGCGCAGCTCGAACAGGCTGTCCTCATCCGCGATCGCGTCGGCGACCTTCCGGACGTCGTAGCTCCCGGTGGACGATTCGGGGATCTGGGCCCCGGCTTCCGGGCACGACCGGTCGCCAGGGTCGTCGGTCGGCCAGCGCTCCGGTTCGACGTCGGTGTTGTCGGGCAGATAGGCGAGCAGGTTCTCGACAGCCTCGATCGCGGCGACGCGGTCGGTGACGACCAACGTGGCGGCACCCGTGTAGCGGGCGTGGGTGGTGGAGCCGCCGAGCTCGTCGACGCCGATGCCGATGCCGGTGAACTCCTCGACCATCACCGGCCCGCTGACGAAGGCGTAACTGCGCTCGGTCATGATCGTGAAGTCGGCGAGACCGAGCAGCAACGCCGGCCCCGAAACCGCTGGACCGTCGACGACCGCAATCGTGGGGACGCGGCCCGAACAGGCGGCCATCGCGGCGGCGAGCCGCCCCCACGCGTCGAGGGCCGGCATTCCTTCGTTGATGTCGGCCCCGGCGCTCGACACGACGAGCACCACCGGGAGGCCGACGTCGTGGGCGGCGCGTAGCCCGCGCTCGATCTTCGCCGAGGTGGCCGAGGACAGGTGCACCATCTCGCCCGGCTCGTCGATGTCGATCCAGATCACGTCGCGCTCGCCGATTCGGCGCATCATCGGCCGGGCAGCGCCGGGCACGAGGTTGGAGAGCTGGAGGTCACCGGGCTGGTGACCCCACCAGGTGTCGCGGTGCTCGAGTGCGGTCATTCGAGTCCCGACAGTACCCGCCGTCAGGCCGGCCGGGAGATTGCCAGTGCGCCGGTGTCGAGGTGCACGCCCTGCTGCTGTTCGGCCTGCTCCCTGATCACCTCGCGCAACGTCTCGAGTGCGGCCATCGTGGCCGCACTCGCTCGCGGGCGCCGGCGGCGGGCGAACGCGACGACACGACGGGGGAGCTCGGGAACGGTGATCCGGCGGAACGAACCCTTGAGCCAGATCGGTACCGCCGTGGCCGGGGCGATCGAGGCGCCGAAGCCGTCGATGGCCAGCGAGGCCAGCAGCCGGGCGCCGTCGATCTCGGCCTGCGCCCGAAGGGTGATGTCGGCCGCCCCCGCGGCCCGGTCGAGGACACGCCGCAGCGCGGAGCCCTTCGGGGGGAGCAGGAGTGGGACGTCGTCGAGGTCGCGCAGTGAGATGGTGTCGCGATCGCCGAGCGGGTGGCTCGTGTCGGCGAGCAGGAGGAGGTCCTCGGCGAACAGGGGCTCGATCGACAGCTCCGGATCGTCGACCGGGAGGTGGATGATCGCGCCGTTCAACTGGCCGGCGAGCACGTTGGGGACCAGCGTCGAGGTGGCGCCGTCCTGGATGATGACGCGGACGTTCGGGTGCTGCTCGGTGAGCGTGCCGAGGAACTGCGGCATGAGCCAGCGCGCCGTGGTACCGATGACGCCGATACGGGTCTGGCCGGAGACCGCCGAGTCGCGGCTGGCCATGTCGGCGGCGATGTCGTCCATCTCGCGCAGCACGCGGCGGGCCCGCTCGACCACGAGGGACCCGTCCTCGGTGAGGCCGCCGTTGGCGCGGTCGACGAGGGTCACCCCGAGCTCGCGTTCGAGGCGGGCGATGTGGCCCGACACGTTCGACTGCACGGTGTACAGGGCCCGAGCGGCGCCGGAGAAGGTACCGTGGTCGGCGATCGCCACGAGCGTCGCCAGCTGCCGAACATCCATCTGTAAAAACGATAGCTGGTATCTCTGAGTTCTACTTGCCAGATCGCTTGTTCACGTGCATACTTTCACAAGCACAACAGATCGCAGTGAGAACACCCCCCATGTTCCACTCGAAGGGAATCCCGATGCCGATCCCCCATCGGCGGGAATTCCCAGGTTGAGAGACCCGGATCCCCCATCCGGGTCTTTCCCGTTTTTCCGACTCGGTTCGATGCCCGGCGTAGTGTGTCGGCCGTGAGCGGCGCAGCGTTCTTCGATCTCGACCGGACGTTGTTGCGCGGCGCTTCGGGCGAGGTGTTCTCCGACGCGATGCGCGAGGCGGGGCTCACCAGCCGGACGATGCCGGGGGAGCGGCTGTTGTTCGGGGTGTTCAACGCGATCGGCGAGACGCTTCCCTCCATGGCGCTCGCCCGCCAGGCCGTCACGCTCGCCAAGGGCCGTCCCCAAGCGGCGGTGCTCGCCGCCGCCGAGACCGTCGCGGACCGCCTCGTCGCGATGGTCCAGCCGTTTGCCGAATCGGTGTTCGCCACGCATCGTGCGGCCGGGCGACCCATCGTGCTGGCCACCACGACGCCGTACGACCTGGTCAAGCCGTTCGCCGACCGGCTCGGGCTCGACGACGTCGTCGCCACGCGATACACCGTCGACGCCGATGGCCGCTACGACGGCACCCTCGACGGGCCGTTCGTCTGGTCGGCCGGCAAGCTCGCCGCGATCGCCGCGTGGGCCGAGCGCCACGACGTCGACCTCGCCCACAGCTACGCGTATTCCGACAGCACCTACGACACGCCGATGCTCGCTGCGGTCGGCCATCCGGTCGTCGTGAACCCCGACCCCCGCATGGTGCTGATCGCCGCCACCCGGCGTTGGCCGACGCTCAACCTCGATGTGTCGCCGGGCGTGATGAAGGTCCCGGTGATCGGGCTGGAGGTGCAGCAACTGGCGATGCGCTTCGCCCGCCCGGCGGCCTACCCGTATGCCCGCTTCGACATCGCCGGGGTCGAGAACATCCCGGCGTCGGGCCCGGCCATCCTGGTCGGGAACCACCGCAGCTACTTCGACGTCGCGGCGATGTCGTTGGCGATCGCCCGCAGCGGCCGGCCGGTGCGCTTCCTCGGCAAGAAGGAGGTCTTCGACGCGCCGATCGTCGGCCAGCTCGCCGCAGCCATGGGCGGCATCCGGGTCGACCGCGGCACGGGGTCGAACGAGCCGCTCCAGGCCGCCGCGGAGGCGCTCGCCGGCGGCGAGATGGTGGCGATCATGCCGGAGGGCACGATTCCCCGGGGGCCGGCCTTCTTCCGCAAGCCGAAGGGACGGTGGGGTGCGGCCCGGCTCGCGCAGATGACCGGTGCCCCGGTGATCCCCATCGGTCTGTGGGGCACCGAGAAGGTGTGGCCCCGATCGAGTCGGTTGCCCAACGTGTTGAACCTCACCAACCCGCCCACCGTGCGCGTCCGGGTGGGACCGTCCGTCGACGTGAAGCGGAGATCGCTCGACGCCGACACGAAGCGCATCATGGACGCCCTCGTGGCGCTGCTGCCCGACGACGCGTACTCCAACCGCCGGCCGACGCCGGAGGAGCTCGCGCTCACCTTCCCGCCCGGCTACCGCGGCGACCCCACCAAGGAATCGACCCGACGCCCGGGAACCGACGCCTGACCGTGATCGTGCCCGACGCGACGGTGTCGTGCGAGCTCTGCGAGGCGACTCCGTTCACCGAGTGGTTCCACGACGACGAGCTGTGCTGGATTGCGGAGTGCGACGCGTGCGCCGTGCCGATGGTGGTGTGGAAGCGGCACGACCCTGCACCGCCCGACGACGTGCGGGCTGCACTGCACGCGCGGCTGGCGACGGTGATGGACGCCCGGTTTCCCGGTGAGTACTGGATCGATGAGAACATGCGCACCATCCCGACGCACTACCACGCCCACGCCCGCCGCCGACCCGACTGGACCCGCCGCTGATGCCCACCGCCCCCGACCCCGATCCTGTGCCGGCCGGCCCGCTGCCCGCCCCCGATTCGCTGCTGCCCCACCGGACGCCGTTCCTGTTCGTCGACGAGCTGACGGCGCTGGTGCCGGGCACGTCGGCCAGCGGGCTGTGGCGGCTCAACGGCGACGAGTTCTTCTTCGCCGGCCACTTCCCGGGACGCCCCACGCTGCCCGGCGTGCTGATGTGCGAGGCGATCGCCCAGGTCGGCGCCGCCGCGGTGCTGGCCGACGAACGCTTCGCCGGCAAGCTGCCGTTGTTCGGCGGCCTCGACAAGGCCCGGTTCCGGCGTCAGGTCGTGCCGGGCGACGAGCTGCTGCTGGAGGTGGAGCTCGGCCGGATGTCGGCCCGCGCCGGCAAGGGCTCCGGCCGCGCCTCGGTCGGCGGCGAGCTCGCCTGCGAATGCGAGCTCCTGTTCGTCATCGTGGACAGCTGATCACCACCGACCCGTTGTGGCCGCCGAAGCCGAAGTTGTTCGAGATGATCGGTCCGGGCGTCCACGGCCGGGCATCGCCCATCACGACGTCGACGGTCATGTCGTCGCTGAGCACCTTGGTGTTCGCCGTCGGTGGGATCGCCTCGTGCTCGATCGAGAGCAGGCACGCGGCCGCCTCGAGCGCCCCGGCGGCGCCGAGCGAGTGACCGGTGACGCCCTTGATCGACACCATCGGCACCTGATGGGCGCCGAACACCTCGGTGACCGCCGCGGCCTCCGCCGCGTCGTTCAGCGGGGTCGACGTGCCGTGCGCGTTGACCTGTCTGACCTCCCCGGGCTCGATGCCGGCGTCGGTGAGGGCGAGGCGCATGCAGGTGATCGCACCCACGCCTCCGGGTGACGGAGCGGTGATGTGGTGGGCGTCGGCGTTGCTGGCGCTGCCGAGGATCTCGCCGAGGATGGTGGCGCCTCGCCGCTCGGCGTGGCCCCACTCCTCGAGAATCAGCACGGCTGAGCCCTCGCCCATGACGAAGCCGTCGCGGTCGACGTCGAAGGGACGGCTGATGCCCGCGGTGGAGAGCGCGGTCATGTTGCTGAATCCGGCGAGGGCGGTCTCTGTCGCCGCCGACTCGCTGCCGCCGGCGGCGACAGCGTCGACGATGCCCCACTTGATCAAGCGGGCCGCGTAGCCGATGGCGTGAGTGCCGGCCGCGCACGCCGTGCAGATCGTCTCGTTGGGGCCCTGCAGGCCGTATCGCATCGACACCGCCGCACCCGATGCGTTGACCATCATCATCGGGACGAGGAACGGAGACACCCGGCGGAGCCCCTTCTCGGCGCCGACGAGGACCTGCTCTTCGAGGGTGTGCAGCCCACCGATCCCGCTGGCGAAGATGGTGCCGAATCGAGCGGGCTCGACACCGATGGCATCGATGCCACCGGCGCGGTCGAACGCCTCGCCTGCAGCGGCGAGCGCGAACTGCTCGACGCGGTCGGCTCGGCGTGCCTGTTTCGGATTGTCGAAGTACGGGCTGGGGTCCCAGTCGGCGATCTCGACGGAGCGGCGTCCGTCGGAGATGCCTGGGCCGAGGAGGCCCTTCCAGAAGGCGTCGACACCGATACCGGCCGGTGCCACCACGCCGAGGCCGGTGACCGCGACCCGCCGCTGGCTGCGCTCGCTCACGGCTTGGCCGTCACAGCTTGCCGGCCACCAGGTCGTACGCCTGCTGGACCGTCTCGACGCCCTCGAGCTCCTCTTCCGGCACGGAGATGTCGAACTCCTCCTCGAGCGCCATCACGAGTTCGACCAGGTCGAGACTGTCGGCGTCGAGATCGTCGCCGAAGTTCGCCTCGGGCACGATCGCGCTCTCCTCGACCGACAGCACCTCGACGGCGCACTTGCGGAAGCGGGCAAACAGTTCTTGATCCACGGGTCTCTCCTTGGTTGGTGGTTGACGAATAGTAGAACGTGGGTCAGTGTCCCATACCTAGCCCGCCGTCCACGGGGATGACGGCGCCGGTGATGTACGCGGCATCGGGCGACGCGAGAAAGGCGGTCACGCCGGCGATCTCGTCGGGTTCGGCGATGCGGCCGAGCGGGGTCGCCGCGGTCATCGCGGCGAGGAGATCGTCGTTCAGGGCGGCGGTCATGTCGGTGGCGACGGCGCCGGGTGCGATGACGTTGACGGTGATCGACCGGGATCCGAGCTCGCGGGCCAGCGACCGGGCAAGGCCGACGAGGCCGGCTTTGGATGCCGCGTAGTTGGCCTGGCCGGCCTGGCCCAGCAGGGCGACCACCGACGACATGAAGATGATCCGGCCGCTGCGGGCCCGCAGCATGCCCTTCGAAGCGCGCTTGGCGACGCGGTAGGCGGCGGTGAGGTTGGCGTCGATGACGGACGTGAAGTCGTCCTCGCTCATGCGTAGCAAGAGGCCATCGTTGGTGATCCCCGCGTTGGACACGAGCACCTCGACCGTGGCGCCGAACTCGGCTTCGACGGCATCGAACGCGGCGTCGACGTCAGCGCCGGACGTGACGTCGCACTGCACCCCGAACAGGCCGTCGGGTGGGGGAGAGGTGAGATACGTGACCGCGACCCGGTCGCCCTGGGCGGCGAAGCGCCGCGCGCACGCCAGGCCGATGCCGCGCGCGCCGCCGGTGACGAGGACCACACGCCCGGGCCGAGCCACCTTCGATGCGTCGGTCACGAGCCGGCGATCCCGTCATCGAGGTGTGGGTGGTGTTCGATCGCGTTCGCCGACCAGCGGATGACGGCGCTGGCGGCGGTCATCCCGGCGCCGAAGCCGACGAACAGGATGAGATCGCCATCGTGCACCCGTCCGGCGTCGAGCACGTCGGCGAGCGCCAGCGGCACCGACGCCGACGACGTGTTGCCCGTGCGGTCGAGGATGGTCGCCGTCTGGTCCATGCTGAACCCGAGGCGGCTGCACGCGGCGCTGATGATGCGGATGTTCGCCTGGTGCGGGACGACGAGCGCGATGTCGTCGGCCGTGACACCGGCCGCTTGCATCGACTTCTGGGCGGAGTCGACCATGACCCGCACCGCACGGCGGAAGACCTCCTTGCCGTCCATCTGCATCTTGCCGTCGATCTCGCAGTAGAGGAATCGCTCGGCGCTGCCGTCGGAATCGAGATCCCACGCCAGGAGCTGGCCGGGGCCCTCCACTGCCTCGAGCACGACCGCGCCCGAGCCGTCGGCGAACAGGATCGCGGTGTTGCGGTCGGTCCAGTCGACGATGCGGGCGAGTGTGTCGGTGCCGATGACCAGCACCTTGTCGGCGCCCATCGCGATCATCCCGTGGGCGTTGATGAGGCCGTAGACCCAGCCCGAGCAGGCGGCGTTGACGTCGAACGCGCCGCACGACAGGCCCAGTTCGTGTTGCACCGTCGACGCCGTGGCGGGGACCATCCGGTCGGGTGTCGTGGTCGCGAGGATCAAGCCGTCGATCTCGCTCGGGTCGAGCCCGGCCATCTCGATCGCCTGCCGCGCGGACTCGACCGACAGATCGGCGGTGGTGCCGCCGACGTGGCGCTGGCGGATGCCCGTCCGTTCGGTGATCCAGGCATCGCTGGTTTCCATCATTCCTTCGAGGTCGACGTTGGTGAGGATCTTCGGCGGCAGCGCCGTGCCCCAACCGGTGATCACGGCCCCGCGGGTTCCATCTCGTACTGCTGGCACTGCGGCTCCTTGCTCTCGTTCGCGCTCAGGTCGACCGCAACCACGCGATCGGTTGCCGGGTGGTGACGCGTTCGGTGTCGACGGCGATGTAGCTCTGCAGGACGCCGGCGAAGGGCGATCGCACCTCGACGTCGCCGACGTGGCCGAGCACGGTTCCGACCTCGATGAGCTCGCCGTCGATCAAGGTGCCGATCGGGTGGAATACGCCGGTGGCCGGCGACACCACGAGACGCTCGACCGCGAACAGGTGCTCGCCCTCGACGTGTGTGGCCAGCACCGGGCTGGCCGCCGCCAGGTTGGCGTCGACCCATTCGAGCAGCTTGTCGAGATCTTCCGGGGTCTGCACGGAGATCGTTCGGGCGTCGGTGACGGTGCGCTTCGCCATACCGGTGAGCACGCCGCCGGGTCCGAGCTCGGCGAAGCTGGTCACACCGGCGTCTTCGAGCGTGAGCAGGCAGTGCTTCCAACGCACCGGGCTCGACAGCTGCGCCGACAGCAGACTGGCCCAGTCGTTGCCCCGATCGTGGGCCATCGCGTCGACGTTCGACACGACCGGCACGTCGGTGTCGCGGGGCCGGGCCGCGGAGAGGGCCTCGCGCAGGCGGTCACGGGCGGGGGCCATGTACGGCGTGTGGAACGCGCCGGAGACCTGGAGCGGCATCACCCTCTTGGCGCCGAGCTCCTTGGCGTGCGCGGCCGCGGCCTCGACGCCCGACGGCGACCCGGCGATCACGACCTGGCCGGGCGCATTGAAGTTGGCGACCCACACGTCGGCGTCGGCGCGGCGGCAGGCGATCTCGACCTGATCGTCGTCGAGGCCGAGGACGGCGGCCATCGTGCCCGGCTGGGCGTTGCCGGCGTCGTGCATCGCGGCGGCGCGAGCCGAGACCAGGCGGACACCGTCGTCGAACCCGAGCGCACCGGTGGCGGTGAGCGCGGTGTACTCACCGAGGCTGTGGCCCGCGCAGTAGCTGGGCTCGACACCGAGCCGCTCGACCGCGTCGAGGACCATCAGGCTGGACACGAACGTCGTGAGCTGGGCGTTGCGGGTGTCGCGGAGCTCGTCGGCGTCGGCGTCGCACAGCAATGCGGCGACGTCGCGCCCTGCCACCTCGCTCGCCTCGTCGACCAACTCCCAGCTCTCGTGTTCTCGCCAGGGCAGCCCCATTCCCGGGCGCTGCGACCCCTGACCGGGGAAGGTGAAAGCGAGCATCCGCGGCAGGCTAGACCGGCCACACCGCCGCTGCGAGCTACCGGGCGGTAGCCGGAGTCGGGTTCGCGAATCTCGGCGCACGGGCCCCGAAACCCTGACTGTCCATCGGTCCCGATGGATGATGATGTCGACATGGGCCGAATGACACACGATCTGACTGCTGACGGTCTCGACCTGCGTGAGTGGCGACGTGTGATCGATGCCAACCTCGCAGCAGCGTTCCTTGTCTTGTGAGAGCCGAATGTAAGTCAGCCGAGTCCGCACGACCTCAATCGTCGAGCCTGCCGGACAGCTCGCGCCGCTCGTCAAGAACCAATCTTCGTACCTGATCCCGTCCCCCGAGACGGCTGTGACACCCGTTGTTCATGATGGAGACATGTTCGTCCACCATGAACAAGAGGTCGTCGATGAAGTGCTCGCGCTCGCGGCTGCCGGAATGCCGAAGCTGCGCATCGCCAGCCAGACCGGTGTCAACGTCGGCACGGTTCGAAAGTGGATACGCACCGGCGGTATCAGGGCCCGAAACGGAGTGCACTGCACCGGTGGCGATTGCGCGGTCCGCAATCAGGCCGATCCTGTGGCCTACTCGTACCTGCTGGGCCAGTATCTCGGCGACGGCTGGGTTGATCTCAACGGTCGACGTGGCGTGTATCGCTTGGTGATCGCGTGTTGTGCGGCGTATCCCAACATCGTCGACGAGGTGCAGCAAGCGATCGAACTGGTCGTGCCGGACAATCGAGTCGGCCGTGTGCCGCGTCAGGGAGTGGTCAACGTCCAGGCGTATTCGACACACTGGCGGTGCCTGTTCCCACAGGCCGCCCCTGGGAAGAAGCACGAACGGCAGATCGTGCTCGAGGACTGGCAGGAGCAGATCGCGTTGGTCGAGCACCCACGAGCATTCCTTCGTGGCCTCGTGCAGAGTGACGGGTGCCGGTCGATCAATCGGGTCCGAGGGGCGAATGGTCAGCCGTACGAATATCCCCGGGATCAGTTCTCGAATCGCTCTGACGACATCCGCTTTCTGTTCGCCCGCGCCTGCGACGTCGTCGGCGTCGACTGGAAGCGGATGAACGCGGTCAACATCGCCGTGAGTCGGCGAGCGAGCGTCGCGCTGCTCGACACGTTCATCGGGCCAAAATCGTGACCCATCGCGGGTGGTGCGGCGTGGGCCGCTATCCTGACGGAGCACCGTTCCCGCCCCGGTAGCCCAATCGGCAGAGGCTATGGTCTCAAACACCATCCAGTGTGGGTTCGAGTCCCACCCGGGGCACCACGCGCGGATCTGGCAGGATCGGGGCATGGATCCAGTGGTGGCACGGAAGACCTGGCGGACGCTCGAGCCGATTCACGGGGCGATCTACTTCGTCCCGGAGGCCCGCGAGGAGTACGCCGCGCTCGGCATCGACGACCGGATGGCCGGGTACTTCGCGTCCCGTTCGGCACCGATGGGGCCCGTTTCGGCCGGGGTGGTGATCGCCACGTTCTTCAACTTCGACCCCTTGCTCGTGACGCGCAGTGTGGAGGGGGTGTGGGACCGCGTGACACCGGAGGCGATCCTCGCTGCCCGGCTGCGGGCCGCCGACCGGATGATCCGGCGCTTCGCTCCCGACGCGATCGACAGCGCCGAGGTGACGGAGGCGGCCGAGATCGCCCACGCCGCGGCGGAGGTCGCCTGCGAGCACCCGGAGGGCCGGCCGCTGTTCGCGGGCCATGCCGCGCTGCCCTGGCCCGACGAACCGCACCTCGTGTTGTGGCACGCCCAGACGTTGCTGCGCGAGTTCCGCGGCGACGGTCACATCGCAGCCCTGACCGTCGAGGGGCTGTCGGGCGCCGAGGCCCTCGTGACCCACGCCCTCGCGGGCGACGTCTCGCAGGAGATCCTCCAGGCCACGCGCCAGCGGACCGATGCCGACTGGACCGCCGCGTTCGAGTCGCTCGAGGCTCGCGGCTGGATCGGGGCCGACCACGTGTACACCGACCTCGGCCGCGAACGCCGGCAGTGGATCGAGGACCGCACCGACGAGCTGTCGGTCGCGCCGTACGCGGCGATCGGGGAGGAGCGCTGCGCGCGCCTGCGCGCGCTCGCCCGGCCGTGGAGCGTGGCGATGACAGCGGCGCTGGGCTGACGGGGCAGCGATGGGTTCCTGGTTGGTCGAACGCCGGTTGTCGTCGGTGGCGGCGCGCCTCAAGTCGCTTCGATCCGAGCTGGCGATCGTCGACGAACAGCTCTCACACCTCGGCGACGACGCCGACGACCAGGCGATCCGCGCCCTCGTGTCCGAAACGCCCGGTGCCTCGTTCGAAGCGCGCGACGCGCAACGCCATGTCGACGCGATGCGCAAGCACCGTGCGCACGTCGTCGAGGAGATCGCCGGGCTCGAACGCAAACAGGACGAGCTGCTCGATCGCATGTGACGGCCGCGGACCGCCCGGTCAGGGCCGTCGCGGACGGGGTTCGGGCCCGCGAATGGTAGATAGTGGGGATGCCATTGCGCGTCGTGATCGCCGAAGACGAAGCCATCATCCGCATGGATCTGCGCGAAACCCTCGAGGAGGAGGGCTACGAAGTGGTGGGCGAAACCGGTCGCGGCGACCAGGCGGTCGACCTCGTCCGTGACCTCCAGCCCGACCTGGTCATCCTCGACATCAAGATGCCCGGCATGGACGGCGTCGACGCCGCGCGCATCATCAACGGCGAGAAGATCTGCGGCGTGCTGATGCTCACCGCCTTCAGCCAGCGCGAGGTGGTCGAGGAGGCCCGCGACGCAGGGGCGCTGGCGTTCCTCGTCAAACCGTTCCAGAAGAGCGACCTGATCCCGGCCATCGAAGTGGCGATGGGCCGGTTCCGCGAGCTCCGCGCCCTGACCGGCGAGATCGACGCGCTGGGCGAGCAACTCGAGGCCCGCAAGTTCATCGAGCGGGCCAAGGGTGTGTTGATGGACGAGTGCGCGATGACGGAGTCGGATGCGTTCAGCTTCATCCAGCGCACCGCGATGAGCGAGCGGAGCCGGATGCGCGACGTCGCCGACCGCGTCCTCGACGGGTCGCTACGCCCGGACGCCGACTGAGATCGAGATGGGCACCTACATCGTCGTCGACGGCAACTCCCTCACCTACCGCGCGTTCTTCGCGCTGCCGACCGACATGGCGACGGCGAGCGGGCAGGTCACCAACGCCGTGTTCGGCTTCACGTCGATGCTGATCAACGTGTTGAAGGACCACCAGCCCGACGGCGTGCTGGTCACCTTCGACCGGCCCGAGCCGACGTTCCGCCACGAGGCCGAACCGGAGTACAAGGCCCAGCGCACGGCCGCACCCGACATCCTCCGCCAGCAGATGGGCCTCGTGCGTGAGGTGCTCGACGCGATCGGGATCACCACGATCGACGTGGCCGGGTGGGAGGCCGACGACCTGATCGCCACCGCGGTCGACCTGCTCGTCGGCGAGGGCCACGACGTGATCATCGTCACCGGCGACCGCGACAGCTACCAACTCGTCGCCGACCCGCACGTGAAGGTGCTCTACAACCGTCGCGGCGTGAGCGACTACGCGCTCTACGACGAGGCCGGCATCGTCGAAAGGACCGGGGTGACGCCGGCGCTGTACCCGCAGTACGCCGCGCTGCGCGGCGACACGAGCGACAACCTGCCCGGCGTGCCGGGCGTGGGGGAGAAGACGGCCGCCAAGCTGATCACCACCTACGGCGGGCTCGACGGCATCTTCGCCAACGTCGAGGCTCAGACCCCGAAGCTCAGGGCGTCGCTGGCCGAACACGAGGCCCGCGCCCGCAAGAACTTCGAACTGATGCTGCTGCGCCACGACGCGCCGCTCGGCGACATCTCCGTCGACCAGCTCGGCGTGTCGCCGAACTCCGAGGAGTTGCAGCGGCTGTTCGACTTCCTCGAGTTCCGCACGCTCGGCGCCCGCCTGGCCGAGGCGCTCGACGGGATGGGGACCAGCCTCCAGATCGCCGGCGGGGAGGAGCGCCAAGAGCTCGTCGCCGAGGTACAGGTGGTGAACACTCCCAGCGACGCCGTCGAGCTCATCGAGCGGCTCGACGTGCTCGACGTGGCGGCGGCGTGGGCGGGTGAACCCGGTCGTACGCCCCTGAGCGGGTTGGCGATCGTGAGCGATCCGGCGCAGGCCGAGGTCTCGTGGATCCCGGCGGCGCTGCTCGCCGACGACCGCGTCGAGATCGCCCTCGCCGGTCATCACCGGCTCCGTGGGCACAACGTCAAGCCGCTGATGCGATCGCTGCTCGGCGCCGGCGTCGACATCGAGGGTGGCCTCGAGCTCGACACGGCGATCGCCGCCTACCTGATCGACCCGGCCGAGGCCCGGTACACGCTCCCAGACCTGATCGAGAAGTACACGAGATTCGCCCGGCCGAGCGACGTGGCCTCGTCCGGCCAGCTCGACCTCGACGGCACGTCGATGACCGACGCCGAGAGCGCCGGCCGCGACGCCCTCGCCGTCCACGCGCTGGCCGACCCGATCGTCGCCAGCCTCGAAGCGCAGGGCATGGCCGAGCTCTACCGCACGATCGAGAACCCGCTCGTCGTCGTGCTCGCCAAGATGGAGCACGTCGGCATCGCCGTCGACGTCGACGAGCTCCGTGCACTGGGTGCCCGTCTCGCGGCCGAGGTCGAGACCCTTGGCGCCGAGCTGCGCCGGGTCGCCGGCCGCGACGACCTGAACCTCAACTCGCCGAAGCAGCTCCGCGAGATCCTCTACGACGAGCGCGGCCTCAGCCCCGGCAAGAAGACCAAGACCGGCTTTTCGACCGACGCCGCGACGCTGGAGAAGATCAAGGACCAGTGGCCCGAGTTCCTCGGCCCGCTCATGCGCTTCCGCGAGGTGGAGAAGCTGCGCAGCACCTATGGCGAGGGACTGCTCGCCGAGGTGGCGCCCGACGGCCGCATCCATGCAACGTTCAACCAGACCGTCGCCCGCACCGGACGCCTGTCGTCGGACCAACCGAACCTGCACAACATCCCGGTGCGCACCGACGAGGGCCGCCAGTTCCGCCGGGCGTTCATCCCGGCGGCCGGCACCAGCCTGCTCGTGGCCGACTACAACCAGATCGAGCTGCGCTGCATCGCCCATCTCGCCAAGGATCCCGGCCTGATCGAGGCGTTCACCAGCGGCCGGGACATCCACAACGCCACCGCCTCACGAGTGTTCTCGGTCGAGCCGACGGCGGTCACCATCGAACAGCGCTCCAAGGCGAAGATGGTGTCGTACGGACTCGCCTACGGCATGGAGGCCTACGGGCTCGGGCAACGGCTGAACATCCCGACCGAGGAGGCGGCCGTGATCCTCGACGCCTACTTCGTCGCCTTCCCGAATGTGAAGAACTACATGGATCGCACGGTGATCGAGGCCCGCGAGCGGGGCTACACCGAGACGCTCTTCGGCCGCCGTCGCCCGATCCCCGAGCTGATGAACTCGAACTTCCGGGTGCGTCAGGCGGGTGAGCGCCAGGCGATGAACGCGGGCATCCAGGGCCTGGCCGCCGACATCTTCAAGGTTGCGCTCGTGCGCATCGACCAGGCGCTCGTCGAGCAGCGGCGGGCGTCGCGCCTCGTGTTGCAGGTCCACGACGAAGTGCTCGTCGAGGTGCCCGACGACGAACGCGACGAGGTCGGCGAGCTCGTCGTCGACCTGATGCGCAGCGCCGCCGAGCTCGCTGTGCCCCTCGAGGTCAACGTGTCGTGGGGCGAGACCTGGGCCAGCGCCAAAGGCTGACCCGGCGACCGGTAGCGTGGCCTGCCGAGTGACAGGAGATCCGCGCATGGAGCCGTTCAACAACATCATCGAGTCGGTCGACCAGCTGGCCGAGCTGTACCACACACCCAGCCAGCTCGTGCAGGCCAAGGTGCGTACCGGCATCGACTCGGGGAGTGCGACGTTCATCTCCATGGCGCCGTTCCTGGTGATCGGCACCACCGGCGCCGACGGCCGCAACGACGTGTCGCCCCGCGGTGGCCCGTCGGGCTTCGTGAAGATCCTCGACGACAACTACGTGGCGATCCCCGACCTCAACGGCAACAACCTCATCGACACCATCCGGGGCATCGTCGAGACCGGCCGGGCCGGTGTGATCTTCGTCGTACCCGGCCAGGACGAGACGTTGCGGCTCAACGGCCAGGCCTGGGTGACCACCGACGACTCGGTCCTCGACCGTTGGAACGACGAGCTCCGCCGGCCCAAGTCGGCCCTCGTGGTGCGCGCCGACGAGGTCTTCATCCACTGCGCCAAGGCGTTCCGCCGCAGCCACCTGTGGGATCCGACGTCGTGGGCGCAGTACGAAGGGGCGCCCGACTGCGCCAGCATCCTCGAGTCCCAGGGGCTGCTCGGCGACCACGACGCCTCCGTCGTGCGCGCCGGGCTCGCCGAGGGCTACGTCGCCGGACTCGCCTACGACCGACCGGAGACGGACCTCACCGAGCACGCCACCGCGTGACGGCACCCGAATCGAACGCGCCTGACCACTGGTTCGAACCGGTCGCCGACCATCTCGGCGCGGCGTACCTCCGGTACTCCTTCACGAAGGGCACCGTCCAGGAGGTCGACCACGTGGTCGCCGCACTCGGGCTCCAGCCGGGTGATCGGGTCCTCGACGTCGGCTGCGGGCCCGGTCGCCACAGCCACGAACTGGCCCGTCGCGGCATCGTCGTGCACGGCATCGACGTCAGCGAGCGCTTCGTCGACCTGGCGACCGTGGCAGCCGTGCCCGGCGCGACGTTCCAACGCCTCGACGCTCGGCGCCTGCCGTTCGACGGCGACTTCGACGCTGCGATCTGCCTCTGCCAGGGCGCCTTCGGGCTGATGACGGCGGGCGGCGACGACGAACTGGTGCTGGCCGGCATCGCCCGCGCGCTCCGACCCGGTGGGCGGCTCGCCCTCAGTGCCTTCAACGCGTACTTCGCCGTCAAGTACCACGACGAAGCGACCTTCGACGCGGCGACCGGTGTGTCGCACGAGCACACCGAGGTGCGCGACGAGGCGGGAAGCGCCGCGACGGTCGAGCTGTGGACGGGCTGCTGGACGCCGAAGGAGCTCGCGCTCGTACTCGACCGCCACGGGTTCCACGTCGACTCGGTCAGCAGCGTCGAACCCGGCGCCTACGGCGACGATCCGCCGACCACCGAATCACCCGAGTTCCTCGTGGTG
This sequence comes from uncultured Ilumatobacteraceae bacterium, assembly GCA_964651825.1. Classification (GTDB taxonomy): domain Bacteria; phylum Actinomycetota; class Acidimicrobiia; order Acidimicrobiales; family Ilumatobacteraceae; genus Sva-07. Next base: position 21,536 of record CAZYWK010000022.1, on the reverse strand, counting down.
GCCACGCGATCGCGCGCCTGACGTCGAGCTGGGGTGAGCCGGCCACCCAGCGTTGTTGTCGCAGCGTGACTGCTATGCTTGACGCCCTGCCAACCATGGCAGGTGGGGTCCGCCGCGATCTCGCTTCCCATCCGATCCACTTCTCGAAGTTTCCGAAAGCAGTCCGTCCCTTGTCCGACACCACCACCACCTCGCCGACGTCCCTCACCGCTGGATCCATCCAGCCGATGGGAACCTTCGACGACGAGGGCAACTACACCCCCCGCGAGGTCGTCTCCGACGATCTCGGCATGTCCTTCGCCGACGCGATCGACGGCACGATGGTCACCGTCGAGGACGGGCAGCTGGTGCACGGCACGGTCGTCAAGATCGACAAGGACGAGGTCCTGCTCGACATCGGGTACAAGAGCGAAGGTGTCATCCCTGCTCGTGAGTTGAGCATCCGCAACGACGTCGACCCGTCCGAGGTCGTGTCGCTCGGCGAGGCCGTCGAGGCGCTCGTGCTCACGAAGGAAGACAAGGAAGGTCGCCTCGTCCTGTCGAAGAAGCGGGCGCAGTACGAGCGTGCCTGGGGCGACATCGAGGCGAAGAAGGAAGCCGACGCCGTCGTGTCGGGCCCGGTCATCGAGGTCGTCAAGGGCGGCCTGATCGTCGACATCGGCCTGCGCGGCTTCCTGCCCGCATCGCTCGTCGAGCTCCGCCGCGTCCGCGACCTGGCGCCGTACATCGGCACCACGGTGCACGCCAAGATCATCGAGCTCGACAAGAACCGCAACAACGTCGTGCTGTCCCGCCGGGCCTACCTGGAAGAGAACCAGAAGGAGACCCGCGACCAGTTCCTCACCAACCTCAAGGTCGGCGAGGTCCGCGAGGGCACGATCTCCTCGGTCGTCAGCTTCGGTGCGTTCGTCGACCTCGGCGGCATGGACGGCCTCATCCACGTCAGCGAGCTGTCGTGGAAGCACGTCGACCACCCGGGCTCGGTCGTCGCCATCGGCGACCCGGTCAAGGTGCAGGTGCTCGACGTCGACTTCAGCCGCGAGCGCATCAGCCTCTCGCTGAAGGCCACCCAGCAGGATCCGTGGCAGGAGTTTGCCGAGAGCCACCAGGTCGAACAGCTCGTCTACGGCCGGGTCACCAAGCTCGTGCAGTTCGGGGCGTTCGTCCAGGTCGGCGAAGGCATCGAAGGCCTCGTGCACATCTCGGAGATGTCGGCCCACCACGTCGACTCGCCCGAGCAGGTCGTCACCCCCGGTGAGGAGCTGTGGGTCAAGATCATCGACCTCGACCTCGCCCGCCGCCGGATCAGCCTGTCGATCAAGCAGGCCGCCGAAGGTGGCGAGCTCGCCGCCGAATACCGCGAGCACTTCGAGGTCGACGCCGCCGGCAACTGGGTCGCCGGCGAGACCGATGCCGAAGCCGAGGCCGCATGGTCCGAGTACTACGGCGAAGGCGGCGCCGGAGCCGACGACGCGGCGGTCGACCCGGCGAGCGAGTCGGTCGACGCCGACCTGACCTCTGTCGCCATCGAGCAGCCGGTCGCCATCGACGAACCGGTCGCCATCGACGAGCCGGTCGACGCCAACGCCGAGTGACCCTGCCGGGGCGGCCCGTGAACAGCGTTGCAACAGTGATCTGGCCCGCGCCGTGATCCTTGTCGGGCTCACCGGCGGGATCGGCGCCGGTAAGTCCACGGTGTCGCCGATGCTGGCGGCGCGTGGTGCCGTGATCGTCGACGCGGACCAGATCGCCCGCGACCTCCAATCGGCCGGCAGCCCGCTGCTGGCCGAGATGGCCGCTCGATTCGGCGACCACATCATCACCGCCGACGGCGCGCTCGATCGGGCCGCGGTGGCCGCGATCGTGTTCAACGACAAGGGCGCGCTGGAGGACCTCAATGCCATCGTCCACCCGGCGATGCAGGTCGAGATCCAGCGCCAGATCGACCTCAACCGCGACACCGACAACGTGGTCGTGCTCGACTTTCCGTTGCTCGGTGAGAACCCGCGCGAGGGCCTGGTGGCCACGGTGGTCGTCGACGTCGATCCCGAGATCGCCGTGCGGCGCCTGGTCGAGTTCCGGGCGATGCCGGCCGACGACGCCCGAGCGCGCATCAACAGCCAGATCAGCCGTGCCGACCGCCTTGCCCGGGCCACACACGTGATCGACAACTCCGGCGATCTCGCGGCGCTGGAACCCCAGGTCGACGCGTTGTGGGCCGAGCTGGCCGAGCTGGCCGCGGCGACCACCGACGGGAGCTGACGCGTGCCGACCGGGTCGTCGCCGGGCCCCTCGACGTGGGTGTTCGGGTACGGGTCACTCGTCGACCCTCAGTCGCTCGGACGCACGCTGGCTCGGGCCGTCACGCCAGGCGTCGACTTCGTCGAGGCAGAGCTCGCGGGGTGGGGTCGCCGCTGGAACTATGGCGTCGGCCACGTCAGCGGCTCGTGGCAGCGCGCGGACGGCACGCTGATCGCCGACGGCGTGATCGTGGCGCTGGGCGTGGTGCGCGCCGGTGACGAGTCGGCCAACGGCATCGTCGCCCGCGTCAGCGACCTCGAGATCGCGGCGCTCGACGTGCGTGAACGTGACTACGACCGGCTGGACGTGACCGAATCGGTCGAGCTGCTCGGCGACCGCACGCGTTGCACGTTCGCGGCCGGCGACCGCGTCGTCACCTATGTGCCGAGACGGTTGGCGATCGAGCGTTACGAGGCCGCCCGAGACGCCGGACGGGCCGGTATCCGGAGCACCTATTGGGGGTTGGTCGACGCCGCGTTCGCCGTGTTCGGCGCCGATCAACTGCGTCGCTACCGGTCCTCGACACCGGACCCGGACATCCCTGTGGTCGCCATGATCGAGCGCTGACGGGTGGGTACACCTCACGACGTCGGGGCCGCGGATAACATCTCGCTGGCCATGTACGACGACCGACTTCGAAGTTGACGCCGTGCTGACTGCGCTCGGGCTCCTCGCCGTCGTGTTGTTGATCGCGGCGAACGGATACTTCGTCGCCGGTGAGTTCGCCTTCGTGGCGGCTCGCCGCTCGAAGTTCGTCGAGCTGGCCGAGCACGACCGCAAGTCGCGGCGCGCGGTCATCGTCCATCAACGTCTCAGCTTCATGTTGTCGGGCGCCCAGCTCGGGATCACGATCACGACCGTGGTGCTCGGCTTCATCGCCGAGCCGGCGATCGCATCGGTGATCGAACCGGTCCTCGCCGGCGCCGGGCTCGGTGAATCGGCGTCGTTCGCCGTGTCCTTCATCCTGGCCTTCGTCATCGCCACCGGGGCCAGCATGGTGTTCGGCGAGCTCGCGCCGAAGAACCTCGCGATCGCCAAGCCCGAGCCGGTGGCCCGCGCGCTCGCGTCGTCGATGTTGGCCTACCTGCGCCTCGCCCGCCCGCTGATCCGCCTGTTCGACGGTTCGGCGAACCGCTTGCTCCGGCTGGTCGGCGTGGAACCGGTGGAGGAGCTCAACACGTCGGTGTCGACCGAGGAGCTCGACCTGATCGTCGACTCGTCCGCCGAGAGCGGCCACCTCACGATCGGCCAGGCCGCCCTGCTCGAACGGGCGATCAACTTCCGCGAGCTCGAAGCGTCCGACGCCATGATCCCGTGGAACCGGGTCGTCACGATCGGTGTCGGCGAGACGGCCGAAGACCTGCGCGACCTGATGACGTCGAACCACTCGCGCTTCCCGGTGATCGACGACGACGGCACGTTGGAGGGCATCGTCCACGCCAAGGACCTGCTCGCGGTTCCTCGCTCGACCTATGCAGCGGTGAAGGTGATCGACCTCATCCACGACGTACTGGCGGTGCCGGAGGCCGCTGGGCTCCCCATCGTGCTGGCCGAGCTCCGCTCCCACTCCACCGAGATGGCGATCGTGATCGACGAGTACGGCGCACCGGCCGGCGTCGTCACCCTGGAGGACATCATCGAAGAGCTCGTCGGTGACATCGAAGACGAGTACGACCCGCGTGAACCCGAGGGGTACACCGAGGTCGAACCCGGGGTCTGGGTCGTCGACGCCTCCGCGCGCACCGACGAGATCGAGCGTGTCACCGGGTACGACCTTCCCGAAGGCGACTTCGACACCGTCGCCGGCCTCGTGCTCGACCGTCTGGAGCGGATTCCGGAGGTCGGCGATCACGTGAACGTCGACGGCGTCCGGATCGACGTGTTGGCCGTCGACGAGTTCGCCATCGAACAGGTGCGCCTGCGCGTCGCGGACGACATCGGCGATCCACCGCCCGACGAGCGCGGGGCGTCGTCGTGACCGGCGCGCTCACGGTCGCAGGGTTGGCCGCCGCCACTGCCGAGGAGTCGTCGGGGATCGAGTTCCACGTTCCCGCGCTCGTGGTGGCGCTCGTGCTGCTGGCCCTGAACGGGTTCTTCGTCGCTGCCGAGTTCGCGCTGCTCGCGTCGCGCCGGTCGCGCATCGAGCAGTTGGCGGCCGACGGAGACCGCCGCGCCGCGCACGCCCTGGCCGGTCTGCGCGAGCTGACCTTGATGCTGGCCGGCGCGCAACTCGGCATCACCATGTGCTCACTCGGCCTCGGTGCCGTGGCCGAGCCCGCCCTCGCCGGGCTCATCGAGGGCATCCTCGGCGTGACGGTGTCGCTGTCGTCGACGGCCGAGCACGTGATCGGCTTCACGGTCGGGCTCTCGATCGTGGTGTTCCTGCACATGGTCGTCGGTGAGATGGCGCCCAAGTCGTGGGCGATCTCACATCCCGAATCGTCGGCGCTGATCGTCGCCAGGCCGTTCCGGGCCTTCGTCACCGTGTTCCGGCCGCTGCTGCGGCTCTTGAACTGGATGGCGAACGTGACGGTCCGTCTGGTCGGCGTGGAGCCTCAGGACGAGCGGGCGATGGCGCACTCGCCCGCCGAGCTTCGACTGCTGCTCGACGAGTCCGCCGGCCACGGCTCGATCGCCGCCGAAGACCACGCGTTGCTGACGCGGTCACTCGAACTGTCCGGCCTGACGTCGGCCGACGCGATGACGCCGCGCCGAGACATCGTCGCCGTCGCGGCGAACGTCACGGTCGAGGAGGCCGCATCCGAGGCGCACCGCACCGGCCGCAGCCGCGTCGTCATCCACGAAGGTGACCTCGATCACGTCCGTGGCTTCGTCCACGTCAAGGACCTGCTGCGTCTGCCTGACGGCACCTGGTCGAACACGATCGTCGGTGACGTCGTGCGCCCGATCATGGTCACGCCCGAGCATCACCGGCTGGAGGATCTCCTGCTGGAGATGCGGATCGGCCGTCACCACATCGGTCTGGTGGTGGACGAGCACGGCACGGTGGTCGGCGTGGTCACGCTCGAAGACGTGATCGAGGAGCTGATCGGTGACTTCGACGACGAGTCCGATCGACGCGACGGCCTCGTGCCGCTCGACGACGGCTCCTACAAGGTGAGCGGCGCCGTGCGCGTCGACGAGGTCGAGGAATGGCTCGGCGTGTCGCTTCCCGATGGTGACTGGCACACGCTTGCCGGCTACGTCATCGCCGCGTTCGACGAGATCCCCGCGGTCGGCGACACCGTCCGGACCGCCGCCGGCACGTTCGAGGTGCTGGAGATGGACGGCTACGCGATCGACTGGGTCCGTGTGTGCCTCCCAGCCACCGCCGACGACCAACAATCGGCGACCTGACTACGTTGGACCCGTGGCGTACCCGCGGCGGCTGCTCAACGATCACGAGACGGTGGTCGTCGACCTGCACCCGCACTGGTGGAGCCTGGTTCGCCCGGTCGTGTTGCTCCTCGTCGCGATCGGCCTCGGGATCGCGGTGCTGATGGTGACCGAGCCCGAGACCACCGTGCGGACCGTGGCGGCGTGGGCGTGCATCGGCCTGCTCGCCGCTGGGGTGTGCTGGCTCGTCGCGCGATACCTCGCGTGGGTGACCACGAACTTCGTGATCACGACCCATCGCGTGATCGATCGCTCGGGCGTGCTCACGAAACGATCGATCGAGATCCCGCTGGAGCGGGTCAACACGGTGTCGTCGAGCCAGCACCTGTTCGAGCGACTCGTCGGAGTCGGCGACCTGGTCGTCGAGTCCGGGAGCGAGTACGGCCAGCAACGCTTCGCCGACCTGCGCAACCCGGGGCGCATCCAGCGGGTCCTTCACGGCCTCGTCCACGAACGCCAGCACGCCTCTGCCGGCGGCGGGCGGGAGCGGCTCGACGTGGCCGGCCAGCTCGAGCGGTTCGAAGGAATGTTGCAGCGCGGAACGCTCACCCAGGACGAGTTCGATGCCCAGAAGCAGCGCCTCCTCGACCAGCTCTGACCGCGGGTCCGGAGCGGGGGTTCGCCTGCCGAGGATCGTCAGCCTCGTGCCGTCGAGCACCGAGACGCTGCTGGCACTCGGGGCCGATGTCGTCGCGTGTACGCGCTTTTGCGAACAACCGGCGATCATGCACGTCGGCGGGACCAAGAACCCGGACCTCGACGCGATCGTCGGGCTCGCCCCGGATGTCGTCGTGATGGACCGGGAGGAGAACCGTCGGGAGGATGCCGACGAGCTGCAGGCTGCCGGGCTCGACCTGTTCGTCTCCGCCGTCACCACGGTCGAGGCGGCGTTGGCCGTGGTGGGCGACCTGGCGGCGCGGGCCGGCGTCGCCTCTCCCGGCAGCGGTGGTGACCGATCCGGGGGCCAGGCGCCGCTGGTCGATGGCCAGCCCGCGGGCGCGGTCAGGGCGTTCGTGCCGATCTGGCGGCGGCCGTGGATGACGATCAGCGGCCTCACCTACGGGGCCGATCTGCTCGCGGGCCTCGGTGTGGCGCTCGTGACGGGGGATCGCGGCGACCCGTACCCGACCGTCGAGCTCGACGAGATCGACGCGCTCGGGCCGGACATCGTGCTCGTGCCGAGCGAGCCGTACGACTTCGCCGATCAACACCTCGACGAACTGCGTGCGGCGCTGGGTGCTGACGTTCCGGTGCTGCGCGTCGACGGTCGGGACCTGTTCTGGTGGGGGATCCGCACCCCGGCCGCGACCTGGCGACTCGGCCGGCAGCTCGGTGCCGCATTCGCCGAGTTCGGCTGATCCGGCCCCGCCTGCAACACTCGCATCCATGGCACGCACCACCCTCCTGAGCGGGATCGAACTCGAATACGAGACGTTCGGTGACCCCGCCGATCCCGCACTGCTACTGGTCATGGGCTACACCGCCCAGATGATCGCGTGGCACGACGACCTGATCCAGGCGCTCGTCGGCGAAGGCTTGTTCGTCGTCCGCTTCGACAATCGCGATTGCGGTCTGTCGACGAAGCTCGACGGGCACGACGCCGATCCGATGGCGGTGCTGACCGCCCAGTTGCAGGGCCAACCGTTGCCAGCGGTCCCGTACACCCTGTCCGACATGGCCGCCGACGGGATCGGCCTGCTCGACCACCTCGGCATCGATCGGGCGCACATCGCCGGGGCGTCGATGGGTGGAATGATCGTGCAGACGATGGCGATCGAACACCCCGATCGTGTCGCCAGCCTCACGTCGATCATGAGCAGCACGGGCGATCCGAAATCCGGCGCCCCGACGGCGGAGGCTCGCGACGCGCTGCTCGCCCCGCCGCCGGCGGATCGTGAGGCGTTCATCGAAGCGTCGTCGCGGGCGAAGGTCTGGCAGTCGAAGAAGTACTACGACGACGACGCCGTCAGGGATCTCGCGGCGCGGGGTTTCGATCGGTCGTTCGCTCCGGAGGGAGCCAAGCGCCAACTGACCGCCATCTACGCGAGTGGCGATCGCGCCGAAGCGTTGAAGCGGCTCGACGTCCAGACGCTCGTGATCCACGGGCGCGACGACACCCTGATCGCTCCCGATGGCGGCTTCCACACCGCCGAGGTCATCCCTGGGGCCCGCTTGCTGTTCGTCTCCGACATGGGCCACGACATGCCACGTCCGCTCTGGCCGGTGCTGGTCGACGCCATCGCCGGCAACATCCGGACCGCTGATCGCCGTCCGGCGGCGACCGTCTCGGCGGCGCTGGTGGGAGGCTGACATGGCTGGGCCACTCACCGGTTACCGCATCATCGAGCTCGCCGGCATCGGGCCGGGGCCGTTCGCCGCGATGCTGCTCGCGGACATGGGCGCCGAGGTCATCCGCGTCGAGCGCAGCGGCGCCGTGCGCGGGTCGGTGCCCGACACGCCGCACGGCGACCTCCTGCTCCGCGGCCGTCGCAACATCGGCATCGACCTCAAGCACCCCGACGGTGTGGCGACGCTGCTCGAGCTGGTCGACTCAGCCGACGCGCTGATCGAGGGGTTCCGTCCCGGGGTGATGGAACGGCTCGGCATCGGACCCGACGAATGCCTGGCCCGGAACCCGAAGCTCGTGTTCGGCCGGATGACCGGCTGGGGTCAGGACGGCCCGTACGCCCAGGCCGCCGGCCACGACATCAACTACATCTCGCTCGCCGGGGCGCTCGCCCACTTCGGACGGTCCGGTGAACAGCCGGTACCTCCGCTGAACATGGTCGGCGACTTCGGCGGCGGCGGAATGTTCCTCGCGTTCGGTGTGGTGTGCGCGCTGCTCGAGGCGCAGCGCAGCGGCACAGGTCAGGTCGTCGACACGGCGATGGTCGACGGTACGGCCGTGTTGATGACCATGTTCTGGGCGTTCAAGCAGATGGGCGCCTTCGACGAGAACAACCGCGGCACGAACCTCCTCGACACCGGCGCGCACTTCTACGACGTGTACCGATGCTCCGACGGCGAGTACATCTCGATCGGTTCGATCGAGCCGCAGTTCTACGCCGAGTTGCTGCGCCTGGCCGATCTCGCCGACGACCCGGCGTTCGCCAACCAGATGGACGCCGGCCAATGGCCCGATCTCAAGGCCCGGCTCACCGAGGTGTTCGCGCAGCGGACCCGGGCCGAGTGGTGCGAGCTGATGGAGATGACCGACGTCTGCTTCGCGCCGGTGCTGACGATGAGTGACGCCGCGCAGCACCCGCACAACGTGGCCCGCCAGACGTTCCTCGACGTCGACGGTACCGTCCAGCCGGCCCCGGCCCCACGCTTCAGCCGCACGGCGGCCGAGCTCACCCGGCCGCCGGCGTACGCCGGCCAGCACACGCGCGAGGTGCTGGCCGACTGGGGGCTGGCGGCCGACCGCATCGAGTCGCTGGTGGAGTCGGGGGCCGTCAAGCAAGCTGGTTGATCCGCTGGCACACTGGCCGGCGATGTCGACGATCGTCTGCCTGCACGCCCATCCCGACGACGAAGCGACCTCGACGGGCGGCACGATCGCCCGCGCCGTGGCCGACGGGCACCGGGTGGTGCTGGTGGTTGCGACGAACGGCGACCACGGCGAAGTGCCCGACGACCTCGCCGCCGGTGAGACGCTGGTCGAGCGGCGCCGGGCAGAGGTGATGGCGTCGGCGACGGTGCTCGGGATCTCGCGAGTGGCGTGGCTGGGCTACACCGATTCGGGCATGACCGGTTGGGCGCAGAACGACGACCCGGCGTGCTTCCACCGCGCCGACCTCGACGAGGCGGCGCTCCGGCTGGTGGAGATCCTCGAGGAGGAGTCGGCCGACGTGCTGACCACGTATGACTGGCACGGTGTCTACGGCCATCCCGACCACATCCAGGTCCACAGGGTCGGCGCCCGCGCCGCGGAACTGCTGCCCGGTCTGCGGGTGCTCGAGTCGACGTTCAACCGCACTCGCCTGGCCCGCCAGATCGCCGAGGCGGTCGAAGCCGGTGAGCACATCATGGATCCGTCCGACGATTTCGATCCCGAGGGCCCTTCCGACGACGGCAACCCGTTCGGCTCACCCGAAGAGGAGATCACGCTCGAAGTCGACGTGGCCGACTTCGTCGAACTGAAGCGGGAGGCGCTGCGCCGCCATCGCAGCCAGGTGACCGACACGTCGTTCTTCCTCGAGATGCCGATCGAACGATTCCGCCAGGGGTTCGGCACCGAGTGGTTCATCGAGCGCGGTGTCGAGGGGCCGATGCGGCGTGGCTGGCTGTTCGACATCCCTGCTTGATCGCATGTGCGCGGCCAGACTGGGCGCCATGAAGCGGCGTGTCCTGGTCCCCCTGGCGGTGTTCACGATGTTCGGCACGGGCCTCGCCGCGTGCGCGGGCTCCGACGACGCGGGCGACACCGACACCAGCACCACGCAGCTGACGCTGCTGCCGTCGACGACGGCGGCGCCCACCACGACCGCTGCCCCGACGACCACGGTCACCACGCTCCCGCCGGAGACGACGACCACCTCGACCACGATCGTCGAGACGACGACCACCACGGTCGATCCGTCGGTGGCCGCGCTCGTGCTGAGCAGCGAGGGGATCGGGTCGGCCGACTTCGGTTCCGACCCCGAGGCGGTGATCGCGTACATCTCGTCGTTCATCGGCGCGCCGACGAACGACACCGGCTGGCTCGACCCGCTCACGGTGGGCGCCTGCACCGGCACCGAGATCCGCTTCGTCGACTGGGGCGTGTTGTCGCTCATGTTCGGTGACGCCTCCCAGGTCACCGAGGGCCGCCGCCACTTCTACGCCTACTTCTACGGGTCTCCTGGCGAGGTCGGCGCTGCTCCGCTCGGCCTGGTGACCGATGCCGGCGTCGGTGTCGGGTCGCGCGTCGTCGACGTCAAGGCTGCGTACCCCGGTGTCGCCCTCAACCCGGAGGACGAGTTCAGCGCCCCGTTCTTCTACGTCAACGACAACCTTCGGGGGTTCGTGACCGGTCTCGACGACGACTCGACCGTGACGATGATCCTCGGCGGCATCGGATGCGGCGAGTGACCACGTGCAGACCGTTCTCGATGCCCACGTCGCCGCGGGATGGTTCCTGATCGTCTCGAACGGCCTCGTCGGCGCCTGGGCGGTCGCTGCTCAGTACGTGGAGGTGTTGCGGGTCCGGGCGCTGTGGTGGTGCGTGGCGGTCGCCCAGGTCGTGCCCTTCGTGAGCGCCATCTTGGGGGTGATCCTCGTGAGTCGCTACGACGTCGAGCTCGATCAGTTCCACGCGCTCTACGGCTTTTCCGCGATCGTCGCGGTCGGCATCCTCTACAGCTACCGGTCCAGCCCGTTCATCAAGGACAAGCAGCATCTCCTCTACGGGGCCGGCTGCCTGTTCATCATGGGGCTCGGCCTCCGCGAGCTGGCCCTCAAAGCCTGACCCCTGTAGCCAGGGTCACCAGAGGCCGACGCCCTGGGGGAGCTTGGCCGGGTCCCAGTTGAGCTGGGTGATGCCTTGCTGGCAGGCGAAGCGGTCGGTCATCCCAGCGACGTAGGCCACGGCGGCCCGGAGCGCTTCGGCGCTGCCGGCTTCGAGGCGGTCGACATCGACCGCAACCGCAGCCCTGGCCGTCGGCAGCGGGATGGCGTGAGGGCGGTCGGCGTAGTGCTCGACGAGGGCCCGGAGCAGGGCGATCACCGCAGTTGCCTGTGCACGGCTGGCAGGGCGCAGATAGACGTGCTCGTAGTTGAAGCGGCGGAACTCGGCCAGCGCCTCGGCGTGGTCGGGGTCCATGCCGATGCGCCCGGTGAGCTGGGTCGTGCGGATCATCGCCCGGATGAACGTGCCGAGTTGCGTCGAGCGGTCTCGCCCGCACCGATCAGCGACGAGCGTCGGAAGCATCTCGGTGTTGAGGATGCCCGCCGCCACGGCGTCTTCGAAGTCGTGGCACACGTAGGCGATGCGATCGGCCCACGACACGACCTCACCCTCGGGTGTGTGGGGCGCGGGCAGGCTCCACGAGTGGCGACGGATGCCGTCGAGTGTCTCCCGGCACAGGTTCAGTGGTTGGAGCGTGACGTCGGCGCCCCACGGAGCGTGATCGAACCCGCCGTCGAGGAACGGCGACAGAGCGTCTTCGCTGGCGTGCCCACCCGGGCCGTGCCCGCAATCGTGGCCGATGGCGATCGCCTCGACGAGCGGAACGTTCAGCCGCAGTGCCTCGGCCACCGAACGCGCGACCTGGGCGACCTCCAGGGCGTGAGTCATCCGCGTCCGCTGGTGGTCGTCGGGAAACACGAACACCTGGGTCTTGCCGGCGAGCCGGCGGAACGACGAGTCGTGCAGGATCCGGTCGCGGTCGCGTTCGAAGCACGTACGGAACGGGTCCGGTGCTTCGGGTTCGGAGCGGTCGCCGGCGCCGCTGGCGTGTGTGGCGCCGCCGGCGAGGGCCGCCGCGTCGCAGGCTTCGCGGGCTTCACGATCGAGCGGATGGTCGAGCCGGATGGCCGCGGTCGAGTCGGCATGTGCGACGACCACGTCGTGGACGCCGAGGTGGGTTTCGTGGCCCGCCATCGTCGACGCCCACCGATCGGCACGGCCGTCGCGGTCGGCGTTGTCGGGGTCCTCGATGGGTGGCAGATCGTCCACACCACCGACGATACGGGCTACCGGCGAGAGGGCCGCCGATGCTCGGCGTTAGCCTGCAGCGGATGTCCCAGTTCGTCGACGAGTGCCAACTGAATGCTCGCGGCGGTGACGGCGGCGCCGGTTGCGTGAGCTTCCGCCGAGAGGGACCCGTCGCCTTCGGGGGTCCGAACGGCGGTGACGGCGGCAACGGCGGGAACGTCTGGCTGGTGGCCGATCACAACGTGTCGTCGCTGCTCGCGTTCCGCGATCACCCGCACCGCCGCGCCGAGAACGGGGTGCACGGCAAGGGCAAGGATCTCCACGGGAAGCGCGGTCAGTCACTCGAGATCAGGGTTCCGATGGGCACCGCCGTGCTCGACCTGTACACGGGCGAGCTGCTCGCCGAGCTCGTCAACCATGGCGACAGGTGGCTGGCCGCGGCGGGTGGCCGTGGTGGTCGTGGCAATGCCAAGTTCCTGTCGAACAAGCGCCGCGCGCCGAGCTTCGCCGAGCAGGGCGAGCACGGCGAGGAGCACTGGTTCAAGCTCGAATTGCGTCTGATGGCCGACGTCGCGCTCGTCGGGTTCCCGAACGTCGGCAAGTCGACGTTCATCAGCGTGATCTCGGCAGCCAAGCCGAAGATCGCCGACTATCCGTTCACCACGCTCGAACCGAACCTCGGTGTGGTGAAGCTCGACGACGACACCGATTTCGTCGTGGCCGACATCCCGGGTCTCATCGAGGGTGCCAGCGAGGGGCGGGGCCTCGGCCACCAGTTCCTCCGCCACGTCGAGCGGGCGCGCGTCATGTGCGTGCTGGTCGACCTCGCACCGCTCGACGGTGTGCCGCCCGCCGAACAGGAGCGCATCGTCCTGCAGGAACTGGGCGCGTACCGGCCCGAGCTGTTGGAGCGGCCCCGCATCGTCGTCGGCACGAAGGCCGACGCCATCCAGCCCGACGATCTCGCGGCCAGCGGTTGGGCCGGCCCGATCATGTCGAGCATCACCCATCAGGGCGTGTCCGACGTCGTCGGCCAGCTCGCGTCGCTCGTCCACGAGGCCCGCCAGCAGGCGGCCGGTCCCGAAGGCGTCGTCGTGCTCCGTCCCGACGCCAGCGGGGCGATGGTCGAGCGGGTCGCCGACGGTGAGTTCCGCCTCGTCGGGCGCGACGTCGAGCGTGTCGTGGCCCTGAACGACGTCACAACTCCCGAGGCGCTGTCGTACATCGACTACCGACTCGAACGCCTCGGCGTTCCGAAGATGCTCGCCAAGGCGGGGGCGCAGGAGGGTGACGTCATCTGGATCGGCGAGTTCAGCTTCGACTATCAGCCCGACCTGTGAGGTAGGGAGCACGATGCGGGTAGTGGCGAAGATCGGCACGTCGTCGATCACCGACGGCCAGGGTGCGATCGACCGAGACGCGATCGCCAAGTTGTGCGACGAGGTCGCCGCGCTGCGTGTGCTCGGCCACGAGGTGATCGTGGTGTCGTCCGGCGCGGTCGCAGCGGGCGTGCTCGCGGTCGGCCTCCCGGCCCGTCCGAGCGACATGGCGACCTTGCAGGCGATCTCGGCGGCCGGGCAGAGCCGCTTGGTCCAGGCCTACAACGACGCCCTCGGTCGCCACGGTCTGGTCGGCGCACAGGTGCTGCTCGACCCGTACGACTTCGTCGACCGCACGCAGTACCTGCACGCCCGGCGCACACTCGTCCGCCTGCTGGAGTTGGGTTGTGTGCCGGTCGTCAACGAGAACGATGCGATCGCCAACCACGAGCTGCGCTACGGCGACAACGACCGTCTGGCTGCGCTCGTGGCCAACTCGGTGGGTGCCGACATGCTCGTGCTGCTCACCGATACCGACGGGGTGTACACCGCCGACCCGCGGCGAGAGGCTTCCGCCGAACTGGTCGTGCACGTCGCGGCCGACGATCCACTGTTGTCGATCAGCGCCAACCGTGGTGGGAGCGGCCGGGGGAGCGGAGGCATGGCCAGCAAGCTCACCGCCGCCCGGATCGCGTCGTGGTCCGGAATTCGCAGCGTGATCGCCCGCGCCGCAGCACCCGAGGTGTTGGTCCGCTCGGTCGCAGGCGCGGCCGATGGCGCACCGGTGGGGACGACCTTCGACGCCCACGCCCGCACGCTCCCGGCCCGCAAGCTGTGGATCGCGTTCGCGGCCGAGGTGGAAGGGACCGTCCAGGTCGACGCCGGTGCGGAGCGCGCGATCACCGAACAGCCGCGCAGCCTGCTCGCCGCGGGAGTCGTCGCCGCGAGCGGCTCGTTCCTGGCGGGTGCCACCGTCGACATCGCCGGACCTTCAGGCCGGCCGTTCGCCCGCGGCATGGTGGCCGTCGACTCCGGTGTGGTCGCCACGATCGCCGGCCTGCGGACCCCCGATCTCCCGCCCGAGATCGCCCACGAGGTCGTCCACCGCGACGACCTCGTCCTGCTGCCGTAGCGCGTCGCCGGGTCAGCTCTGCGGGAGTTCGGTCCGATCGCGGCCGGCGGTGAGGCCGAGCTCGGCGCGCATCTCGGCGAGGCGGCTCTGGGCGGCGACGTTGGCGGTCGCCTCCTCGATCTCGAGCACCCGGCTCTCGACGCTCGTCTCCTGCAGTTCGGCCGCCGCGGTGGCTTCTTCGTAGCGGGCCTGGATCTTCTCTTCGACCTCGGCGAACGTCGGCACGTCGTCGCCGACCGTCTCGCTCAGCTGGGCCATCGCGGCGTTCATCTCTTCTTGCATCTTCGCCTGCTCGAGCTGGCTCAGCAGCTTTGCCTTCTCGGCCAGCTTCTCCTGCAGGAGCCGGCTGTTCGTCTTCACCGCGGCCTTCGCCTGATCGGCGGCCTGGGTCGACTCGAGCACCATCGTCTTCATGCTCTCCACGTCGGCTTCGACCGAGACGAGCTTGTCGGCGATCGTCTCGGCGGCCTGCGTGTACTGCGTGGCCTTGGCGGCGTCGCCGGACTTGTCGGCATCGGCCGCCATGACCAACGCCTGACGGGCGTTCGCATTGAGCTTTTGGAGCTCGCCCAGCTTGTTGTTCAGGCGGATCTCGGCCTGCTTCTGGTTGGCGATGACACTGACTGCCTGGTCCTTCAGCCGCTTGTGTTGGGTCTGGGCCTCGGTGATGGCCTGTTCGAGCTGCACCTTCGGATCGGCCTGCTCGTTGAAGCTCCCCGTCGCCTTCGCGGTCAGATACCTCCACCACTTCTTGACGAGATCGGTCATGGGCCGAGCCTAACTTGGCGGCTGAACCGCCGACGGAGGAAGTCGAGCTCGGGTGCGCCGAGCGCCACGAGCACCCCGACGTACACGCCGATGCCGACGATGGCGCCGACGATCAGCCGGATCGCCGCCCCGCCCCCGACGTCGCCGCCCACATGACGGGCCACGAACCACACTGCTTCGCCCATCAGCACGGCGGCGAGCAGCATCGGCCAGAGGCTGCGGCCGATCGTGCGCGGCGCGAACCCGGGCACCTTGTAGCTCAACACGATGAGCGCCCACACCGAGGCGATGACATAGGCGAGCGCGAACGCCAGGCCGAGGCCGAGCACGCCGTACCGCCCGACCAGGACGATGGCGAGCACGATGTTCAGCACGTTCTCGATCGCGTTGATGACGAACGGGGTACGGGTGTCCTTGTGGGCGTAGAAGCCGCGCAGGGTGAACATGTAGATGGAGAACGCACCGAGACCGAGCGCGAACCCCGCCAACGCGCGGGAGGTGTTGGCGGCATCGGACGCGTCGAACTGGCCCCGCTGCAGCAGCGCCCCGATGATCGGGCGGCGGAGCACGAAGATGCCGACGCCGGCGGGGATGGTGAGCAGCGCGGTCATCCGCACGCCGAGCGACGCCTGATCGATGAACGCGCCGCGCTCGCGCCGCGCCACGGCGCGCGCCATCTCCGGCTGGAACGTCGTGGCGATCGACACGGCGAGCAGGCCGTGGGGGAGCACGAAGAACGTGAACGCGGCGAGGTACGCGGACGCGTCACCGGAGCCGGGCGCGGCCAGGTTGCGCACGACGACGAGGCTCACCTGGTTGGCGGCGACGAAGCCCATCGTCCAGAACGACAGTCGCAGCAACCGTCCCACCGCTGGGTGGCGGAACTCGAACACCGGCCGGAACCGGAACCCGGTCCGCAACACCGCCGGGACCAGCACGACGACCATCGAGGCGATGCCGAGCGTGGCGCCGAACCCGAGCGTGTACTTCAGGCGGTCGTTGCTCAGGACGTCTTCGAGGAGCCAGTCGGCGCTCCCCGCGTTCGGCAGCGACAGGAGGGTGGCGATGATGATGACGTTGGGCAGGATCGGGCTCCACGCCGCGGCGAAGAACCGGCGGCGGCTGTTCAAGAACGCGTTCGCCAGCCCGACGAGCCCGTAGAACAGGATCTGGACGAGGAAGATCCGAGCGAGGGTGGTGCCGACCGACCGGAACACCTCGCGGTTGACGTCGTCGCCGACGTCGATCGAGTACACCCCGAAGATCACCGGAGCGGCGATCACCGCAATGAGGGTGAGCGCCATCATCAACACGACCGACACGGTCAGCACGACGTTCGTGGCCCGTTCGTCGTCGTCCTCGTCGAACGTGGCGAACAGGGGCACGAGGGTTGCCGACAACACGCCGCCGAGCAACAGCTCGTAGACGATGTTCGGCGTCTCGTTGGCGAGGCTGTACGCGTCGGACAGGGAGGTCTGCCCGAGCACGTAGGTGAGCGCGACGACGCGCAGCAGGCCGGTGACCCGGGAGAGCGCCGTCCCGGTGGCGACGGTCAGGTTGCTGCGGAGCAGTCGGCTCACAGGCGGTCGGTCTCGTCGATCGCTTGGCGGATCGCGTCGAGCTGTCGTTGCACCGTGGCGATCGCCTGCTCGCCGGCGGTGGTCGACAAGCGGGCACGCACCGGACGAACGCTACTGTCGCCGTCGTGCCGAGAGCCGCCACATCCCTTCCGGCTTCGGCACCGCTCGTCGATCCTGATGCCGATCTGCTGCCGGACTCGTTCGATGACCGGTTGCGCGGTGGGGCGCACGACCACGACCGCCGTCGCCTCCAGACCCGCTTCGCCGGCCTGCCCATCACACCGATCGGTGAGGCGCCGGCGCGCCGGCCGGTCCGTATCGGTGGGGAGATCCGCAGCCAGCACCGCTCGGCCCCCGACGACCGTCGGTTCCTGCGCGTCGAGCTGCACGACGGAACCGGCGTGGCCGTGTTGATGTTCACCGGCCGGAACCGGATCCGCGGGATCGAGACGGGCCGGGCGATGATCGTCGACGGCGTGGGCCGTATCGACAACGGCAAGCTCGTCGTCTGGAACCCCGCCTACACGTTGCTCGGCTGATCTCCTGCGTCCGGAGCGATCAGCGCCCGGCGGACGCCGGCGTGCGCGTCGTGGGTGACGATGACCAGCACCTCGTCGCCCGGGTGGAACGTCGTGTCGCCGCGGGGCACCACGACGTTCCCGGATCGCAGGATCGCAACGACCGAGGAATCGCGTGGGAACTCGACGTCGGCGATCGCCTGGCCGATCACGGGCGAGTCGACGCCAAGCGTGATCTCGACCAACTGGGCGTTCTCGGCCAGCTCCAGCAGGCGGACGACCGAGCCGACGGTGACCGCCTCCTGCACCAGCCCGGCCAACAGGTGAGGCGCCGACACCGCGAGGTCGACGCCCCAGTCGCTCGTGAACAGCCACTCGTTCGACGGGTGGTTCACCCGGGCGAGCACGCGCGGCACCGCGAACTCCTGCTTGGCGAGCAATGACGACACGAGGTTGTCCTCGTCGTCGCCGGTGACCGCGACGAACACGTCGGCACGCTCCGGCTCCGCGGTCGCCAGCTGAGTCACCTCGCAGGCATCCGCGACGATCCAGGTGACCTTCGACAGGTCGTCGCGCTCTCGTAAGCGCTCGGTGCGTTCCCGATTCTGCTCGACGACGACGACCTCGTGGCCGCCTGCCGACAGGTCGGACGCGATGAAGGTGCCCACCTTGCCGGCGCCGATGATCATCACCCGCATCAGTGCCGCCCACGATCGGTTCGCACACGATCGGCGTCGAGCATGGCGTCGACGGTGTCGAGATGGTCGTTGGCGACCGCCAAGTACACGACGTCACCCTCCTGGAAGATCAGGTCGCCGGTGGCGACGATCCCGGCGCCGAGCCGTCGCACCAGCACCGCGCGAATGG
Source organism: uncultured Ilumatobacteraceae bacterium (assembly GCA_964651825.1). Lineage (GTDB taxonomy): Bacteria > Actinomycetota > Acidimicrobiia > Acidimicrobiales > Ilumatobacteraceae > Sva-07. The sequence continues at coordinate 3,018 of CAZYWK010000022.1, read as the reverse complement.
TTCCGTCGCGTTCGACCGCGGCCAGCTGCTGGCCGATCAGGTGGTCCGGCACCGTGCGTTCGATGACGCAGACCCGGGCGCTGGGCTCGACCCAGCGGACGCCGGAATCGTCGGGGAGGAGGCGGCGGAGCGCGAGCTCGGTCGTCAGCTGGGCCGAGGCGACGGTCGGGATGCCGAGCCGCTCGTAGATGGCCGCCCGCCGGGGGTCGTAGATGCGGGCGATGACACGGGGCACCCGGAAGCGCTCGCGAGCGGTACGCGCGACCACGATGTTCGTGTTGTCGCCGTTGGTGACCGCGGCGAGGATCCGGGCCCGCTCGATGCCGGCCGTCTGCAGGGTGTTGCGGTCGTAGCCGACCCCGACGATCCGGTCGGCGTCGATGCCCTCGAGCCGGCGGAACGCGGCCGGGGCCTGATCGACGACGGTGACCGTGTAGTCGGCCGAGGTCAGCCGGTCGGCGAGCCCGGCGCCGACGCGGCCGCACCCGATGATCACCGCATGGGGGCGATCGATGGTGCTCATGGCGAGCCGTCGGCCCCGCTGATCGCACTGAACAGGTCGGTGTCGCTCATCTTGCTCGTGTCCTTCCGATGTTCGCCGACCTGCACCGGGATGGTCGTGATCGCGGTGTTGGGACGCTGGCGGAGCTTCGATCGCAGCACGACCGCGCTCTGGTTGTGCAGGGCCTGGTCCCACCAGTGTTCGACGACGAACTCGGGGATGACCACGGTGATCACGTCGTCGGGTCGCTCGGCGTCGAGTTCGTCGATCACCTCGAGCACGTGCCGGGTGAGGTCACGGAACGGGGAGAACACAGTGCGCAGCTCGACCGGCAGCTCGAAGCGCTCCCAATCGTCGACGACGCGCCGCTCCTCGTCGGCGTCGATGACGACACTGATCGCGACGAGCCGATCGGGTCGCATGGCGCGGGCGTAGGCGACGGCGTGGAGGACTCCGCGGTTGACCGAGCCGACCAGTACGACCACCGTGTGGGCCGGTCGGTGGACTCGCTCGGTCGGCTCGACCTCGAGCGCCTCACCCACGCGGAGGTAGTGGCGGTGGATGCGACGGAACACCAGCACGATCAGCGGGATGATGACCACCGGGATCCAGGCGCCATGGCTGAACTTCGACACGATCACCACGATCAGGACGGCGAACGTGGCGATGGCACCGGCCATGTTGATCACTTGATTGCGCTTCCAGCCCTCGGCCTGCTCCCGTCGGTGGTGGATCACCATTCCGAACTGTGACAGGGTGAAGCAACAGAAGACGCCGACGGCGTACAGCGGGATCAGCGCGCTGGTCTGTCCACCGAACGCGACGATCAGCAAGCTGGCGACACCGGCCAGGGCGATGATGCCGTTCGAGAACACCAGCCGGTCGCCGCGGTTGGCGAGTTGGCGGGGCAGGAACCCGTCCTTGGCGAGGATCGAGCTGACCCGTGGGAAGTCGGCGAACGCGGTGTTGGCGGCGAGGATCAAGATGGCGAAGGTGGCGAACTGCAACACGTAGTACGGCACGCTGTCCTGGCCGAACACCGCGTTGCCCATGATCGAGAGCAACGTCTCGTGTTCGCTCACGGTCGGCTTCAGCAGGTTGGCGAGCACGGACAGGCCGAGGAAGAAGCCGCCGAGAAGGATCGCCATCACGAGGAGCGTCGATGCCGCGTTGCGTGACTCGGGCTTGCGGAACGCCGGCACCCCGCTGGAGATCGCCTCGATGCCGGTGAGGGCGACCGCTCCCGAGGAGAACGCCCGTAAGAACGCAAGCACCGTGACCCCGGTGAGCAGGGCGCCGTTCTCGGTCAATTCGTTGAGCGCTTCGGTGTCGGGCGGCAGCGTGTCGAGGCTGCCCGTGAAGTACCGGACGAGGCCGATCGAGATCAGCGCGAACATCATGAGGATGTACAGGTAGGTCGGTCCGGCGAACAGGCGACCAGACTCCTTCATGCCGCGCAGGTTGGCGAACATCATCACCGCGACGAAGCAGAGGCACAGCGGCACACGTTCGGGACGCAAGGACGGGAACGCCGAGGTGATCGCGGCGACACCAGCCGACATCGAGACCGCCACGGTGAGCACGTAGTCCACGAGCAGGGAGGCGCCGGCCACGAGCGACGGCGTCTCCCCGAGATTCTCGCGCGAGACCAGGTACGACCCGCCGCCGCCCGGGTACGCGTAGATGGTCTGGCGATAGCTGGTGACGACCACGGTCAACAGGGCGATGACGATGAACGAGATCGGCATCAGGTCGCTGAGTGCCGCGAGGCCGGCGAGCGGCACCAGGACGAGCAAGATCTCCTCGGTCGCGTAGGCGGTCGAGGAGATCGCGTCGGAAGCGAACACGGCGAGCGCGGTGGGGCGCCCGAGCCGCTGATGCTGCTCCTCCGAGGTTGCGAGTGGCTGGCCGACCACCAGGCGCTTCAACACCGACATGGTTCAGCACTGCTCCAGCACGCAGCGTGCAACATAGCGCTCCTTCCGGGCACATGTTCACGGATGGAATCCCGATTGACCCACCGGTCAAGGAGACAAGTAGCGTGCGGGACATGACGACCGATGGTGCCCCCCAGGCAACGGACCGATTCGCCAGTGTGCAGGGTGTCCGTGACGCCCTTCGGGACGTGAACTACCTCGCTGACGACGGCATCGCCGGTGTCGCCTACCTGGCCGACAAGCTCGGCAAGCCGATCCTCGTCGAGGGCCCGGCGGGTACGGGCAAGACGCAGTTGGCGAAGTCCATCGCCGAGATCACCGACGCCCGGCTCATCCGCCTCCAGTGCTACGAGGGCCTCGACGAGTCCAAAGCGCTCTACGAGTGGAACTACAAGAAGCAGCTCCTGCGCATCCAGACCGAGCGCGGCGACCAGGGCGAGGACTGGACGGAGATCAAAGACGACATCTTCTCCGACGAGTTCCTCCTCACGCGTCCGTTGCTCGAGGCGATCACGGCCACCGATCCGGTCGTGCTGCTGATCGACGAGGTCGACCGCGTCGAGGTCGAGACCGAGGCGT
>CAZYWK010000021.1:18194-50380 GCA_964651825.1 uncultured Ilumatobacteraceae bacterium | reverse complement strand
GGACGGGGCCAGAACGAACGGGTCGTGCGTTTGGGGACGGGGCCAGAACGAACGACCCGGTCAGCCGCCGAAGGCCCGGTAGGCGCGTTCGGCGGGGCCGATGCCGAAGCGCTGCTGCCACGCTGCGGCGGCGACGATCGCCACGATCCAGAACGTGACGGCGAACACCAGCGCCACGTCGAGGCCGGTCGGTTCGATCCAGCCGAGCCAGTCGACCACCAGGTTGAACGTGACGACGTGGAGCAGGTACAGCGTCAAGGTCATCTGCCCGGCCCTCCGGAGGGGGTCGAGTGGGCGGGGGAACCGCTCGGCGAGCCAGTCGATGCCGGCGTACGCGACGAGTGCGGTGCCGAGTGCGCTGGCGACGTAGAGCACACCGCGCTCGAACGGATGCGTCGACAACAACACCTGCTGGAACGGTGTCGTCGCCGCCGAACCGACGATCGTCGCGATGGCGAACAACCCGAACCCGGCGCCGATCGCGGCGGGACGCCACCACGGGTGGACCAGGCAACGACCCAGCACGATCCCCGCGCCCAGGAATGCCAGCCATGGCAGCAGCGGGTGGGTGCCGTTGATCGCGGTCTCGAACACGTACCGCCGGACGGAGTCGGCAGGGTCGGTCAACCACGTGGTGTCGTGGCCGTCCCGGGCGCGCTCGAACCGCCACATCCGCAGCCCCCACGCGGCGAGCGCGGCGGCGACACCCAACACGACCAACCAGCGGCTGCGCCACGTGAAGACGATCCCCGCGATCACGAACATCGCGCCGTAGTAGGGCAGGATCGTGCCGCTCCAGATCTCGTCGACCAGCAGGCCGACGACGTACAGCAGCAGGCCCCGGCGAGCGAGCCGCCAGCGCATCTCCCGCACGCGGTCGCGGTCGCCGACCGATGAACGGGTCAGCAACGTGACGCCCACCCCGGCTACGAGCACGAACGTCGCCGCGAAGCGGGTCGACAGCGGTCCTTCCCAGGGGTCGAACAGCTCGGCTGCCCAGCCGGTGCCGATGCCGTCGTGGTTGCGGTCGTCGAGCACGAGGTAGCCGTGGAAGTTCATCACCACCACGCCGATCAGCGCGACGGCGCGGACGACATCGGGCCCTGGGAGGCGACGCGCGACGATGTGGCCCGTCGGTGCGCTCACAGCCATTCGAATTCGTCGACGAGCGTGGTGGTCAGCGGCCGCTGCACATCCACCCGGTCGCCCATCGCCGGGAGCACCGACCCGTCGGCCACGAAGCACATCGAGGTGTGCATGTGGGGCGGTTCGAGCAGTGCGAGCCGGGTACGTCGATGATGGAACGGGCTGCGACCGTCGGCGAGGGGCGCCACACCGTGGGCAGTCCCCGCGCCGACCATCACCAGGTGGCCGGCGCCCGGAACGGTGCCGAGGTGGTAGCCGGCCCGCTCGCCGGCGGCGACCCGACGCACGTCGAGCACGTCGGCGGTGAGCTGCAGCATCGATTTGTCGCCGTGCCAGAGCGCGGTGCCCTGCCGGTTGCGGTACTCGTGGGTGGCGGGGAGCGACGCGTACGTCTCGGCGTCGAGGTGGCTGACCCACACCGGCAACGATGGATCGACGTCGGCCAGCCACCCGGTGACATCGGCAGCGTGATCGGCCGGCGTTCCGGCGATCGGAGGGTGGATGGCGACGCCGACCACCACAAGACCGGCGGTGCGGGCACGCTCGACGAGCGCGATGTCGCCGCCGAAGCGCCGCATGGTGGACGCGAGCTTGACCACGACCCGTCCCTGCCATCCGGCGAGCGCTGTGAGATGGGCGTCGTGGCCGACGGTCAGCACCGGGTCGGGGCACGCCGGCGCGACGAGGTCCGGCCGGACGAGCGTGGGTGTGAGGACGACGGGCGTGACGCCGGGCGGCAGGTCGTCGAGCTCGTACACGGTGCCGACGGCGATCGTGTCGGCGAACTCGGCCGCCACCGCGGCCAACCAGGCGCGCCCGAACCCGTAGCCGTTCCCCTTCACCACGGGCACCAGCCCTGGCGTCGACGCCGCGATCCGTGCGACGTGCGCCCGCCAGAGCGCGGTGCGGATGGTGAGCCTCACGGGCTCCGACGGTACTGGCGGTCCGCGGCACGTTTCGGCCATGCGGCGAGACGTGGCACGAGGGGCGCGATCGTGCGATGGCGCAGCACGCCGGTCCACACACCCCACCCGTAGGCCACGTCGGCCGGCGTCGACCGCACATCGGCGAGGATGCTGGCGGCGGCGAACCAGCGCATCCGTTTCGACACCAGCGCGGTGATCCCGACGATCGGCCACCACACGCGCCGTGTCGCGGAGGCCAGCTGCGTGGCCGCTCCGAGGTGACCGCGCATCGCCAGTTCGAACGAGGCGCGGGCCGGCACATCGGGCAGCTTGCGGCCGAGCGCGGCGGCCGAACCGACGGCCAGCCCGGTACCGATCACCGGATGCCCGAGGGCGAGCAGCGTCCAGGCGCCGGCGGTCCAGCCGTTGCTCCGCAGCGGCGACAACGCGCGCGGATGACGCAACGCCAGCGGCGCCGCAGAGGTGCCGTACGACGCGTGCTGGCGAAGCTTCCCCCAGAACGTGGGCCGCGGTCGATGCCGCACCGCTGAGGCCGGCTCGTAGCGGCAGCGCCAGCCCGCGGCGTCGAGCCGCCAGACGAGATCGACGTCCTCGCCGAAGCGGAGTCGCTCGTCGAACCCGCCGACCGCGTCGAACGCGGCGATCCGCACCACGACCGCGGCGCCGGGCACGTAGCTCACCCGGGTACCGGCCCGGATCCGGGCCGGGGCGTCGCCGAGGTCGAGCGGCGAGCCGCGCTCGCCGCGCACCCTCGGGGCCACGAGGCCGACGGCCGGGTCGTCGAAGTGGGCGAGGAGCGGGAGCAGCCAACCATCGGGAAGCTCGACGTCGGCGTCGACGAACGCGACGAGCTCGCCCCGCACGTGCGCTCGCGCCGCGTTGCGGGCCGCGGCCGGCCCACGGTTCACCGCCAGCCGATCGGTGGCGCCGGCGAGCGGCGGGACCGATCCGTCGTCGATCACGACCCGTCCGTCACGCGTGACGGCGCCACCGAGCTGCGGGGTCGCGATCGTGACGTCCTGCGGGCCGCACCGGCTGGTGGCACCCGGCTCCACGACCGGATGGATCGCCCCGCCGTCGAGCAGCCGGTCGACCAACCGAGATGGCGGGACGGTCACTCCGGATTCGATCGATCGGATCGTGCCGAGCCCGCGTTCGGTCACCCGGAAGATCCGCAACGGCGATCCGGCAACGACGACGCGGTCGAAGCGCTGCCACGACCCGTCCGTCGTGTAGCGAGTCACGGGGCCGATCACCCGTGCGGGGTCGGGTCGATCGGTCGCCACTTCTCGATCTCGTGGACGAGATCGTCGACGAACGTGGCGATGAACCGGTCGCCTTCCCTGCCCGACGCGCCGGTCGGATCACCGAGCACGCCGGAAGAGCTGACGGCGCGGACACCCTTGGCCCGGAGCTCCTCCATCGTCGTGTCGGGGCCGGCGACGGCGAGCTCGAAGCGCACCAGGCCCGGGTCGATCGCCAACATCAGCGACGTCTCGATCCGCCCGGCGTGGAGATCGCTCGGCCCGCCGTCGTTGCGCTGCGGCCACTTCGGCCACCACGCCAGGGCCTGGCGGCCCTCGTTGGTGAGCGTGGCCACGGCCGCACTGACCGCCACGTGGTTCCCGCCGTGGCCGTTGACGAACACCACGCCCGCGGCCCAATCGGCGCTGCGCACGAGCTCCACGGCGACCTGGGTCATCACGTCGGCACCGATCGACAGCGTCCCGGGGAACGCGGCGTGCTCGCCCGAAGCCGTGACCGAGATCGTGGGTCCGACCATCAGCCCGTCGGTCATGTGGATCGCGCGGCCGGCGAGCTCTTCGGCGATCAGCGTGTCGGTGGCGAGGGGCAGGTGCGGGCCGTGCTGCTCGGTCGAGCCGAGCGGGATCAGCACGATCGGCGACTTCACGCCGTCGGTCGAGCGTTCCGGACGGACCGCTGCGGCGACGTCGCGCCACGTTGCATCACCGAGCCGCATGTCAGTCGTGGCTTCCGGACGTCGGGTCGGCCAGGTAGCCCCAGGCGTCGAGCTGATCGACGATGCGCCGCGCCGCGTCGTGTGGTTCGAGCGTGACGAGTTCGCCGTTCACCGTGTCGACGCCACCGATGTCGAGCAGGTCGCGGACGCGTGTCAGCACTCCGCCGGTCGGCCCGGGCAGCACGCGGGCGCGGGGGCGGTACGGGGTGACGACTGCGGCGACGACCGGCTCGCCCCACGCCGCCTGGTGGTTCTCGGGCACGACCTCGATCGTCGCGGCCTTCGCCGACACGACATCACCGAGCGACGCGCGCCGCAGACGCGCCACCGAACCCTCCACCGACAGCACCGCCGGGGCACGGACATCGAGCACCTCGCGCCGCCCACCGTCGAGCCGGCGCATGCAGCGCACGGTGCTCGGACCGGCGGGCGAGCGGTCGACGGCGACCAGCCCGAGCGCCTGCGCCGCGCGGAGATGGTGCGCGAGGAAGGCCGGGACCGACGCGGTACCACGATCGAGCGAGTACTCACCGCACACCACCAGATCGTTCCCGGCGACGACGAGCGCGAGTGCCGCGGCCACGTCACCGCTGGCAAGGTCGGTCGACGCGTCGACGCGCACCGCGCGCGTCGCCCCAGCGGCGAGTGCCGCACGCAGTGCCGTCTCCGCGGGGGCCGGGCCGAGACACACGACGGTCACCTCCGGCCGCTGATCGGCACCGGCCTGCTCGGCGAGCCGCAGTGCCACCTCGAGCGCGGCCTCGTCGGCGGGCGACACGCCGGCCCAGCGCGTGTCGGCACTCGACGGGCCGCCCTGGTCGCCGATCGACACCCACTTCCAGCAGACGGCGAACTTCACCGGCGAGCTCACGAGTGTGCGAAGACCACGCCGTGGCCGCCCTCGGGGTAGGTCCAGGTGATCGCGCCCTCCTTGTTGCACACCAGGTAGCAGGTGCCGCACTCGAAGCACTGTTCGTAGTTGAACAGGATGCCGCCATCGCTGGTGGGGACGAAGAGCTTGGCGGGGCAGGCCACGATGCATTCGCGGGTGGAGCAGTCGCCGCAGATCGTGTCGTCGACGGTGATGTGGGCGCGCTCGTGGACGTCGAAGCGGGTGCTGCCGATCAGGTCCTCGAACGACAACTCGGGCCAGCGCTCGGCGCGCCCGGCCATGCCGACGGCGCTCATCCGAACGTCCGCAATCCGTCGAGGCCGTCGCGGGCCAGATCTCTCAGCTTCACACCGGCGCGCTTGCGCTCCTCGTTGAGGATGCGCCGCAAGCCGGGCTTCGGCGTGGGGTTGTCGACGCGGAACATGCGCTCCACGGTATTGGTGATCATCGACGGGTAGAGGTGCTGCACCCGGTCCGACAGCACGAGCGAGGGGGCGCGTCGCAGCTTGCGGTGATCGCGCAGCACGAACGTGTCGCCGAGGCGCCGCTCGTATCCCGCGAGTCCGACGGCGGTCGTGTCATCGGCACGCAATGCCTCGACCGCGGCCTCGCCGGCGTACATCCCGCTCGCCATCGCGAAGTTCACGCCCTCGAGCCAGATCCCGGCGGCGAGGCACATCGCCGCTGCATCACCGGCGACGAGGAGGCCGTCGCCGGTCATCTTCGGCATCATCGAGAGCCCGGCTTCGGGGATGACGTGGGCCGAGTACTCCTTGACCTCGCCGCCTTCCACGAGCGGGGCGATGGCCGGGTGCGCCTTGAGGTCGGCGACGATCTCCTCCGGCCGGCGCTGCTGGGCGGCGAGCTTGGGCAGCTTCAGCACCGCCCCGATCGAGACCGTGTCGAGGTTGGTGTAGACGAACCCGCCACCGTTGACCGCGCCCGTGCCGCCGAGGATCTCGATGTCGACGCCCTCGCGGCCGCGCACGGCGAAGCGCTCGTCGATGACGTCCTTGGGCAGGCCGAGGGTCTCCTTCACGCCGAGCGTGTAGTTGGCGGCATCGACCGGGCCGTACAGGCCGGCCTCCTTGGCGAGGAAGCTGTTCACGCCGTCGCACGAGATCACGACGCGGGCGGTGATGTCGCCGTCGGGGCGGTCGGTCGACACGCCGATCACCGCGCCGCGCTCGTCGCGCAACAAGCCGGTGGCGGTGGTCGCACAGATCAGCTGAGCGCCGGATGCCTCGGCGTGGTCGGCGAGCCAGTGGTCCCAGTCGGGCCGGTAGGCGGTGGCGCCGTTGTACGGCGGGCGGCCCCACGCCGCGGTGCGGAAGTCGACGGTGAGGGCCTGATGATCGGTGAGCACCATGGTGGAGCGACGGGTGATCCACCGCTGGATCGGGGCCTCGTCCCACCAGTTCGGGTGGAGCTGGTCGAGGATCCGCGGGTACACGACACCGCCGTACATGTTCTTCGCGCCGGGGAACGCGCCGCGCTCGAGGAGCACCACCGAGCGCCCGGCGCGGGAGAGCACGGTGGCCGCGCAGGAGCCGGCGGGCCCGGCACCCACCACGACGACGTCGACGTCGAGGCTCATGTCGTCGCCGCCGTCGCGCCGGTCTGGACTGTGCCGGTTTCGACTGTGCCGGTCTCGTCGAGGATCGCCAGCAGGTGATCGAGCGTCTCGTTGGCGTCGCTCACGATCGCCAGGTCCGACATCGCCATCATCGGGCAGTGGGCGTCGGTGTTGACGCTCACGATGTGGTCGGGCGAGCCGAGCCCACTCGTGTGCTGGACGGCGCCGCTGACGCCGAACGACACGTACAAGGAGGGATCGACGACGACGCCCGTCGTGCCGATCTGGTGCTCGTGGTCGACCCACCCGCGGTCGGTGATCACCCGGGTCGCGCCGAGCACGCCGCCGATGGCTTGGGCGAACCGGTCGAGCTGCTCGAACCGCTCGGCCGACTCCAGCCCGGCGCCCCCGCCGACGATGCGGCGGGCCTCGGCGAGGTCCATCGTGCGGACGTCGGGCGGCAGCACCTCGACCACGGTGGCGTCGATTGCCGCACCGGGGTGTTCGTCGGTCGGCCGGCCGGTCGTCGACCGCCCGGAGGCGTCGGGGAGCGGCAGATCGAGGTCGACCGTCACGGCGTCGGCCGCGAACGGCTCGGTGCCACGGATGCCGGGTTGGAGCGTGGCGACGAACGCGCCTTCGGCGTGGAACCTGTGGAGCTCGAGGCCCCCGCCGCGGGCGACGTGAATCGCGTGCTCGGTGATCGTGGTGGCCCCGGCGAACAGCGGCCGGTCGAGCTCGGCGGCGAGCCGTGGCGCGAGGTCGCGGCCGTCGGGCGAGTTCGGGAGCACGACGCGGTCGGAATCGGGAATCCCGGCGAGCAGCGCCGGCGCGAGGCGGGCCCAACGACCGGCTTCCAGCGGGCCGACCTCGGCCCGGTACACCTCGCGCGCGAGGCCCTCGGGAACGATCGCGTCGAGGCCGGAACCCATCAGCAGCACGCGCCCGCCGCACTCCGCGATCGCCTCGTCGGCGCCGGCGGGCAGGACGCCCTCACGGACGGGGACGATTGCGATCATCGGCCATCAATGTACGGCCGAAGCGGTGTCGGAGCCCGATTCGTCGGTCTCGTCACCACCCCGGTCGCGGGCCCAGCGGATGAGCTCGATGATCGCGGTGATCGACAACGCCGCGGCGAACGCGGCGAGGAAGGCGACCGTGTGGTTGTCCTCGAACGCGGCGCCGAACGCATAACCGAGCACCGCTGCGTAGGTCGCCCAGATCACCGATGCGACAGCGATCCAGAACATGAACCACCGGCGTGGTTGGGCGGTGAGCCCGCACGAGATCGTGAGCACCGTGCGGCCGCCAGGGATGAAGCGGGCCGTGATCAGCAGCAGGCCGCCGCGTTTGCGGATCTGCTGGGCGGCCTTGACGAGGCGACGCTTGCGGTCCTCCTTGCGGTCGGCCCAACGAGCGACCCTCGGTCCGAAGCGGTGGCCGATGCTGTAGGCCAGATTGTCGCCGATGAACGCACCGGATGCGCCGGCCAGGATCACGAGCGCCAGTTGCTGGTTGCCGGCACCGGCCGCGACCCCACCGGCGATGACGGTCGTCTCGCTCGGCACGATCGGGATCACCGAGTCGAGCAGCGCGACGGCGAACACGATGAGGAGGAACCACCAGTTGGCCGAGATCTCGTCGATCCAGTCGGTGATGTCGGTGATGACGTTCGCCGCCAGGATCGGCATCATGCGCGCCCGACCCTATCCGCCCCGCGATTCACTCGTTCTCGTCACATCGAGGTCGTTCATCGGGGACGGGGCCGGATGAACGGGGTCAGGCGATGGTGATGCGGAGGCGGGAGCGTTCGTCGGCGGTGGAGGCGGCGATCACGAGGTCGTACTCGCCGCGGTCGACGACCCACTCGGCGCCGGCGGCATCCCAGCGGGCGAATGCCTGCTCGCCGAACGTCAACGTCGCGGTAGCGGTCGTGCCGGGCTCGACGACGAGCTTGGCGAACGCCTCGAGCTGCTTCCGCGGGCGCTCGACCAACGAGCCGACGGCAGCGACGTAGCCCTGGACCACGACCGTCGCGGCGCGATCGCCGGTGGCGGTGACCGGCACCGTCACTTCGACCGCCGGATCGGCGACCGTGACCGAGGTCCGGTCGACGGTCGGTGCGCCCCAGTCGGCCGAGCCGTAGCTGAGGCCGTGCCCGAACGGGAACCGCGGATCGATCCCGCGCTGTTCGTACCCGCGGTACCCGACGTTCAAGCCCTCCTCGTAGCGTTGCACCGGCTTGCCGTACGGGCCTTCGTTGGTCCCTTCGTTCTCGCGTGCCGGATGGTCGTCGAGCCGGGCCGGGATCGTGAGTGGCAGGCGGCCACCCGGATCGGCGACACCGAACAACACGTCGACCAGCGCCTCGGCCTGCTCCTGCCCGGCGAAGAACGACGTCAGCACCGCTGGCGCACCGCCGGCACCCGTCGCCCAGTCCATCGTCACCGGCGAGCCGGCATTGACGATGACCGCCGTGCGGGGATTGGCCGCGCACACACGCCGGACGAGCTCGTCCTGGCGCCCGGGCAGATCCATCGTCGTGCGGTCGAACCCCTCGGTCTCCCACTCGTCGTTGGTGCCGACCATCACGACGGCGACATCGGCTTCGGCCGCGGCGGCCACGGCCCGCTCCATCAGGTCGGCGGGCTCCGGCGAGCGGATGCCGAGGCGGACTGCGGCGAAACCGTTGCCGGCCATCGTCCGCCAGCGCAGATCCAGCGGCACGGGTACGCCGGCGGTGCACTCGACCGATCCGACGGCCTCGACGCTGCCGTACCCGAAGAACTCCTGGCTCCGTGGGAGCTGGGCCTGCGGATCGTCGACGATCGTCGTCCCGTCGGCGACCACGACGATCGGCCCCGTCGACACGACGCCGATCTGATGGAGCCCGTCGGTGTCCGGAAGGAACTCGCCGCTGATGCGCACGGCGAAGGCGCGGGGGTCGACACCGGCCGGGATCGACCCGAAGAAGCGCACCAGCGAGCTCGGTGCGACGTCTTCGACCACCACGTCACCGTCCCACGACGTGCCGTTGACGTACTCGAGCCGCAGGCCGGGCTCACCGTTCGGCTGGCGGAGCTGGCCGCCCTTCACCACCGGGGTCAACCGGTCGGTGCGCACGCCGGGCTCGAAACGGATCGAGGTCGCTCCCGCGGTGCCGGGGCCGAGCCGCTCGGTGAAGGCGGTCAGCAGGGTGCGATGCTCGAACGGGGTCAGGCTGGCCGAACCCCCGCCCATGCACTGGTTGGTCACGGCGTTCGGACCGATCACGGCGAGCCGCGTGATCGTCGACGCGTCCAAGGGCAGCACCGGTGAGCCCCCGGCGGTCACCTCGTTGCGCAGCAGGACGGTTCCGCCGACCGCGGCGCGCCTGGTCAACGCCCGTTCGGCGGGGTCGTCGACGCTCTGCTCGGGTGCGTCGGCCGGTCGTTCGTCGGCCCGGACGCGGTTCATCATCACCAGCAGGTCGGTGACGAGCCGGTCGACCTGCGCCTCGTCGACGTCGCCGGCCTCGACGGCGGCGACGAGCTTGTCGCCGTACACGCGGACCGGAGCGGGCATCTCCAGGTCGAGCCCGGCGTTCGCCGCCTCGACGGTGTGGTGGACGCCGAACCAGTCTGACACGACGAAGCCGTCGAAGCCCCATTCCTCACGGAGGATCTCGGTGAGCAGCCGCCGGTTCTCCGCGCAGTGCTCACCGCCGAGGCGGTTGTAGGCGCTCATGATCCCCCACGCCCCGCCCTCCTTCACCGCACGCTCGAACGGCCGTAGGTAGATCTCGCGGAACGGCCGGTCGTCGACCTGCACGTCGACCGACATGCGGTCCATCTCGGTGTCGTTGCACACGAAGTGCTTGACCGTGACGGCCACGTCCTTCGACTGCACGCCGCGCACGTAGGCCGCAGCGAGCGCGCCCGACAGTTCAGGATCCTCGCTGTAGCACTCGAACGTGCGGCCGCCGACGGGCGTGCGGTGGATGTTGACGGTCGGGCCGAGAAGGATGTGGACGCCCTTGCGTTGCGCCTCGGTGCCGAGGAGCTCGCCGATCTGCTCCAGCAGCGCCGGGTCCCAGGTGGCGCCGAGCGTGATGCCGGACGGCACCACGACGCCAGGGGTGCTCGACCCGCCGTGCCCCTCGCCGCGGACGCCGTTGGGCCCGTCGGACATCTTGACCTCGGGGATGCCGGCGTGCGGGAACGCCTTGGTCGTCCACGTCGTCTTTCCGGCGAGCAGGCGGCACTTGTCTTCGAGAGAGAGCGCGGCGAGCGCCGCATCGGTGTCGATCACACCCCCGATGTTGCCTCATTTCACGTTTGCGTCGGGATCTGGCCACACCTGTCGGTGCCGAATCCCGACGCAAACGGTGATTTCAGGCCGTTCGGGCGGGTGACGGGGGGATGGTGCTGCCGGCGCGTTCGCCCTCGATCACCGCGCTGTGGGCGCGGCGGGGGGCGACGCAGTCGCCGACGCGCTCGACGCTCACGCCGGCCGCCTTCAGATCGTGGTAGAGCCACTCGACCGGCGCCGCGTTGACGGCGAGGACGATCCAGTCGGGCTCGCGCGTCACGTCGGTGCCGGTCGTGTGCCGGAGCAGTTTCAACGTTCGCCCCTCGATCCCCATCGGCACGAGGTCGGTCGTCTGCACGATCCCCTTCTCGCCGGCGCGGATCCACCAGTTCTCCATGTCGAGGGTGATGCCGAGGTCCTGGCCGACGACCATGCCCGGTGTGATGATCTCGACGCGGCACCCTCGATCGGCGAGGACCTCGGCCACCGAGGTCGCCTGGTGGAAGCCCATCTCGTCGAACACCACCACGTCGCCGAACGGCTCGGCCGCGCCGGTCAGCACGTCACGGACGTCGGCCACGTTGGTCGCGTCGTCCGGCACCCACCACGGCCGGGCCGGCTCGGCCCCGGTGGCCACGATCACGTGGTCGGGCTGACGTTCTTCGACCAGCCCCGGCCACACGCCGACGCCGAACTCGAACTCGACGCCGAGGCGCCGGCACTCGGCGAGCTGGTTGCGGATCATGTCGCCGAACTCGGCCCGGTTCGGGACCGAGGCCGCGATGCGCACCTGGCCACCGGCCTCGGCGTGCTGCTCGAACACGGTCACGCGGTGGCCGTCGCGGCGCGCCGCGATGGCGGCCTGGAGCCCGGCCGGCCCAGCGCCGACGATCATCACCGAGCGCGGCTTCGCCGAGGATTGGGCCAGCCCCACGCCCTGCGACTCGCGGCCGGTCCGTGGGTTCTCGATGCAGCCGAGCCAGCGGTTGAGGCCCATGCGGCCGACGCACTCCTGGTTGCACGACAGGCACAGCCGGGTCTCCTCGGTCGCGCCGGCGCGGGCCTTCGCGGCGAAGTCGGCGTCGGCGATCTGACCTCGTACCACCCCGACGAGATCGCAGTGCCCCTCGGCGAGCGCCCGCTCGGCCTGCAGCGGATCCTTGAACCGGCCCACGCCGACAACGGGCAGGTCGACCGCCTTGCGGATCGCGGAGGGGATGAACATCGCGTAGTTCGGTGGTACGTGCATCGACGCCTCGATCATGAACAGGCTCGCCGTGGCGACCCCGATCGAGGTGTTGATGTAGTCGACATGACCGGTCCGCTCGACCATCTCGGCGACCGCGACCGCGTCGTCGATCACGGTGCCGTGCTCGATCAACTCGTCGCCACACAGGCGCACGCCGAGTGCCAGCCGGCTACCGATCACCCGGCGCACGGCGGCGACGATCTCGATCAGCAGGCGAGCCCGGTTCTCCAGCGTGCCGCCGTAGCTGTCGGTGCGGCGGTTCGTGGCGGGGGAGAGGAACCCGCGCACGATCGAGGAATGCGAGCACTGGAGCTCGATGCCGTCGAAGCCACCTTCGGCGCAATGCTCGGCGACGAGGGCGTACCCGGCCACGATCTCGTCGATCTCGGCGAGCGTGACGGCCTTGGGCACTTCGCGGAACAGCGGGTCGGCCACGGGCGACGGGCCCCACACGGGTAGCCGCGAATACATCGACGACGCCTGGCCGCCGTTGTGGTTGATCTGGGCGAAGATCGGCGTGCGATGGCGGTGCACGGCCTCGGTGATCGCCCGGTAGCCGGGGATCACGTCGCGGTGGAAGCCGTGGATCAGCTTCTCGTACGGCCAGTCGGTGGGATGGGTGGAGTGCTCTTCGGTGATGATCAACCCGGTCCCTCCCGCCGCGCGGGCCGCGTAGTAGGCGGCGTGCTGCTCGGTGGGCTTGCCGTCGCGTGCGTAGTTCGTGAGGTGCGCGGAGAACACGATCCGGTTCTTCGTCTCGACGGGGCCGAGACGGAGCGGGGTCCACAGATAGCGGTAGGCCATACCGCTCCCGACGGTACTGCGGGTTCTGCAGATGGACGATGTCCGTCCCGTTCGACCTCGCTGTCCGATGCGTCTGACAGGATCGTGCCCCGATGGACGACAGCACCGCGATCGGGCGTGAACGCCCCGGCGACCGCCGGGCGCTCCAATCCGTGGCGGTCCAGTTCTTCGCCAACGGGTTCGTGTACGCGTCGTTCATCCCCGAGCTGCCCGAGATCCGTGAACGGGTCGGCATCTCCATCGGCACGTTGGGCCTGATCCTCACGCTGGCGAGCATCTCGGGCCTGATCAGCAGCCTCCTGACCGGGCGTGTCATCGCCGCCATCGGCACCCGGCGCGTGGTCATCATCGGCACGATCCTGTCGATCGGATCGTTGCCGGTCATCGGCTTCGCCACCGCCCCGGTGATGTTGATCTTCGGCCTCGTCGGGCTCTTGTTCTTCGACGTGTTCATCGACGTGGCGATGAACGTCCAGGGCTCGGAGCTCTCGGCACGCCGGAAGACACCGGTGATGAACCGGCTGCACGGGGTGTGGAGCCTCGGCACCGTCGCTGGGGGCATCGTCACGGTGCTGGTGAACCGGGCCGACGTCAGCGTGCAGGTTCACCTCACCGCCGTCACCGTGGGGCTGATCACGGCCTCGGTCTTCGTCATGCCAGGCCTGCTGCGCATCGACGAACCGCACGCCGCCGACAGTGTGGAGCCGGTCGGCGAAGGGCTGCACGGTTCCGAGGTGATGACGACCGAGGAGGTCGGCGCGGCGCTCCGTCGCCGACGGTTCGGGCCCGCGGCCGTGATCCTCGGCCTCGGTGGTGCGACGGCCATGGCGCTCGAGGTGGGCAACGGCGACTGGGCGGCGTTCCGCCTGACCGAGGACTTCGATTCGAGCGCCGGCGTGGCCAGCGCCGCGTTCCTCCTGATGACGATCGGCATGACGACGGGTCGGCTGACCGGCGACTGGGTGCAGGTGCGCACCGGGTCGATGCGTCTGCGGCGGCTCGGCGTCGCCGTCTCCGGGGCCGGATCCGTGCTGGCGACCCTCGTGCCCGTCGAAGCCGTCTCGCTGGCCGGCTTCCTGATCGCGGGGCTCGGCACCTCGGTCCTGTTCCCGCAGCTCTACGACCAGGCGGCGCGCCTGCCCGGGCCGCCCGGCTCGGGCTTCGCGGCGATGCTGATCGGGCAGCGCTCGACCGGGATCTTCGTCCCGTTGATCATCGGCGGCCTGGCCAACACCGCCGCGTTCGGAGTCGGCGGGGCGATGGCGGTCGTGCTCGTCCCCGCGGCGGTCATCGGCCTGGTGATCACCTACGTCGGCCCGCCTCCACCACGGCGACTCGCTGAGCCGGCCGGTGCGATCGCGCCGTGAACGCGCCGTGAACGCTGTTCCAAACGGATTGGAACAATGTGGGAAAAAGTTGGTCGCGGACCTGTTCTTCGCGGGATCCGACCTCTACAGTCGTGGCATGCGAGTCCACCTCGATGCCGAGAAGTGCCAGGGCCACAACCGCTGCTACGCGCTGGCGCCCGAGTTGTTCGACGTCGACGACTACGGCCAGGCGGTGCTCCTCGTCGAAGACACCGTGCCCGCCGATCTGGAAGACAAGGCCCGGCTCGCTGCGTCCAACTGCCCCGAGTACGCCATCACCATCACGGAGTGAGTGAGATGACCGACACCGTCGACAGCCCCGCCACCGATCAGCCCGTCACGTACCTGCCGCCGGGTGACCGGCCAGAAGGCCACGAGTTCTGGGAGCGCAAGCCGTACGACCCGGCCGACTACGGCCCGGTGAGCGACTTCGCGACCGACTTCGACCATGGCAGCGCCGAGTACAACTCGAAGGCGCCCGAGGTGTGGAAGGAGCTCCGCGAGTCCGGCTGCCCCGTCGCCCACTCGGAACGTTACGGTGGCATGTGGGTGCCGCTCACCCACGACACGGTGCACGACGTCGCCTACGACACGGAGAACTTCACGAGCCGCAGCGTGGTCATCAGCACCACCCGCCCCGGCGACCTCGCCCTGCCGGCGCCGATCGGTGGCGCGCCGCCCATCACGAGCGATCCGCCGTTCCACGGCGTCGCCCGCCGCCTGCTGCTGCCGCCGTTCGCGCCGAAGCAGATCGAGCCGTGGGAGGGCGAGGTTCGTGTCCTGTGCCGGCGCCTGCTCGACGAGATGGGCGAGATCACGCCGGGCGAGACCGTCGTCGACGCCGCGCTCCAGTACGCGCAGCACATCCCGGTGAACGTGATCGGCCGGATGCTCGGCTTCCCGGCCGAGGACGAGGAGTTGTTCCGCGAGTTCGTGCACACGGTGCTCGAGCGCATCAACGACGAGCCCGAGGCACGGGCGGCGGCGTTCGAGAAGCTCGACAACTACATCCTCGCCCAGGTGCAGGACCACATCGACAACCCGCGCGACGACCTCACCGGCTACCTGCTCGAGGTCGAGATCGAGGGCAACAAGCTCGCCCCCGAGCACGTCAGCGGCTCGATCGTCCTGCTGCTTGTCGCCGGCATCGACACCACCTGGTCGGCGATCGGCTCGTCGATCTGGCACCTCGCCCAGCATCCGGAGGATCGCCAGCGGCTCGTCGACGAGCCCGAGGTGATGACGTTCGCGCTGGAGGAGTTCCTCCGGGCGTACGCGCCGGTCACGATGGCGCGCATGGTGGCCAAGGACGTCGACTTCCACGGCTGCCCGATGAAGAAGGACGACTACGTCCTGCTCCCGTTCCCGGCGGCCAACCGCGACCCGCACATGTTCGAGGATCCCGACACGTTCGTCATCGACCGCGAGCAGAATCGCCACGCCGCGTTCGGCCTCGGCATCCACCGCTGCCTCGGCTCGAACCTGGCCCGGCTCGAACTGAAGGTGGCCGTCGAGGAGTTCCTCGCCCGCTTCCCGAGCTTCGAGCTCGCCGGCGATGTCCGCTGGAGCATCGGCCAGGTCCGCGGCCCCCGCGAACTTCCGGTCCGCATTCTCGAATCTGCCTGAGCCGACGTCGCCGGGCGGGGCGATCAGGCGAGCCACATGCCGACGGCCGCTGCGGCACAGGTGCCGGCGACCATCGCTGCAGCGAACGGAGCGGCGCGGGCCGGCCGCTGGTGACGGACCTCGAGCGCGAAGCCGGAGTACGTCGTGAGGGAGCCGCAGAACGCGATTCCCAGGACGGTCGTAGCGTGCTGGGACAGGTCGGCGTCGACGATGGCGCCGAGCAGGAAGCTGCCGATGACGTTGACGATCAGCAACGCCCGCCAGTTGATCGCGAACTGGTGGACGGCGTGGCGACCGAGTGCGCCGAGGGCCGCGGCGGCGACGAAGAGCACGGGCGTCACGAGCGCGACCTCGCGTCGGGTTCGCCGCGCTGATCCGATCCGGCCACCGGGACCGGACCGGCCGGCGCCGGCGTGCGGGACGCGATCCACGTCGCGCCGATTCCCGCGGCGAGCGTGACGGCGACGTAGGCCAGAGCGACACCGGATCGACCGGACTCGATCAGATCGTCGACCTCGACGGCGAATGACGAGAACGTCGTGAACCCGCCGAGCACGCCGGTTACCGCAAATGCCCAGGCGACCGTGCTCGGTCGGAGACACCGTGCCGCGACGCCGATGACGAGACAGCCGGCGACGTTCACGGCGAGCGTCGCCCACGGCCAGGTACCCGGCTCGTGTGCCCACACCGTTCCGGCCGCCCACCGTAGGCCGGCCCCGAGAGCTCCGCCGGCCGCCACTGCCACGACGACGCGTGCCGACGCCGCGGGCGCGGCCGATGCCCGGCTGCCGAGGACCGTCGAGCATGTCATCTCCCGTTCGTAGCAAACGGGGAACTCCGGATGGACAACCTCTCACCGGGTTCTCACACGGCGGCGGGCGGGGAGCGGGGCGAGGCGGGGCCAGAATGGTCGAATGGCCGGTGAGTCGAACGTGGAGATCTTGGTCGCCGAGGACGATCGCGCCGTACGCGAGTCGCTCGCCCGTGCGCTCGTGCTCGAGGGCTACCGAGTTGCCGCCGTGTCGAACGGTGCGGAGGCGCTCGACGCGGCGCGGCTCTCGCCGCCCGACATCATCCTGCTCGACGTTTCGATGCCACTCGTCGACGGCTTGACCGTGGCCCGGGTGTTGCGGTCGGAGCAGAACCACGTCCCGATCCTGATGTTGACCGCGCGCACCGAGACGAGCGACCGGGTCGCCGGCCTCGACGCGGGCGCCGACGACTACCTACCGAAGCCCTACGATCTCGACGAACTGCTCGCCCGCGTCCGCGCCCTCCTGCGACGTTCGGCGTACGACGACGACGCCGCGGCGCCGAGCGAGCTCGCGGTCGGTGACCTGCGACTCGATGCCGCCGCCCGCCGCGCCTTTCGCGGCCAGCGCGAGATCGAGTTGTCGAAGACCGAGTTCGACCTGCTCGAACTGCTCGTGCGCAACAAGGGCATCGTGCTCGACCATTCGACGATCTACGACCGCATCTGGCACTACGACTTCGGGCCGGACTCGAAGAACCTCGCCGTCTACATCGGGTACCTGCGTCGCAAGACCGAGCAGGAGGGCGAACCGCGCCTCGTGCACACGGTGCGCGGCGTCGGCTACACGGCGCGGGTCGACGGACCGCCACCAGGCTGAGACGATGAACCTGCGGTGGAAGATCGCACTCGCGTTCGCGTCGATCGCACTGGTCGCCACGAGCGCGGTCGGCCTCATCAGCTACCGCTCCACGAGCGCCCGGCTCGTCGACGAGCTCGACCGGTCGATCGAGTCGGCAGCCGGCCAGCTCATCAGGCGTCCCGGCTACGGCGGCGGGCAGGTTCCCGACCGGGACTTCCTCGACGTCTACGCCATCCGGCTGCTCGACGTCGATGGCGCCACGGTCGGCTCGACATTCACCGGCGAGGTGCCGGTGACCGACGACGTGATGCAGGTGATCGGTGAACCCCGGCACGCGAACTGGGCGACCACGGCGGTCGACGGCGAGCGCTACCGGGTGTACACGATCGGCGCCCAGAACGGCGCGGTGCAGATCGCCCGCGGGCTCGACGAGGTCGACGCCGTGCTCGACGACGTGCGGCGCCGCACCCTGGTCCTCGTCGTCGCGGTGTCGATGGCGGCCGCG
This sequence comes from uncultured Ilumatobacteraceae bacterium, assembly GCA_964651825.1. Classification (GTDB taxonomy): domain Bacteria; phylum Actinomycetota; class Acidimicrobiia; order Acidimicrobiales; family Ilumatobacteraceae; genus Sva-07. Next base: position 32,405 of record CAZYWK010000021.1, on the reverse strand, counting down.
GCGCTCGGGTGGCTGATCGCCGGCACCGTGACCGCCCCGGTCCGCAAGCTGACCAAGGCGGCCGAGGACGTCGAGACGTCCGGCCGGCTCGACGTCGAGGTGCCGGGCACGGGCAGTGACGAGGTGGGACGCCTCGGCGCGGCGTTCCGCCAGATGCTCTCCGCGCTCGCCGTGTCGCGTGCCGAGCAACAGCGGCTGGTGCAGGACGCCGGCCACGAGCTGCGCACGCCGCTGACGAGCCTGCGGACGAACCTGGCGGTGATGCGCCGGCATCCCGAGATGGAGCCAGGGATGCGGGGCCAGATCCTCGACGACCTCGACATCGAGGTCACGGAACTGACCGATCTGGTCAACGAGCTCGTCGCCGTCGCGTCCGGTGAGCTGAACGAGCAGCCGAACGAGCTCATCGATCTGCCCGAGCTCGTCGACGAGGTCGCCCAGCGCGTCAGCCGCCGCCGGTCCCGCGACGTCGTCGTGATCGCCACTCCCAGCGCGCCGGGGCATCCGTCGGGCAGCACCGTCCGCGCGCCGCGTGCCGGCCTCGACCGGGCGATCTCCAATGTGATCGACAACGCGTGCAAGTTCGACCTGACCGGTGGCCCGATCGAGGTCGTGGTCGGTGGCCGGTCGCTGACGGTCCTCGATCGTGGACCGGGTATCCCGGAGGCAGACCTGGGCAAGGTCTTCGATCGCTTCCACCGGGCCGAGTCGGCGCGCTCGTCGCCGGGTTCCGGGCTCGGCCTGGCGATCGTCCGCGAAGTGGTCGAGCGGGCCGGCGGCACGGTTCGGGCAGCGAACCGTGAGGGCGCCGGCGCCTCGATCGGATTCGAGTTGCCGGCACCCTCGACGCTCACTGGTGCACCGGATCCGACGGCGACCACTGTGGCGCCGACGGCCACGCGCCTGCCGTCGCGACGCGAGGACTGAGATCGTTCTCACGCTGCAGGCCGAACCCGGCGAGGTGCTCGGGTCGCATCAGACCACGGTGATCTCTTGGACCATGCCTTGGGCCGCGTGTGGCGGCCCGGTTCCTTCGGCATCGGCGGTCGTGCCGGTGGGGATGAAGCACACGGCGGCGAAGCGGCCGGGTTCGGTGAGCGTCAGCGATCCCGTGACGGTCGCCCCGGGGGGAGCGAAGACGTCGCCAGCGAACTGGATCATCGTGTCGACCTCGCCCTCGGGGAGCGCGATCAGTTCGTCGATCGACAAGGTGACGTCGTCGTTGATGCGGGCGACGTTCAGTTCGTGCGCCTCGTTGCCGTCATTGACGAGGTTGACGATGTAATAGCCCGCATCGAGCTCCTCGGGTAGGCCGACGAAGTGGTACTCCTCGGTGTGGACGTCGAGCGTCTGCACGTCGCAGCTCTCACCGACCCAGCCCAACACCCCGCTGTACTGGGTGAGGAACTCCTCGCCGGGGCCGTCTTGCGGATTGTCCAGCACCGGCTGCAGCGCTGCTTGGAAATCGGTCAGCATCGTTGCGGTCTCGGCGTCGGCCGCGGCGATGGCATCGTCGAGCAGAGCGTTGGCTTCGTCCTTGGTGGCCATGCCGGTGGGCACCGTTTGGTCGAGTTGGATGACCGCGTCGCACACGGTCGCGATGTCGGCGGCCTCACCCGTTCCGGAGTCCACAGTGGTGGCCGCGGTGGTGTCGGCCGTCGCGTGCTCGGTGTGTGCCGTCGTGTCGGCAGGGGGCTCGGCCGCTGTGATGGCGGTGGTGTCGGCGACGCTGGCCGCTGTGGTGGTGTCGGTCGCGTCATCGTCCGAACCGCAGCCGGCAAGGACGAGCACCGACGCCATACCCGTTGCGAGCAGCGGCCGTCGAAGGCGTTGAATGATGGTTGAGCGCTTGTTCACGGAATCTCCTCGACCCGCTCGTGGAGTTCACCTGGATGGAACTCACCGTGTGGATCACGGTAAGAAATCGGGGCCTCGACTGGCAGGTGACAGACCGGTGTCTTCCCCGTGGTGCCAGCACCCCCCGCCGTGGGACACCAGCGTCCTTGTCGTGGCTCCGCCGGCGTGCTCAGATCATGCGGTGATCGACGTGTCGAGGAGCGAATGACGGCGGCCGAACAATCAGGGAGCGGCCGTTCGGCCGTCGTGGTCGGCGCCGGGCCGAACGGTCTCGTCGCGGCGACCACACTCGCCCGCGCCGGTTGGGACGTCGTGGTGTACGAGGCCGCACCGGTCGCCGGTGGCGGGCTGCGGTCCGAGGAGCTCACGGTGCCGGGCGTGTGTCACGACGTGTGCTCGGCGATCCACCCGCTCGCCGTCGGATCGCCGGCGTTCCGCGAACTGGCCGACGACCTCGCCGCGCACGGGCTCGCTTGGGCGCATCCCGAGGTGCCGGTCGCCCATCCGCTCGACGGGGGAAGGGCCGCGGTGCTGCACCGTTCGGTGGTCGAGACCGCGTCGGGGCTCGGAGACGACGGCACGGCCTACCGACGGCTGTTCGGCCCGCTGGTGGAGGCCGGCTTCGACCTCACCGACGGCCTGCTCGCACCGTTCACGATGCCGCCCAGGCATCCCGTCGCACTTGCCCGTTTCGGAGCGGTCGGAATCCTGCCCGCCCACGCCGTCGCCCGTCGGGCCTTCGACACCGACGAGGCCCGGGCGCTCTTCGCCGGCCTGGCCGGTCACTCGATCCTGTCGCTGAAGGCGCCGATCACCGCCGGTTACGCACTGATGCTCGGCGTGCTGGCGCACGTGGTGGGCTGGCCGCTCGCCCGCGGCGGCTCACAGCAGATCGCCGACGCCCTCGTCGCCGTTCTGCGCGACCACGGCGGCCGCGTGGAGTGCGACCGGCGGGTCGAGTCGTTGGCCGACCTGCCGCCGGCCGACGCCGTCCTGCTCGACCTGACGCCACGTCAGGTGCTGGCGATCGCCGGTGACGTCCTCCCGGGCCGCTACGCCCGCCGACTGGGGAAGTTCCGGTACGGCGCAGGGGTGTTCAAGCTCGACTGGGCACTCGACGGGCCGATCCCGTGGACGAACCCCGATTGCGCGCGTTCGGCCACCGTCCACATCGGTGGCACGCTCGCCGACATCACGTTCGCCGAAGCCGAGGTCCAGGCCGGCCGCCACGCGGAGCGCCCGTTCGTGCTGCTCGCCCAGCAGAGTCTGTGGGACCCGGCGCGGGCGCCTGCCGGCACGCACACCGCGTGGGGCTACTGCCACGTGCCGAACGGGTCGACCGTCGACATGACCGATCGGATCGAGGCCCAGGTCGAGCGGTTCGCGCCCGGCTTCCACGACCGGATCATCGGCCGCCACGCGATGAACACCGCGGCGATGCACGCCCACGATGCCAACTACATCGGGGGCGACATCAACGGCGGTGTGGCCGACCTGCGCCAGTTCGTCGCCCGCCCGACCCTCGGCCTGCACCCCTGGAAGACCCCGGTCGACGGACTGTTCCTCTGCTCCAGTTCGACGCCCCCTGGTGGCGGGGTGCACGGCATGTGCGGCTGGCACGCGGCCCACGAAGTGCTCCGGACCACCCGATGATCCGTCCGCAGATCAACTCGACGAGGAGCAGTGGTGTCGGACCAACCGGGTGAACCGGTCAGGGTGATGATCGTCGACGATCAGCTCCCGTTCCGCGCCGCGGCGAAGGCGGTCGTCGCCCGCATGGACGGCTTCGAGCTCGTCGCCGAGGTGGCGTCGGGCGAAGCCGCCGTCGCCGTGAGCGCCGAGCGCGCGCCGCAACTCGTGTTGATGGACATCAACATGGGCGACCTCGACGGCATCGCCGCCACGAGGCTGATCACGACCGCCGAGCCGGCGACGAAGGTGATCCTCGTGTCGACGTATGACCTCGACGACCTCCCGCAGGAGGCCCGCGTGAGCGGCGCCATCGCCTACCTCAACAAGGACGAGCTCTCGCCTGCCTTCATCCGCCGCCTCTGGGACCAGGACGGCGATCCCACGTTCGGGCCGCCGGCCGCGCCATCCCGACGGGAGTGACGAGCCATCCCGGATGCCCGCTCCGGCTCGTCACTCGGTGGGGGTCGCTCGGAGCGGTACGGTGCCGGTGATCGTGGTGCCGCTGCCGCGGGAGGAGTCAACCTCGAGGTGGCCGCCGAAGGCACCGAGGCGGTCGGTCATGTTGACGAAGCCGTGGCCGGCGGTCGCACCGTCGTCGGCCAGGTCGAAGCCGACCCCGTCGTCGCGGATCTCGAACCGCAGCTCGTTGCCCACCTCGGCCACGGTCACCGTTGCACAGGCGCCCTCGCCAGCGTGCTTGCCCGCGTTCTGCAGCGCTTCGAGGGTGCAGAAGTAGACGGCGGCCTCGATCGCCGCCGGGTACCGGCCGACGCCGTCGAGGGCCACGGTGGTCGGCACCGCGGCGCGTGCCGCAGCGCTCGGCAGCGCCTCGTTCAGCCCGCCCGAGACGAGCAGCGGCGGGAAGATGCCGTGCGCCAGTGCGCGCAACTCACCGATCGCGGTCCGTACGTCGCCCTTGATCTCCTCGATCATCGCCATCGCTTCGGCCGGGTCCTCGTCCACAGCGTCCTGGGCGAGCCGCAGCTTCACCGCCAGCGCCACGAGGTGCTGTTGCGCGCCATCGTGCAGGTTCCGCTCGAGCGTGCGTCGTTCGGCGTCGGCAGCCGTCACGATGCGGGCACGTGAATCCTGCAGCTCCTGGTTGCTCACCCGGAGCTCGTCGAGACTCGCCTGCAGCGCTGCGTCGAGTTGAACGTTGTGCAGCGCGAGTCCGATCTGGCGGGCGAGCTCGGTGAGCACCAGGTCCTCGGTCTCCGTGAACGGCTCACCGTCGTGCCGGCGGGTGACGGCGATGAACCCCAGCAGCATCCCGGCGTGGGCGACGGGAGCGACGCGCATCGCCGCGCTGCCGCTCGACCCCACGAGCTGGGGAACCCAGATCTCGAGCCACGTGCCGCCGCTGACGCCGGCGCGGGCGACGACGGGTAGTTCCTTCGGCCCGATCGTGATCGGTGCCGCGTGACGGTGGGGGACACCGGCGGCGCGCTCGTAGCGACCGTCCTTGCCGGTCCAGACCTCCGCCGACGACAGGACCATGCTCTTGTGCAGGTTCTCGGCGAGCTGCAGCAACAGCTCGTCGAGCGGGATCGAACGGGTGAGTCGCTGGCCGAACGTGCGCAGGGTCTGGTCCGGGTCGACGCGCTCGCCGTAGACCAGCCGGTTCGCCCGCTCGGTCAGCCAACGCCGCGCCGGCAGATACAGCAGTGCGGTGATCGCGGTGGCGAGCATCGAGAGCAGCAGGAGTGTGCGTTCACCACCCGATGGGCTGCGGCCGAGACCGAGCACGACGACGATGTAGATCGCGAGCACGAGCAGCGTGAGGCCGGCGATGGCGACGGTGTGCGTGAGCAGGCGATCGACGCGAGCGACCAGGCGCGCCGCGGTGCTGGCGATGAGTGAGAGCGGCACCACGACGGTCAGGGCGAGCGAGACGGCGCCCGGCGAGTCCGGCCAGTCGGCGAGCAGCCGCAGCGCACCGACGACCAGCACCGCCTCGGCCGTCACGGTGAAGCCCCAGCCGAGCCACTGCATGCGGCGCCGGGCGACCGCGCCGGCTGTTGTGTAGCGCCCGTATGCGGCTGCGGAGCCGGCCGCGATCGCGGCCGCCCACACGATCGTCAACACGGCCATCGGTGGCTCGTCGAGGTCGGCGCTGGCGACCGCTCCGGCACCGAGCGCCAGGAGAAAGCCGGCCACGACGACCCGTCGGCGACTGGTGGTGCACAGGCGGCCGTCGGGCAGCGACATGAGGAGGTGGAACATCACGGCGGCCAGCACCGCGGCGCCGACGCGGGCGAACACCTGGGCCGTCGTGGTCGACGAGGTCACGGCCACCGCCTGGGCGAGCACGACCGCGCCGCCGAGCACCGCACCGCCGATGACGACCGGGCCGAGGCGGTCGTGCCGGCGACGCACTCCGAGAGCTGCCCCGGCTGCCGACCACGCCGCCACGAGCACGGCGCCGGTCACCTGCGTCGGGGTGAGCCCGGTGTCGGCAGCCACCACGAGGCCCGCCAGTGCCAACCCGAGCGCGACCGGTGCCGCGAGGACCCACCAACCGCAGCCCAGCGCGGCGGCCGACTCGTCGGTCACGGCGCTCATCGGCTCCAGTTGATCCGAATCGGACATCCCGGGCAATGGTGCCACCCCAAGGCATGCTGGGGTGCCAGCATCACTCGCTGCGGAGGATCGCAGCAGCACGAAGTCGGGCGGCGCGTCGGCCCAGCAGCGTGCCGATGGCGGTGACGACAGCCAGCACGACGATCGGTGTGACGGCGATCGCGATCCAGGGGATCGTGGCGAGATCGACGACGCCGGCGCCGTCGGCGAGCAGTCGCCAGATCGATCGGCCGGCGACGATCCCCACCGGGATGCCGACGACGAGCGCGAGCGCTGCGGTCGTCACTCCTTGCCAACGCACGGTCGCTGCCGATTGGCGGGTGGTGAACCCGATGGCGCGGGTGATCGCGAGGTCGTCACGGCGGCGGCGGAGCGCGACGAGCAGGGAGTTGACGAGGCCGGCGAGGCCCAGCGCGCTGAGCGCGGCGGCGAGCAGAGCCGGCACATCGCCGATCTGGCCGAGGTTGGCGGACTTGGCCGGCGGACGCACGTCGCTCCACCCCAGTGCCCGCAATGGCTCCGTCGACTCGGCGTCCGTCGACGTCGTCCGCACGAAGGCGCCGTTGGGATCGAGCCCATCGGCGTCACCGGACTCGGTGGCCGGCAGCAGGCGTGTGAGACCCTCCATCGTCATCAGCGTGAAGCGATCCGAGTCCTCGGTGTCGGCCATCCTGCCGATTCCACTGACGACGAACCGTTCATCGTCCCCGGTGCGCGACCTGAACGTGATCTCGTCGCCGACGTCGGCATCGAGATCATCGGCCGTGGCCGTTCCCAGCATCACGTCGTCGGGCGCGGACGCCGACCGCCCGGTGTCGATCGTCGGTCCGATCGAGCCGCGGAAGACTTCGAGCGCGGTGGCCGTCTCCGTGGTCGCGGCGTCGCCGTGCGTCAGCGAGAACGTGGTCCCGCCGGCCTGCCAGACGATGGCGAGCGCCTCCACGCTCGGTTCGGCGAGGGTGCGGCGAATCGCTTCGGGGATGTCGGGCGGCTGTTCCGGCATCTCGAGGTTCCAGTCGGCCGCATAGGCGCTCGGCGTCGACAGGAGTTCATCGATCGACGAATCGACGAGCGTCACCGCCATCACCCCCGCGACGGCGAGACCGAGCCCCAGCACGGCGCCGAAGCCCGACACCCCGCGTCGATCGCGCGCCGGGTCGATGGCGAAGCCGGCGCCGAGCGCGACCGGCGGCGGTACGTTCGCCAACCACGACACGATGAACGGTCGACGTGCCGTGCCGGGTGACCGGGGCGACGTACGCACGAAGGTGATCGCCGCGACCACGACCGACGTCACGAGGAGGATCGAGGCCAGACCCAGGCCGAGGGCGACCGGGTCGACGCGCATGCCGGGCTCGGGTTCGGCGACGCGGGCGATGCCGCGCGGGAACAGTGGCGACAAGGCTGCCGCAAGTGTGACGGCGAGAACAGCACCGAGCGCCAGCACCGGGAGCATCACCGCGAGCCAACCGGCGACCAGCTGTCGGCGCACGACCCCGATGGCGGACAGCGCGGTCCATGCCCGCCGCCGCTCGCTCAGGTGGCGGTCGATCGCCTGGCTCACCACCAGCAAGGAAGCGAGCGCGGCGACCACCGCGGCGATCCGCAGCGCGTTCGCCTCCATGCTGACCGCCGGGACGACCCTGGAGAGCGCCGCGCCGTCGGTCTCGTTCACGGTGAGGCTCGCGTTCGGGGCGGTCGACTCGATCAGCGCCGTGATGGCCGGGATCGCCTCCGACGGGGCGTTCACGAAGAGGTTGCACCGGCAGTGAGCAACCTCGTCGCCGTATCGATCGAGCACGCCGCTGGAGAGGATCGCGAACGGAGCCGGGAGATCGGCGATGTCTTCGACCGTGCGGTAGATGCCGACGATCTGGACCTCGAACGTGGGGCCATCCGGTTGCTCGGCGTAGCCCCCATAGGCGAAGGCCTCGTACTGATCTGGCGACAGTGTGCGTGTCAGTACGGTGTCACCGACGCCGAGGCCGCTGACCCGTGCCGCTTCGGCATTGATCACTACTTCGTCGTCGGCGCCGGGGTCGAGCGGGCGGCCCTCGTCGATCACCCCGAGGGTCGGTGGACGTACACCGATCGTTGTGCCGGCCACTCCGGCGAACACGATTTCGTCGAGTCCGGGCGCATCGAGTCCGACCGCGATCCAGGCCACCGGCATGACCCCCTCCACGCCGTCGAGACCGGCGAGATCCTCGGCCAGTTGGAAGATCGACGACTCGTCGGCGGTCTCGCTCGTCGGGCCGTCCGACGACACCGTCAGCCGAGTCCGCGCCGCGTCGGCGAGGCGCTCGAACGCCGTGCTCGCGCGCCGCGCCCCGGCGACCGCGGCGATGGCGAGACCGCCGCCCAACGCAACGATCAGGGCGATCCCGACGAGCGACCGCCACGTCTGACGCCACTCCGAGCGCACCCAGAGCCCGAGCCCGCCGAGTCCCGTCGTCATCGATCACCCCGCGTCGTCGACGCGCCCGTCCTTCATGCGCACGATCCGTTCGGCGGCGTCCGCCACGGGCTGGTCGTGGGTGACCAGGAGGATCGTCTGGCCGCCCTGGTGGAGGCGCCGGAACAACTCGAGCACCTCCTCGCCGCCCGCGCTGTCGAGCGCGCCGGTCGGTTCGTCGGCGAGAACGATCGTCGGCTCGTTGGCGAGGGCGCGGGCGATCGCCAGTCGTTGCCGTTGCCCGCCGGACAAGACCCCGGGTGCCTGGCGGGCCTTGTCGCCGATTCCGAGCAGGTCGAGCAGGTCGCGGGCGCGCGACTCGGCCACCTTGCGCTTGCGGCCGGCGATCACCGCCGGCATGACCACGTTCTCGAGCGCGGTCATCCCTTCGAGCAGGTTGAAGAACTGGAACACGATGCCGATGTGCCGGCGGCGCATGATCGCCAAGGCGTTCTCGTCCTTGCCGGCGAGCGATTCCCCGGCGATCACGATGTCGCCCTCGTCGGGAACGTCGAGCCCGGCGATGAGGTTGAGCATCGTCGACTTCCCACATCCGGACGGACCCATCACCGCGACGAACTCGCCGCGGCGGATCGACAGGTCGGCGCCGCGCAGGGCCCGCACCGGCGCGGTGTCCTGCTCGAACGTGCGATACACGGCGCGGACGTCGACCGCTACTTCGTTGCCCGACGTGGCCGGCTCGGCGGAGCCGGTGGGGCGGGTCGCGTCCGCGGCGATGTCGGTCATGGCGACGCTTCCATCAGCGCGCAATTCTCGATGAAGCAGGCTCGATCGGCCAGGAGGCCTCCCAGTCGACGCACGGGGGTGCTACCACCCTTGCCGCGGCAGATCGTCGTCGGGTTCCACCGTCACGTCTGGTCCGCCAGGTACAGCAGGACCGCCTTCACCCGTCGGTGCACCGTGGGCTCCTCGCTCAATCCAAGTTTGGAGAACAGCGAGTTGATGTGCTTCTCGACGGCGCGCTCGGACACCACGAGGCTCTCGGCGACAGCGGCGTTGTTCTTGCCCTGGGCGATCTCGGACAGGACGTCGAGCTCCCGCGGCGTGAGGTGTGTCAGTGGCGAGCTCACCGGACGGCGGCGCGCGTCGACCAACGCTTCGACCACCTTCGGATCGACGACCGACCCGCCGCCGGCGACTTCGCGGACCGCGTTGATCAGCTGGCTGCCCTCGGACACACGTTCTTTGAGCAGGTAGGCGCGACCCTGCGACCCGCCGTCGAACAACGCCAGCGCGTAGGGCGGCTCGACGTATTGCGACAGCACCACCACCCCGACATCCGGGTGCTGTTCGCGCAGCGCGGTGGCGGCCCGGATGCCTTCGTCCTTGCCGGTCGGCGGCATCCTGATGTCGGTCAGCACCACGTTCGGGGCCGACCGCTCGACGGCGGCGAGCAGCTCGGGAAGATCCACACACAGGTCGACGATCTCGACGTCGTCGTATGCGCCGAGCAGTTTGACGATCCCCTCGCGCACGAGCAGCGAGTCCTCGGCCACCACCACTCTGATCACCATCGAACCCTCAACATCGCCAGGTCACCACCGTGGCCGACACTAGCCAGCAGGCGTGCCGGCCGTCCGGGCGACGATTTCTTACCTTCCTTCTCACCTCGTTCTTGGTTCGGTCGTGTTCCGTGCATCGAGGGGTCGATGTCGTCCCCTTGAAGATCCACCGAACACGTCACGCACACCGGCCCCGAAAGGACCCCGCGTTCCATGGACCACGAGACCGACCCCCAGCCGAACCACGACCCGGCCGTCACCGGCCGCACGCTTCCCCCGCCGGCGCTGCCCGATGCCGCGGCCGATCGGGCGGCGATGCCGACCTCCACCCCGCGCCGACGCGGACTGACCGTCGGCCTCGCTGCCGGGTTGCTCGGCGGGACTGCCGCCGGTCTCGTGTTCGGCGTGCCCGGGCTCACCAGCGCCGTGTCGCCGAGCGCCGTCGTCGCGCAGACCGACGAGACACCGACGAGCGAGCCGACCACCACCGATCCGGCCGCACCGACCACCGGCGACACGGAGACCGCACCCGCTCCACCTGCCAACTCCGAGGAGCGGCAGGCCGCCCGCGAAGCGAAGCTCCGTGAGAGCCTTCAGCCGCTCGTCGACGATGGCACGATCACGGCCGAGCAGGCCGACGCCGTTGCCACCCAACTGGCAGGGACGATGACCGGTGGGGCCGGTCGCGGCGGCGACTTCGGACACGGTCGGGGGCGCGCCGGCGGCGGCTTCCCGTTCGACGGTGAAGTGCTCGAGACGCTCGGCATCGACGTGTCGACACTGTTCGAAGACTTGCGATCGGGCTCGAGCCTGGCCGACATCGCCGAGGCCCAGGGCATCGACGTGCAGGAGCTGATCGACACGCTCGTCGCCGAGGGCAGCGAGCGCATCGACGAGGCGGTCGCTAACGGCCACCTCACCGAGGAGGAGGCGGCGACCCGCAAGGCCGAGCTCGAGACACGGATCACCGAGCTGATCAACAAGTCCTTCGACGGCACGTTCGGGGGCGTGTTCGGCAACGGTGAGGGCGGCGAGGGTCGCGGCCCGGGCCGCGGCGGTCGCCACGGTGCCCCGGGCGAGGCTCCCGAGTCCGGCACCACCGACTCCACCGACTCCGGCACCGCCGAGACGCCGCCCACCACCGAGGGCTGAAGTTCGCTCCCCCGATCTGGGTCGAGTTCCCCACCGCCTGGGTCGGGAATTCGACCCAGATCCGCGTCTGGAGGGCGCTCCGGAGTGCCGGAGCGGCCGTAGCGTCGTGGCGTGATCTGCGTGGACGTGGCCGGAGTGGGGATGAGCCAGCCCGACAAGACGCTGTTCGCCGACGTCGACCTCACGATCTCGACCGGTGACCGGGTCGCCGTCGTCGGGGTCAACGGCTCCGGCAAGACCACACTGCTGCGCATCCTCACGGGTGCGCTCGACCCCGACCACGGGGCGGTGCGCTTCGGTCGAGGGGTGCGGATCGCGTCGCTCGAACAGGACCCGACGCTCCCCCCGGGTACGGTCGCCGAGGTGCTCGGCGACGGCTGGGAGGTGGCCGCGACCGCGACGTCGCTCGGTGTGCTCCCGCTGTTCGACCGGCCGACCGACGAGCTCTCGGGCGGGCAGGCCAAGCGTGTCGCGCTCGCCAAGGTGCTCGCCGACGACGAGCACGGCGATGACGACATGGTCGTGCTCGACGAGCCGACCAACCATCTCGACCTCGAAGCGATCGAGTGGCTGGAGTCGCGGCTCGTGGCGATGAAGTCCGCTCTCGTGCTCGTGACACACGATCGCCACGCCCTCGACCGCCTCACCACGGCGGTCGGAGCGAGCCGGGTGGTCGAGCTCGACGGTGGCCGGTGCTTCGTCCACCACGCCGTCGCGGGATCGAGCGCGTATGCCACCTACCTCGACGCTCGCGCCGAGCGGATCGAGCGCGAGGCGAAGGAGGAGTCGACGCGCAAGATCCTCGCCCGCAGGGAGCTCGCCTGGCTGCGTCGGGGCGCGCCGGCCCGCTCGACGAAGCCCAAGGCGCGCCTGCGGAGCGCGCACGAGATCGTCAGCGGCGGACCGGACGCGCCGGGCGTGCGCGACCACGACCTGACCCTCGGCGCCGGCACCGCTCGCCTGGGCAACCAGGTGGTCGAGCTGGAAGGCGTCGCCCAGCGCTTCGGCGAGCACATGGTGTTCGAGGGCGTCGACCTCACGATCGAGCCGGGCGCTCGGCTCGCCGTCGTCGGTCCGAACGGCTCTGGCAAGTCCACGCTCCTCGACATCATCGCGGGGCGTCGCGATCCGGCAGCCGGAACGGTGCGCCGCGGCAAGACGGTGGTCGTCGGCTTCGCCGATCAGCACTCGTCGGACCTCCCACCCGACGCGATCGTCCGCAAGCTGGTCGCCGGCCCGCACCGCGAGCCCGACTTCCAGGACCGTGCCCTGCTGGAGCGGTTCTGGTTCGACACGACGGCGCAGTACGCGCCGGTGCGGATGCTGTCGGGTGGGGAGCGTCGGCGACTCCAGCTCGTCATGGTGCTGGCGACGCAGCCGAACCTGCTGATCCTCGACGAGCCGACCAACGACCTCGATCTCGACACGCTGCGCGCGCTCGAGTCGTTCCTCGACGACTGGCCCGGCGCGCTCGTCGTCGCCAGCCACGACCGCGCCTTTCTCGACCGCGTGGCCGACCACGTGCTCGCCATCGACCCCGGCGGCACCGTGCGTCGCGTCCCGGGCGGCGTGTCTGGCTGGCTCGACGAGCGGCGGTCCACCACGCCCGCCCCTGCAGCCGCCGTGGCGACTCCAGCTCCTCGAACGCCGAAGACCGCGCGGCCGGGTGGACCGAGCCCGTCGACGATCGGGCGGCGGCTGCGCGAGACGGAACGGGCGATGACCAAGGCGCAGCAGCGCGTCGATGAGCTGACCGCCCGTCTCGTCGGGCTCACCGACCACGCCGAGCTCTCGGCGGTCGGTGCCGAGCTCACCGCCGCCCAGCGCGAGCTCGACGAGCACGAAACCACATGGCTCGAGCTCGCCGCCCTCCAGGAGGGTTGAGCACCGCACCCCGCTTTTCGGTCGGATTCCTGTCGGAAGCCGGGACGAATCTGACCGAGAACGTCGGGTCAGACCGCGCCGACGGCGATGAGGGCGATGGTCGTGGCCGCGATGCCGATGCGGTACCAGCCGAAGATCGACAGCGGGCGCGTCTGGAGGAACGTCACGAGCCAGCGCACGGCGACCACCGCGGTGACGAACGCGACGATCCCACCGAGCAGCGGGGTGCGCCACCCGTACTCGTCGAGCAGCGTCCCGCCGTCCTTGGCCAGGTCGAACAGTGTGGCCGCCGAGAGCGTCGCCAAGCCGAGCAGGAAGCTGAACTCGACCGCTGCTGCCATCGTCGCACCGATCGCCAACGCCGAGGCGATCGTGACGAGGCTGCGGCTCATCCCCGGCCACATGGCGATGATCTGCGCCGCGCCGATGATCGCCACGTGCCGGACCGTGAACTGCGTGAGTTCGATCCGTCCCGGTCGGGGGTTCCACCACACGAGGAACACGCCTCCGGCGAGCCACGCGGCGACCACCGGCCACGGTCCGAACAACCTCTCCTTGATCGTGTCGCTGGCGGCCAACCCGACGATCGCGGCGGGCACGAAGGCGATGATCAGGCGACCGAGCAGGCGGCGGCCGTCGACGTCTCGCCCCACCACCCCCAGTGCCACCTGCTCGAGGCGCCGCCAGTACAGCACGACGATGGCGAGAATCGCTCCGAGCTGAATGGCGATCGCGTAGGTGTCGGCGGCCTCCTTGCCAGCACCCTCGCCGAGGTCGAGGAGGCGTTGGGTCACCAGCAGATGGCCGGTCGACGACACCGGCAGGTACTCGGTGAACCCTTCGACGGCGCCGAGGATGATCGCCTTCAGCGGCGTCAGCGGCCCCTCGCTGCCGAGCGACAGCAACACCATCGCCACGAGGGCGACGATCACCCCCGCGGCGAGCCCGAGGCGTCGGACGGCCGTCCGCTCGCCAGGCTCGTTGGTGGGTTCGGCAGGCGACGTCATGTCGGGGGGAAGGTCATGTTCGGAGCGAGAGTTCAGGTCGGGCGAGTTCAGGTCGGGCGAG